>JBGUQD010000161.1:0-10070 GCA_045130755.1 Candidatus Limivicinus sp. | reverse complement strand
TTCTGCCCCGGATGCCGCTCGTGCCGAATGCGCAGCTTCATCATGTCCTGCGCGGGAGCATGGACGGCAAAACACTCCGTGCTGCAGAATGTGCCTTTGTGCGCAGCGAGAAGGGCGTGGCGGGCAAAACGATTGCGGGAACCCTGCTTACCGTCGAAAAGCTCCTGCCGGAGAATGAGAGCTGGCTCCTCCTGTGGAAAGAGCCGTTTGATTCCTTTTTGGATAAAAGCGCGTTCGAGACCTGGACAGAGCTCCCGACAGCAGTGGGGGCGCAGATGACGTGTCTGAGCTGCGGCGGTGAGATCTCCCGCGCTGAGAAGGCGGCGAAAATGCTCGCTTCGGCGCTGCCGGAGAACAGCGCGGCGCTCTCGGCAAAAGACGGGGCCCTGTCCATGTTGCTTCCGGGTACTTTTTACGCACACCGTCCCGCGCTCTCGCAGACGCCGTCCGAAGAGCTACTCACCGGCGGTGAGATCCCCGGCATCCACTTCCTTCAGAAGCTGTGCCGGGCGCTCGATCCTGCCTGATACAATGAATCTCTTTATCATATAAACAAGACTCCCGCTTATCGGTTTGCTGCCGGTGAGCGGGATTATTATAGTTTTTCACGCAAGATGCTTCAATGACTATGGGAAACCGGCGAAAAAATCGGCAGTTCATAAGCTGCCCAATGTGGGTCCAACTCCCACCCCTGCAACCATTTATGTTGCGTGTAGCTCAGATGGTTAGAGCGCCAGGTTGTGGCCCTGGAGGTCGCCGGTTCGAGACCGGTCACGCACCCCATGGGTTCTTAGCTCAGTTGGTAGAGCGGCAGACTGAAGATCTGCGCGTGCCAGGTCCGATTCCTGGAGAGCCCACCACATATGGGAGAATGCCTGAGTCTGGTCAAAAGGGGCGGACTGTAAATCCGCTGGCTTCGGCCTACGTTGGTTCAAATCCAACTTCTCCCACCATATTATGGCCATTTTTCCTCCTGAATAATTGTGTATTTTACTGCTCTGATATTACTTGCTATTTCTGCCGAGTAGAGTGATATATGTACACGACAAAGGGCCAAGGAGCCCAGATTTAGGAGGAAAGAACATGAAATACGCAGAATGCAACGCCCGGCAGAAGAAGGCCTTCAAGAACATTTTCCACGCCAGTAACTGGCTCCTTGGCGGACTTGAGAACACGATGCTCGACTATCCCGAGGGAAGCGAAGAATGCGAAAGGGCAAGAAAAACTGGCCGGCGTCAACGGTCAACAGCATCCTGCAGAACGAAAAATACCGCGGGTCAGCGCGCCTTCAGAAGTGCTTCACGACTGACTTCCTGACAAAGAGCAGAAAAGTAAACGAAGGCGAGGTGCCACAATACTACATTGAGCACAGCCACGAAGCAATCATCAATCCAAACGAGTGGGATGCGGTGCAGGACCAGCTGGCACGGCGAAAGCAGATCGGGAGCGCTTACAGTGGCAAAAGCGTGTTCAGCGCCAAGGTCAAATGCGGTGACTGCGGAGCATGGTACGGCATGAAGGTCTGGCACTCCAACGATGCCTACCGGAGCAAGGTTTGGCGCTGTAACTGCAAGTATGATGAAGGCAAACCACGTTGCCAGACACCGGCAGTACGGGATGAGGAAATCAAGGAACGGTTCATTTCGGCTTTCAACGCTATGGTCACAGACAAGGCTCCGTACCTGGAAGCCTGCGAAGCTGCGAAAACGGTTCTCACGGGCACTTACACCATTGATACCGAGATGGAAGAACTGCGACGGGAGATGGAAGTGGTCGCAGGCTTGACAAGGAAGTGTATCGAGGAAAACTCCACTGCCGCGCAGGATCAGGAAGATTACGCCGCCCGATATAACGGGTATGTGGACCGGTATGAGAAGGCAAAAGAACGCTACGACGCCCTCACTGCACTGCGTCAGGAGAAGCTGTCAAAGGCGAAGGCCATAGACCGGTTCATTGCAACGGTCAGCAAGCGGGAAGATCTGCTCACCGAATTCGATAATCGCCTTTGGCTGTCCCTTGTGGACTACGCGAAAGTGCAGCGGGATGGGATGATAATCTTCCACTTTTTTGATGGGACGGAGATTTTCAGATAAAAAGGCAAAAATGAAAGAGAATAATAATTGCGGGCGGGATAAGAAAAAGCAGCAGCCCGAAACGGATTCACTCACGTTTCGGGCCGGCGATTATTTCTATGAAGTTGATTGATCGGAGCTTAAGCTGCCAGAGCTTCGCTTGCGCCTTCTTTTCTCACGGTGTTTGCCGCCATGACAAGCAGGACGTTAATGCCAACGCTCACAAGGCCGGAAACCGGGGAGCCGCCGCCAACGATCGCCCAGATCATGTTGCCTGCCGCAAGCACCAGGCTGATGATGGCGAAGACAAATGCGGGCTGTGCTTTGCTCGGATCATTCGCCGCACGGCGGGAAAGAATTCCTTCCACCAGGGAGAAGGCACCCATGAGGAGCATTGCGCCTCCGGCAACAAACACGAGGGAACCTGACACACCGGCTTCGACCTGGTCCATGGGGACAACCCCGGAAGCCAGAAGACCGCCGCCCGCGAAAGTGAGGGCGCTGAAGAGGAGTACCAATACTCCCATAACGATATCGATGATTCCGAGAACTTTCAGAATGCTCTTGCTGGTTTGAACTGGCATTGTAATAATCTCTTTTTCATTTTATTTGAATTGATTGGGCCTGTCGGCCTTTGTTTTTTGTTTGCGAGCGCAGTATAGCACGGGGATTATCACAGAAGCGTCACAGTGAAAAATGTCGGAGAGATCAAGTGTCAGGGCAAAACTGGCAGCGGATAAACGCAGACGGCGAGAAATTGATTGACTGGGTGAAATACGATGGGAAGATGATTAGCTATGACGAAAACAAGCGGCAGCCTGCCAGTGATTGCCCACCACGCGAGGATGGGGAATATAACAGGTCTGCCGCTCAAAAAGAATTTAGAACGATTTCAGCTTTGAGTCAAGGATTATGGGAAGAGAACCAGATCGGCTGCCCTTTTCAGGCTTCGTCGGCAAAAACCTGCCCGCCAATCCGCACACTCCGATTTAATCAGTACTTCCTTCGTTACCACGCCCCTTGGCGGGCGATTGTGCCTGCCGCTGTCAAGGCGCCCGTCTTCATACATTCGGCTATGGATTTCCCCTCAAGCCAGGTCTTGATAAAGCCTGCTATATAGCTGTCACCGGCGCCCATTGTGTCAACCACGCTGCAAGGGGCAGGCGGGCAGTCATAAAATGCAGTGCCGTCAAAGGCAAGGCTCCCCTTTGCGCCGCGTGTCGCAACGACAATGCGAGGACCACGCGACGCAGCGGAGCTTATCTTCTCGCGCAGAGCCTCATCGTCCATAGAATCATCGGAGAAAAATGCAAGATCCGTGTGCGGGAGTGCTGTCAAGCCCGCCGGATCAAAGGGGCGGTCAGCCCCATCAAAGGCAATAAGTGTCCCGGACGCGCGGATCTGTTCAAGATACTTCTCCGTTCTTCCCCACAGCCCCGTGATTACAAGATCAAAGCCGGACAAATACGCAAGATCCTCTTTGCGAAGAGCAAAGCATTCCATCACACCCTCGTCGTAGTCGCCAAGGACGCGGTCCCCCTCGCGCATGGTCACATGGCACAGGGCGCTCGGTCCTTCCAAGCGCTGAACATGGGTGATATCGACGCGCTCGGCTTTGAGCCTTTCCATCAGCATGTCTCCGAAACGATCCGTCCCTACGGCACCGAGATAAGCCGTCTCCGCGCCCAGGCGCCGGGCGTACACCGCCACATTGACCGGGTTTCCGCCGGGGCAGGCCATCCCGGTTTCGTCATAAAAGTCGATGCAGTTGTCGCCCACACAGGCAATTTTCATGCTTCCATCCTCCGTATACTCTCCAGCGCCTGCCTTGCGGCCTCAGAAGGCGTGTCGATATAGTGCGTGACAAGCTCTATCGTTGCCCGTCCGTCATAGCCGCAGGCATGCAATTCATCAAGCCACCCCATAAACGGGATCTTTCCTTCTCCGGGCAGCAGGTGGGTATCGCTCACGCCGTCACTGTCGGCAAGATGCAGATGCACCATGCGCGCTCGGAGCACGCGTACGTAGTGCGCCGCCGTCTCTCCCTGCACAAACGGCACGACCACATCGCACATGCCGAAAAGGTTCCCGGAGCCGACTTCATCCAAAAGCGCTTTCAAATCCTCGGCATGAGTGAAATGGTCTGTCTCATAGGGTGTGAGCGTTTCGATCACGATGCGGTGATCCAAGCGCTCCGCCTCCTCCGCGAGGAGCCGGAAGCTTCGGCACAGGCGTTCCCTCCGGGCCTTCGCAGGCATAAAGCCGCTGTGCCCGACGGAGATAAGCGTGTATTGCGCGCCGAGCTCCCTTCCGCAGCGCAGGGATCTGAGCAGATAGTCCATTGCGTCCCGCGACTGGCTTTCGCTGCCCAGCATGTAATTATAGGGATAGGCGTTGTGCTCTGGGGTATAGACCTCCACCGGCATTTCATACTGCTCTTGAAGCCTGAGTACTTCCCGCAGCTGTCCCGCGAGCAGATCGGGCGCAAACGCGTGCGGTCTGCCGCCCCAGAGCTCGATATAGTCATAGCCGAAAGCCTTTGCATCCGCAAAGGCCCGCTCCAGCGGGAGGCGCTGGTACGGGCAGGTAAACAATCCGTATCTCATTTCTTCAATCTCAAAACGAGGGAGGCCGTATGCCTCCCTCTTGTTTGTTTCAATAGTCCACCTTGCGGTAGTACCGCCGGATCTCCATGTCATGACCGCTGAGCGCCTCAATGTGCGCGTCGATGCGGTTCGTCACGGTGTGCACCGCCAGATGGCTGACGAACCCGCGGTACTCATCGCTGATGCCGGGCAGCGCACAGTCCTTTGAGTCGATCACAGTGTAATTGCGGTTTACCTTTTTGAGAAAGCGCACCACGCGCTCACACAGGGGCCGCTGGGCATCCTCGCCCATGAGCACCGTCACCGGCGTATCCTCGTCGATGATCTCCAGCATGCCGTGAAAAAACTCCGCGGCGTGGATGGACTTGGTGCGCATCCAGTGCATCTCCTCCCAGTAGCACATGGCATAGGAGTAGGTCGCACCGTAGAGCGCCCCGGCGCCGACAAAGTAATGGAGCGTGTCATCCTTGTGCTTTTCCGCATAGGCTTTGCCAAATGCATCCGCCGCTTTCTCAGCCTCAGCCAGCGCCTCGGGCAGAGAGCGGTCAAACTGCGCGTACATGTCGTCGTACTCCGGCATCACGCCCTCGCGGTACAGGAAGCGGTCGGCACACATGAAGAATTTGAGCTGCTCGTTTTTCGGGTACTGGATGCACCAGTCCCCGGCCACGGTCAAGGGCGTGCCCGCGGTATCCACAAAGGCGAGCACCTTTGCGCCGGCTCTCTTCGCCTTTGCGACGGCCTCCACGATCTCCGCCGTGGTGCCTGTGACTGAGGAGAAGATCAGAAAGCTCCCCTCTCCCACGCGCCTGTCGCCGGTCGTGAGATACTCGGCGGCGTTGAGGGCGAAGGTCTCAATGGCGCTGCGCTCCTTCATGTGGCACACCGCCTGCATGGCCGAGGCCCAGGTGCCGCCGATGCCAAGCCAGCAGAGGTTCTTAACTCCCGCGTCCCAGGCTTCGTCGATGATCTTCTCGATAGACGTGCGCAGAGCCAGAGCCCCGCGCACGCTGTCGAGCTGCTTTTGTTCGTCGAACTTCAGCAAAACTCAGCCCACCTTCAGCATCTGATAATACTGGTCGTAGATCGTGATGGCATCGCCCACATCCTCCTGGAAGAAGACATTGGTCTTGTAGTCAAAGTCGAAGGCCGGGCCGTTGCGGTATTCCTCAGAGGCGGCCGCGACGGCTGCATCGTTCGGGCAGGAATAGGGGTTTTCTACCAGGTTTGCCGCCATGACCTCGGGATCGCAGATGTAGTTGAGGAACTGGTAGGCCAGATCCTGGTGCTGCGCGCCCTTGGGGATGACGTACAGGTCAAAGCCGAGCTGCACAGGGTCAGAGGTAAAGGGGGCGACGGTGAGGGTATTGTTCTCGCCGAGCTGCGCCATGGCCTCGGCGGTGTTGCCATCGTAGGTGAACATGCAGGAGATGGTGCCGCTGACCATGTTGGTCTCGGTGGAGCCGTAGGCGACCACGTTCTCGTTATACTTCACGAGCCACTCGTAGGCTTCCTTGATCTCGTTTTCATCGCGGGAGTTGGGATCGTAGCCCAGAGCAATGAGCGCGATAGGGAAGAGGTTGCGCGCGCCGTCAACGGAACCGATCTGGCCCTTCATTTCGGGCTTGATGAGGTCGTTGTAGCAGGTGACCTCGATGGGGCAGCGCTCGGTGTCATAGACTACATAGATGTAGTTCATGAGATAGGGCACGCAGTACTTCTGATTCTGCTCGGACCAGTAGGCCTTGTTGATGTTGGCGGAGTTGGGGATCTTGCTCAGGTCGAGCTCTTCCAGATAACCGCCCGCGATCAGGGATTCCATGTACGCGTCGCAGGTCATGATGAGGTCATACTCGCTGCCGGCGCCCGCGGTGAGCTTGGTGATGGAGTCGGCATTGTCATTCATGTAGCTGAGATTGACGCGTGCGTCGAACTCCTTTTCAAAGTTTTCGATCAGTTCATCCGAGATGTAGTCGCTCCACATGAAGATGTTGATCTCATTCTTCGGTGCCGCGAAAGCCATAGGGCTCAGTGACAGGAGCATGACGAGCGTAAGTACGAGGGCCAGTGCTTTTTTCATGTTTGTTCCTCCTCTGTCAGTTTGGGGTACGCTGTGTCTTTTACCTTTCAGCCATTGCGCATGGCGGAAATCCGTTTTTCTGTCTCGGCCATCTCTTCGGCTTCTTTTTTTGCACGCCTGCGCTGGAGCAAGCTCAAAAGCAGCATGCCCGTGACCATGATCAGGACCATGATCGTCGTCAGGGCATTGATGTCCGGGGTGATGCCGGTGCGGTTGACCGAGAGGATCAGCACCGGGAGCGTGGACTGCCGGGCGCTTGCGAGCATGTTGGACATGATAACGTCATCGATGGACAGGGTAAAGCTCAGAAACGCCGCCGAGAGGATGCCGGGCATGATGCTCGGGATCGTCACGCGCCAGAAGGTCTGCACCCGGTTTGCCCCGAGATCCATGGACGCCTCCTGCAGGGTGTCGTTATCGCCGCTGATGCGCCCCTTGATCGTGACGACGGCGTAAGGGATGCAGAAGGTACAGTGTCCAATGACGATCGTGCCCATGCCGAGCTTGATGCCGAGAGACATGAAAATGATGAGCATGGAGACCGCCAGCACGATCTCCGGCACGACGATCGGCACATAGAGCATGAGGTTTATAAACTTTTTTCCGTGAAACTCGAACTTTTTAAGTCCTATGCCGCCGAGCACGCCGATCACCACGCTGATGATCGTGGCGACGACGGCGATGACCAGCGAGTAGACCAGCGACTCCCACAGGTCGTGGTTTCTGAAGGAGAAGAGCTTTCCGTACCACATGGTGGTAAAGCCCTCCCAGGAGTAATTACGCTTGGCGTCGTTGAAAGAAAACTGGATCATTACCAGCACCGGGATATAGAACAGTGCGTAAATGAGCGCCGCGTAGATGCCGCCGAGTATGCGGCTGCGCCGCTGGCGTTTGAGCTTGCGGTTTGCGTTCTGCTTCATTTCACAGCACCTCCATATCCTCGATCTTCGCAAAGCGGGAATAGAGGAAGATCAGCAACGCTGTCACCAGCAGCAGCAAAACGCTCAGCGCCGCGCCCAGCGGCCAGTTGCGTATGGTGCCGAACTGATTTTTGATGATGTTGCCGATGTAGAGCACCTTTCCGCCGCCGAGCATGTCCGTGATGGTATAGGTACCGAGGGCGGGGATAAAGGTCAGGATGATGGCCGAGAAAATGCCCGGGAAGGTCAGCGGCAGTGTCACGCGCAGGAAGGTCACCGAGGGGCGTGCGCCGAGATCGGCCGACGCCTCCAGCATCGCGGTCTGCAGCTTTTCGATGGAGGAATACATGGGCAACACCGCAAACGGCAGAAAGTTTGTTATCAGGCCCAGAAGCACAAGTCCGTCGGTATAGACGAAGGTCACCGGCTTCTGTACAAGTCCCAGCGCCAGAAGTGCCTTGTTGACCGGGCCGTTCGTCTGAAACAGCAGCATCCACGCATTCAGACGCATGAGGGAGTTTGTCCAGAACGGGATCATGAGCAGCATGATGAGGCGCGAGGCCACATCCGCTGGCTTTCGCGCGATGTAGTAAGCAAAGGGGTACCCCAGCAGGAGGCAGACGACGGTCGTCACCAGAGCCACACGCAGGCTCTTGAGGATGACGTTGAAGTAGACAAGATCCGCCAGCGTCTCATAGGATTTGAGCGTCGGGACATATTCCACGCCGCCGAAGGTGCCGCGGGTCATAAAGCTGATGAAGATGATAAAGAGCATGGGGATCGTCACGAACAGGATCATCCATACAGATACAGGCCCCGCCTGTGCGATCATCGGCAGACGGCTGTGCCGTTTGCGAGTGGCTGTAATGCTGCCGCTCATATCGCACCGCCCTCCATGTGGATGAGAACAGATTTCTCCGTGTCCCACCAGATATAGCGCTCGTCCCCTTCATGCAGAGTGGGGTCCGCTTCGAAGCGGGACAGCTTCAGTTCCTGTCCGTGCGGCAGGTCGAGACTGGTTTTGATGACCGTGCCCATATAGATGAAATCCTTAATGCGGGCATGCAGCGTGAAGCCCTCCCGCGGCGTCTCGCTCAGGCAAAGGTACTCGGGCCGGATGGAGACGCACACCTTCTCCCCTTCCCGGAAGCCCTCCCCCCGTGTGAGCACGATTCCGTCCGCGGTTTCGACCTCAATACGCTTTCCGTCCACACGGAGGACAGTCCCGTCGATGATATTGGATTCCCCGATGAAATCCGCCACAAAGCGGCAGTTGGGCCTGTCATAGATTTCCATGGGCGCGCCGATCTGCAGGATCACGCCGCCGCGCATGACGGCGATGCGGTCAGACATGGTCATGGCCTCTTCCTGATCGTGCGTGACATAGACGAAGGTGATGCCAAGCTTTCTTTGCAGACGCTTGAGCTCGATCTGCATCTGTTTGCGCAGCTTGAGGTCCAGCGCACCCAGCGGCTCATCCAGCAGCAGCACGCGCGGGTTGTTGATCAGCGCCCGTGCGATGGCGACGCGCTGCTTCTGCCCGCCCGACAACGCATCAGGCTTGCGCTTTTCGTAACCATCCATTTGCACCAGATGCAGCATCTCTGTCACGCGCTCCCTGATTTCCGCCTTGGGGACCTTTCGGATCGACGGCCCATAGGCCACGTTGTCAAAGACCGTCATGTGCGGGAACAGCGAGTAGTTCTGGAAGACGGTATTGACATCGCGTTGGTACGGCTCCTTGTCTTCAATGCGCTCCCCCTGAACGGTGATCGTGCCGGAGCTTGCGTCCTCGAAGCCCGCGATCATGCGCAGCGTTGTCGTTTTTCCGCAGCCCGAGGGGCCAAGCAACGTCAGGAATTCACCCTCCAGAATCTCCAGATTCAGATCCTTGACCACATGGTTTTCCCCGTACCACTTGTCCACATGCTGCAGGGATACGATAGATTGTTTCACAGTCATCACCTTTTATTGTTTGTTCGGATCAGGCATCACACAGAAGCACTGCGTTTTCAGATATATTTCTCCCAAACCATGTATATTTTATCATGCTTTATTCTTTTCCTTGAAGCCAGCGTTTTCTTCATCGGCTTTTTAAAGCTCTTTATATAGCAGAGGCGTTTGATCGTTTTGGAAATCAGCGGGCAAAAAATGCAGATTATCTGTGATTTCCATTGTCTTCCATAGTCAAGCTAGGGCACAGCGAAGCTGCATATTAAAATGCTACTTTCTTGCTCTTTTAGTTTGATTATAGCATCCGCTATACATTGCGTCAAGGATATTAATGCATACTAAAAGCACACGGTGTAGCGTTACAATACATGTGAGACTGAGACAATTGAAAAAGCGGTTGAGTTTGTTAGAATGAAGCTACCACACCACCAAACTAACA
>JBGUQD010000160.1:0-3715 GCA_045130755.1 Candidatus Limivicinus sp. | reverse complement strand
AGAGGAGGTACGTATGAAGAAAATACAGTTTACCGAAACAGTCCTTCGCGACGCAAACCAGTCACTTGTCGCAACGAGGCTGGGCTTCGACCAGTTTGAGCCCATCCTCAAAACCATCGACCAGGCCGGCTTTTACTCCGTGGAATGCTGGGGCGGCGCCACGTTCGACGTGTGCCTGCGCTTCCTGAATGAGGATCCGTGGGAGCGCCTGCGCAAGATCCGTGCTGCCATGCCCAACACCAAGCTGCAGATGCTGCTCCGCGGCCAGAACATCCTGGGCTACAAGCACTACAGCGACGATATCGTCCGCCGCTTTGTCCGCGCCGCCGTCCGCAACGGCATCGACATCATCCGCATTTTCGACGCTCTCAACGACGTCACCAACCTCAAGGTCGCCGTCGAGGAGACCGTCAAGTCCGGCGCCATGGCATCCTGCGCCATTTCCTACACCACCTCTCCCGTGCACACACTCGACAAGTACGTCGAGATGGTCAAAGAGCTCAAGAAGATGGGCGCCGCCACGATCTGCATCAAGGACATGGCCGGCATCATGAGCCCGAAAGAGGCCTATGATCTCATCTCCGCCATCAAGGACGCGGTGGATCTGCCCGTCGTCGTCCACACCCACTGCACCACCGGCCTTGCCTTCATGACCTACATGAAGTCCGTCGAAGCCGGCGCCGACGTGATCGACACCGCGATCTCCCCCTTCTCCGGCGGCACCTCCCAGCCCGCCACCGAGACCCTGGAGTACGTTTTCCGTCAGTACGGCTACGAGACCGGCCTCAACACCGAGAAGCTCCACGAGATGGCCAACTTCTTCAAGCCCATCCGTGCCGACTTCCTGGCCAAGGGTACCCTCAACCCCATCTCCATGGCCACCGATACCCAGTGCCTGACCTACCAGATCCCCGGCGGCATGCTCTCCAACCTCCTCTCCCAGCTCAAGAGCCTCAACGCTCTGGACAAGTTCGACGAAGCCCTGCTCGAGACCCCGCGCGTTCGCGCCGACATGGGCTATCCTCCCCTTGTCACCCCCACCTCCCAGCTCATCGGCACCCAGGCCGTGCAGAACGTTCTGGCCGGCGAGCGCTACAAGAACGTCGGCGCTGAGCTGAAGGCATACTGCCGCGGCGAGTACGGCAAGACTCCCGCCCCCATCAACAAGGAAGTCCAGGCCAAGATCCTCGGCGACGAGAAGCCCCTCACCGGCCGCTACGCCGACACCCTGCCCAAGGACATTTTTGAAAAGGCCCAGGCCGAGCTCGGCGACACCGCCAGATGCGAGGAAGACGTCCTGAGCTACATCTCCTTCCCGCCGGTCGCCGAGAAGTTCTTCGCCGCGCGCAAGGAGCAGGAGGAGAAGAAGGTCAAGTACTCCATCGTTTCCGTTGACTGAGACTGGAGGAAATTACCGTGATTGATTTAGTAAACATCTCGATCCCGAATGCGTTCGGTTACGCGCTGCTGGGTTATCTTGTGGTGTTCTTCGGCCTGGTGCTGCTGATGTGCGTCATCTTCATCATGGGCAAGATCATGCACAAGGAGAAGCCCGCCGCCGTTCCCGCTGCCGCCGCCCCCGCTGCCGCGGCTCCCGCTGCTCCCGCAGTGAAGGCTGACCCCGCCCCCGGCACCGCGGGCGACTTCAAGCTCTACAATACCGATCCGCGCGACGCCGCCATGGTCATGGCAATCGTTGCCGATACCCTCGGCAAGCCGCTCAATGAGCTGCGCTTTATTTCCATCAGGGAGGTCAAATGAAGATGAAGTATAAGGTAACGCTGAATAACCGCGTTTATGAGGTAGAGGTCGAGCAGGGCGAGGCCATGCTCGTGGACGAGTATGAGCTGAAGGCCCCCGCCGCTGCCGCTCCCGCAGCCCCCGCTGCCGCTGCCGCCCCCGTGGCTGCCGCCGCTCCCGCTGCTCCCGCAGCCCCCGCAGGCGGTGCCCTCGCCGCCGGTGAGGTCGTCAAGAGCCCCATGCCCGGCAACGTCCTGAAGATCAACGTCACCCCCGGCCAGAAGGTCAATGAGGGCGACGTGCTGCTGATCCTCGAAGCCATGAAGATGGAGAACGAGGTCGTCTCCACCAAGACCGGCACGGTCGCGCAGATCGTGGTGGATAAGGGTGCGGTCGTAGAGACCGGTTCTCCGCTCGTCGTGATCGCATAAGGAGGCAGGTATGGATATACTTGGTGTCCTGCAAAAGCTGGGTCTTGAATCCGGCTTTGCCTCCTTCTTTATGACCGACGGCGGTTGGAAAAACCTCGTCATGATCATCATCTCCTTCGTGCTGCTGTACCTCGGCATCGTGAAGAAATTCGAGCCCCTGCTGCTGGTCGGCATCGCTTTCGGCTGCCTGCTGACGAACCTCAGCTACTTCGTGGGCCAGGGCGCGAACGCCCTCTACCACCCCGAAATCTGGGCCGCCTTCCTCGATGAGACAAGCCCCGCCTACCACAGCTACGGCGCTGTCATGAGGCAGGCCGGTCTGCTCGACTTCTTCTACATAGGCGTCAAAGCAGGCATCTACCCGTCCCTGATCTTCATGGGTGTCGGCGCGATGACCGACTTCGGCCCCCTGCTCGCCAATCCCAAGAGCCTGCTGCTCGGCGCTGCCGCTCAGCTCGGCGTGTTCGTCGCCTTCTTCGGCGCTGTGCTCCTCGGCTTCACCGGCCCCCAGGCTGCCTCCATCGGCATCATCGGCGGCGCTGACGGCCCCACCGCCATCTTCCTCACCACGAAGCTGGCCCCGGAGCTGCTCGGCCCCATCGCCATCGCGGCTTACTCCTACATGGCCCTGATCCCGCTGATCCAGCCCCCGATCATGAAGGCCATGACCAACGACAAGATGCGCAAGGTCAAGATGGTCCAGACCCGCGAGGTCTCCAAGACCGAGAAGATCGTTTTCCCGATGGTCGTCTCCACCTTCGTCATCCTGCTCCTGCCCTCCACCGCCCCCCTGATCGGCTGCCTGATGCTGGGCAACCTGTTCCGTGAGTGCGGCGTGACCGACCGTCTTTCCGACACCGTGCAGAACGCGCTGATGAACATCATCACCATCTTCCTTGCCACCTCCGTCGGCGCCACGATGGTCGCGCAGAACTTCCTGAACCTGAACACCATCAAGATCATCGTCCTCGGTCTGATCGCCTTTGCGATCTCCACCGTCGGCGGTCTCTGCGGCGGCCTTGTGATGTACAAGACCTCCGGCGGGCAGATCAACCCCCTGATCGGCTCCGCGGGCGTCTCCGCCGTGCCGATGGCCGCGCGCGTCTCTCAGGACGTGGGCCGCAAGTTCAACAAGAACAACTACCTCCTGATGCACGCCATGGGCCCCAACGTGGCCGGCGTCATCGGCTCCGCCATCGCGGCGGGCTTCCTGCTCTCCGTCTTCGGCTGAGTCGAAAACTGAATCCATATGCATCTCCCCCGGACATCTGTCCGGGGGAGTTTTTTGCTGTGTGATTCTTGTGTGATGATGCGCATGTTACTATGTGCCTGTAAGCAAGAGAGACAAAACAGACCCGCAAGGGAAACAAAATGCTTACTTGATAAATACGTAATAAATTAAAAAATATAGAGCTGAAAACTGAAAGGAGAACAAAAAAATGAAAAGAACTCTTAAGACGATCATCGCCCTGGCGCTGGCCCTCACCATGATCTGCGCCCTCGGCACCACGGCCTTTGCCGATTCCAACACCGTTGTCACCAAG
>JBGUQD010000159.1:0-9368 GCA_045130755.1 Candidatus Limivicinus sp. | reverse complement strand
TGCGGTCATGGATTTCAAAATAGTCCTCGGGCTGAAACTGCTCTACGATCATGCCGCGCATGCGCGCATCGCGCGTGAGCATGATGTCGCACATGCGGTCACACTCCTGCCGGATATCCAGACCCGCGTCGTATTTGACACGGGCGGCATGGAAGAAGCGCTCCCAGCTGTCCATGCTCTGGCTGTTTTTGAGACCCTTTGCCTCGTTCAGGCTGCGGTAAAAGCGGCTGAGCTCCACGCTCTCCGAGACGGGATAAAAGCTGCCGTCTATGAGATCGCAGCCGTAGGGCTGTGCAAGATGGGCAAGCGGTCTTTCCCAGACCTTTTCCGCCCGGAAAAAGAGCCTGTCCCGTCCTCCGGGGAAAACGTCCAGAAAGAGCTGTGTGGTGTTCGCGATAATGTCGATCGCGTCAAAGGAGTGTCTGCCGCGCAGGATCGGAAAATACGCGACCGTGTCCAGAGAGAACAGGAAGGGACAGGTCAGGTGAAAGAAGTTTCCCATCATAAGATCCGTTGCCCAGGCCTCCTCCAGCTCGGAGAGGCAGTCAAAGACATAAAAGGCATCGCGGCCTTCCCGTTCGATCAGATTGTGAATGTCAACGGTGAAGGATTCAAAGAGATGGGAGAGCGGGACATGCACCTCCCGCACGCCGGGCATGGGAGGCAGGATGGGATCGTGTCCGGCAAAACGGATGTAGAGGATGTTCCGCCCGTCCCGGACAGCCTGCTCGGCAAAGGCTCTGGCGAAGACGCGAAATTCATCCAGCCGGGATACCTGCCATACCACGTTGTCGCCCAGACGAATGGAATCCAGACAGCGGTCCAGCCCCGGAATGCCGGAGAGAATCGGTTCAAAAGCGGCCATATTGTCCTCCTATTTTCGTAATAGATTCCTAAAATATTGTATATGAACCCCGGAGGAAATCAGATTTGCTTTTGAGGGAGCTTTGCTTCTTCAAAAACACCCTGAGCCGAGCATAGCGACGCGCGGGAAGCGCGCGACGATCCGTGCTTGCAGCGAGGCCTCGCGTCGATCAAATGCGGCGTATTACAGTCCGCCGCGTGCGATAAACGCGAGTTCTCGATTGCGAAACCAGAGTTTCGCAATCGATTAGATCAGGTTTGTATAACCCATCAAAAAGCGGTCGACCTCGGCAGCGCAGGCGCGGCCCTCCGCAATGGCGTGGACCACCAGAGACTGGCCGCGGTGCATGTCGCCTGCCGTGAAGATATGCGGTACACTGGTCCGGAAGGAACCCGTCTCGGTTTTCACGATGCGGTCAAGTTCCACACCAAAGGCGGCGCAGACATCTTCCCGGCATCCGGCAAAGCCCGTCGCGGCGATCAGAAGCTCACAGGGGAGCTTCGTCCCGTCCTTCGTGACAACAGCCGTGAGATTTCCCGCCTCATCGCTTTCGAGTGAGGCAAGGCTCTGCGAGAACAGGCGCGGGTCGCTGCCGAAAACGGCCGCAGCTTCTTCCTGCGCGTAGTCCTGCGGAAGGCTGCTGTCCGGCGCAAGATAATCCTCCTTTGGCCTGCGCACAAGCTGCACGATGCTTTTGCAGCCCTGCCGCAGGCTCGTTGCCACGCAGTCGCTCGCGGTATTGCCGGTGCCGATGACGATCACATTTTTTCCCTCAGCAGAGGGGACGGAAGGGGAGAGGGAGAGCTGCTGCCGCTCCACAGCGGCAGGCAGAAAGTCCATGGCAAAGCACACGCCATGAACACCCTCCGCGTCGATGCCGAGCGGGCGCGGCTTCTCCGCCCCGCAGCATAATACCACCGCGTCATATTCCTCCGACAGGCGCTTTGCCACTGCGCCATCGGCGGCGTCAAGGCCGGTCACAAAGCTCACACCCTCGCGCGTCATGAGTTCCATGCGGCGGCGGACAACGGACTTCGGCAGCTTCATGTTCGGGATGCCGTACATCAGAAGCCCGCCGGGCTGTTGCCGCTTTTCGATCACTGTGACGCAGTGCCCCCGATGATTGAGCTGATCGGCCACCGCCAGCCCCGCCGGACCGGAGCCCACCACCGCCACGTTTTTTCCGGAGCTGTGGGGCGAAAAGCGCGGCTCCATCAGATGATGGGAAAAGGCGTATTCAATGATACTCAGCTCGTTATCATGCACCGTGACGGATTCGCCGTAGAGCCCGCAAGTGCAGGCCTGCTCACAGAAGGCGGGGCAGACGCGCCCGGTAAACTCCGGGAAGTTGTTTGTTTTCAGAAGCCTTGACAGCGCGTGGGTGAAGTTCCCGTCCATGACGCTGTCGTTCCACTCCGGGATCAGATTGTGCAGCGGACAGCCGAATTGCTTTCCATCAAACTGTACCCCGGCCTGGCAGAAGGGTACACCGCAGTTCATGCACCTTGCGCCCTGCTCACGCCGTTGTTCCTCGGAAGAGGGAAGATGAAATTCCTCCCAGTCCTTTACCCGCTCGAGAGGCGGACGCACAGGATTCGCCCTGCGTTCATATTCCAGAAATCCGGTCGGTTTTCCCATAACATCCACCTCCTCAATGATTTACGGCGGCGTAAAACGCCTTGATCTCGGCCTGCTCCTGCGTCTCGCCTCGGCTTTCAAAGTCCTCGATGGCCTTGCGCATGCGCTCATAATCTACGGGGATGATTTTCTTGAAAGCGGGCAGAACTGTTTTGAAATCCTCCAGGATCCGTGCGGCCTTTTTCGAGCCGGTTGTGTCCAGATGGGCCTGCAGGAGATCCCGCAGCTCCTGCACATCGTTCGGGTCCCTGACCGGGCCGACATGCAGGCCGTCCTTGTTCATGCGGGTGTAGAGATCATGCGCCTCATCCAGTACGTAGACCACGCCGCCGGACATCCCGGCGGCAAAGTTTTTGCCGGTCTGCCCGAGAATGAGGACTCTGCCGCCCGTCATGTATTCGCAGCCGTGGTCGCCCACGCCCTCAACAACAGCGGTAGCCCCGGAGTTTCGCACGCAGAAGCGCTCGCCCGCGACTCCGGAGATGAACGCCGTGCCGGAGGTCGCACCGTAGAGCGCTACGTTTCCGACAATGATGTTTTCATCCGCCGGGAGCGTTGAGCCTTTCGGCGGGTACAGGATCAGCTTTCCGCCGGAGAGACCCTTGCCGAAGCCGTCGTTGGAGTCGCCCTCGAGCCGCAGCGTGAGCCCCTTCGGGATGAACGCGCCGAAGGACTGCCCGCCGCCGCCCTGACAGTGGACGGTGTAAGTATCATCCCTCAATGTGCTTCCATAGCGACGTGTAATTTCCGAACCGAAGAGTGTGCCGAAGGCACGGTCGGTGCTGGAGACCTCAACCGAAACGCTGCCGGGCTTTTTCGCCCTGAGCTTTTCGCCCAGCGCCTTGAGCAGAACGCTTTGATCCTTGGTGCGCTCCAGATGAAAGTCGTAGACAGATTCCGCTTTGAAATGCGGTACGGGATGGGGGCAGGGCATGGAGAGCAGGGCGGAGAGATCCACAGTCTCGGCCCGGTGGGTGATGCGTTTTTCCCGCTCCACGAGCAAATCCGTCCGGCCCACCAGCTCGTCCACGGATCGGACGCCGAACTTTGCCATGATCTCCCGGAGTTCCTGTGCCACAAAGCGCATGAAATGAATCACATACTCGGGCTTGCCGGAAAAGCGCTTCCTGAGTTCCGGGTTCTGCGTGGCGACGCCTGCCGGGCAGGTGTCCAGATTGCACACGCGCATCATGCAGCAGCCGAGACACACCAGCGGCGCGGTGGCAAAGCCGAATTCCTCCGCGCCCAGCATACAGGCAATGGCCACGTCCCGCCCGGTCATGAGCTTGCCGTCCGTTTCCAGCACCACCTGCTCGCGCAGACCGTTTTTGATGAGCGTCTGGTGCGCCTCGGCAAGGCCCAACTCCCATGGCAGACCCGCATTATGAATGGAGGAGGCGGGAGCCGCACCGGTACCGCCGTCGTAGCCGGAGATCAGCACCACCTGAGCGCCTGCCTTGGCGACGCCGCTTGCGATCGTGCCGACGCCGACCTCGGACACCAATTTCACGCTGATGCGGGCCTCCCGGTTTGCGTTCTTGAGGTCGTAGATGAGCTGGGCCAGATCCTCGATGGAGTAAATATCATGGTGCGGCGGGGGACTGATGAGGGTGACGCCGGGAGTGGAGAGTCTCGTGCGGGCGATCCACGGATAGACCTTGCTGCCCGGCAGATGCCCGCCCTCGCCGGGCTTGGCGCCCTGGGCCATCTTGATCTGCAGCTCCTTTGCGCTGGTGAGGTAGGCACTCGTGACACCAAAGCGCCCGGAGGCGATCTGCTTGATGGCGGAACAGCGCAGGGGATCGGTCAGACGCTCGGGATTTTCCCCGCCTTCGCCGGAGTTGGACTTGCCGCCAAGCGTATTCATGGCGACGGCGAGGCAGGTGTGCGCCTCCTCGGAGATGGAGCCGTAGCTCATGGCCCCGGTCTTGAAGCGTTTGACGATATTCTCCACACTCTCCACTTCATCAATCGGAATCCCGCCGTCGGGATCGAAGCGCATGCCCAGAAGTCCGCGCAGGGTGTGCGGCACAGCCTGATCGTCCACCAGTGCGGAGTACTGCTTGAAGACGGCGTAATCTCCCTCTCTGACCGCCTTTTGCAGGAGCTTAATGGTGAGGGGATTGTACATGTGGTCCTCTTTCCCCGACCCGGAGCGGAGCTTGTGGGAGCCGACGGAATTGAGCGTTCCGTCAAAGCCCAGACCCAGCGGCTCGAAGGCCTGATCGTGCTGCCACTCCACACTCTCGTCGATTTCTGCAAGGCCGATGCCTTCCACGCGGCTGACGGTATTGGTGAAATAGCGGTCGACAACGGATTTGCTGATGCCGACACACTCAAAGATCTGCGCCGCCTGGTAGGATTGGATGGTGGAGATGCCCATTTTCGCCGCGATCTTCACAAGGCCGCTCAGAATGGCGCGGTTGTAGTCGTCCACCGCCACTCCTGCGTCCTTGTCCAGCATCCCGCGCTCAATGAGCTCCTCAATGCACTCCTGCGCGAGATAGGGGTTGATGGCCTGTGCGCCGTAGCCTAAGAGCGCGGCAAAGTGGTGCACCGTGCGCGGCTCGGCGCTCTCCAATACCAGCGACACGGCCGTGCGCTTCTTGGTGCGCACCAGGTACTGCTGCACCGCCGAAACGGCCAGCAGCGACGGGATCGCCACATGGTTTTCGTCCACACCCCGGTCGGAGAGAATGAGGATGTTCGCTCCGTTTTTATATGCCCTGTCGCAGGAGACAAAGAGCCGGTCGAGCGCCCGTTCCAGCGGTGTGCGCTTGTAATAGAGCAGCGAGATGGTCTCCACATGAAACTCGGGGTTGTCAAGATACCGGATTTTGAGCATGTCCACGCTGGTCAAAATCGGGTTTTCGATCTGCAAAACCGCGCAGTTTTCCGCCTGTTCTTCGAGCAAGTTCCCGCTTGCGCCGAGAAAGACGGAGGTGTCGGTCACGATCTTCTCGCGGATCGCGTCGATGGGCGGGTTTGTGACCTGGGCGAACATCTGCTTGAAGTAACTGAAAAGCGGCTGCCGCGCCTCGGACAGAACCGCCAGCGGAATGTCCGTACCCATGGAGGCCGTAGGCTCCGCGCCGGATTTCGCCATGGGGAGGATCAGGTCCTTGACCTCTTCATAGGTATAACCGAAGGCCTTATAGAGCTTGTCCCGCAGGACCTGACTGTGTTTTTCCACCGCTTTGTTCGGGACGGGCAGATCCTCCAGATGCAGCAGGCAACTGTCCAACCACTCACCGTAGGGGCTTTGGACGGAGAACTGCTCCTTCAGTTCCTCGTCCTCCACAATGCGCTGCCTGACGGTATCCACCAGCAGCATGCGGCCCGGACGCAGGCGGGACTTTTTCAGGATCTTCTCTGCGGGGATATCCAGCACGCCGACCTCGGAAGACAAAATGAGATAGTCGTCGCTCGTCTGATACCAGCGGCAGGGGCGCAGTCCGTTGCGGTCGAGCACCGCGCCAACCACATCGCCGTCGGAGAAGACGATGGCGGCGGGCCCGTCCCAGGCCTCCATCATGGTGGCGTAGTACTGGTAAAAGTCCTTCTTCTGCTGGCTCATTTTTTTGTCGTGCGCCCAGGGCTCGGGAATGGTGATCATCACCGCCTGCGGGAGGGGCATCCCGTTCATCATGAGAAATTCCAGCGTGTTATCCAGCATGGAGGAGTCGGACCCCGCCGTGTCGATCACGGGGAGAACGCGATCCATATCTTCGTCGGATAGGACGGGGGAGTGCAGCGTCTCCTCCCGCGCCAGCATTCTGTCCACGTTTCCGCGGATGGTGTTGATCTCCCCGTTGTGCATCAGGAGCCTGTTGGGGTGCGCCCGGTCCCAGCTCGGGTTTGTGTTGGTGGAGAAGCGGGAGTGCACCATCGCCATTGCGCTTTCACAGTCCGGGTCCTGAAGATCAAGGTAAAAGGCGCGGAGCTGATCGACCAGGAACATGCCCTTGTAGACGATGGTGCGGCTTGAAAACGAGGGAATGTAAGTGCCGATGCCGCTCTGCTCAAATTCGCGCCGGATGATGTAGAGACGCCGGTCAAAGTCCAGCCCCTCTGCACAGGATTCGGGCCGCCGCACAAAACACTGCATGATGCAGGGCATTTTCTCCCGCGCCATTTTCCCCAGAATATCCGGATTTGTGGGAACCGTGCGCCAGCTGAGAAATTCCAGCCCGTTTCGCCCCACGATGAGCTCCAGCATCTTCTGCGCCTGCATACGGGAGAGCACATCCTGCGGGAAAAAGAACATGCCCACACCATAGCTTCTGGGCGCGCCCAGTTCCGGCATTTCCCTGCAAAACAGTTTGTGCGGGATCTGCATCATGAGGCCCACGCCGTCGCCGGTCTCGCCGGAGGCGTCCCGGCCCGCGCGGTGCTGGAGCTTCTCCACAATTTTGAGGGCATCGTCCACCGTGCGGTGGGACTGGATACCCTGTATGCTTATGACCGCGCCGATGCCGCAGGCGTCATGCTCAAAGCGCGGATCATACAGCGGATATTGTTCACGCTCCATGCTGCTCCTCCTTCTGAAGCGCTGCTTCGATCAGCCCGCAGAACAGCGGGTGCGGCCTGTTCGGGCGGCTCTTGAACTCCGGGTGATACTGCACGCCCACATAAAAGGGAAGATCGGAAAGCTCCACGGCCTCCACGAGATGCCCGCCCGGAGACATGCCGGAGAGCGTGAGTCCCGCGCGGGTGAGCGCGTCGCGGTAATCGTTGTTGAACTCATAGCGGTGGCGGTGGCGCTCGGAGATGAAGGACTCGCGATAGCAGCGGTCCATCGTCGTGCCCACCACGATTTCACAGGGGCAGGCCCCGAGGCGAAGCGTGCCGCCCTTGTCGATCCGGTCGCTCTGCCCGGGCATGAAGTCGATGACCTTGTGCGCGCAGCACTCGTCAAACTCACCGGAGTTTGCGTCCGCGATCCCGGCAGCATGGCGGGCAAACTCGATCACGGCCACCTGCATCCCGAGGCAGATGCCAAGGTAAGGAACCGCGTGCTCCCGTGCAAACTGCGCGGCGAGGATCATCCCCTCCACGCCCCGGTCCCCGAAGCCGCCGGGAACGAGGATGCCGGACAGACCCGTCAGCTTTTCCGTGACGTTCTCCGGCGTCAGCGTTTCGGAGTCGATCCAGAGGATTTCCACATGCGCGTCTTTGGCGTAACCCGCGTGGCGCAGCGCCTCGGCAACCGAGAGATAGGCGTCCTGCAGCTGTGTGTATTTCCCAACAAGGCCGATGGTGACGCTCTTTCCGGCACTCTTGATCTTCTCCACCATCGCGGCCCATTCCACCATCTCCGGCGCTGGGCATCTGAGCCCCAGTCTGCGGCAGACAACATCGGAAAATCCCGCCTTTTCCAGCATCAGCGGCGCTTCATACAGGCAGGGGAGGGTGCGGTTTTCGATCACGCACTCCGGCGTTACATTGCAGAACAGGGCGATCTTCTGAAAGATGGAAGGCTCCAGCGGCTCATCGCAGCGCAGCACAATGATGTCCGGGTGAATGCCCATGCCCTGCAGCTCCTTGACAGAGTGCTGGGTGGGCTTGGATTTGTGCTCGTTGGAGCCGGAGAGGAAGGGCACCAGCGTCACATGGATGAACATGCTGTTCTCCCGCCCCACCTCCAGCGATACCTGGCGCGCGGCCTCCAGAAAGGGCTGACCCTCAATGTCCCCGATGGTGCCGCCGATCTCGGTGATAACGACGTCAGCCCCGGTCTCACGGCCCACGCGGTAGACGAAATCCTTGATCTCATTGGTGATGTGGGGGATGACCTGCACAGTGGAACCCAGATATTCACCCCGCCGCTCCTTGTTCAGCACATTCCAGTAGACCTTGCCGGTGGTGAGATTGGAAAAGCGGTTGAGGTTTTCGTCGATGAAGCGCTCATAGTGCCCAAGGTCAAGATCCGTCTCCGCGCCGTCCTCTGTGACGAAGACTTCCCCATGCTGATAGGGGCTCATCGTGCCGGGATCGACATTGATATACGGGTCCAGCTTCTGCGCCGCGACCTTGAGACCCCGCGCCTTGAGAAGCCTGCCGAGGGACGCGGCGGTGATGCCCTTGCCGAGCCCCGACACAACGCCCCCGGTGACAAAGATATATTTGGTCATGTCCTTTTCCTCCTTGTACCCTCTCAAACTAACCTCCCTTTGGAAAAAGGGAGGTGGCCCGAATGGGCCGGAGGGATCGATCATCTGCGTTCATGCTGATCCCCCAGTCACTTCGTGACAGCCCCCTTTGCAAAAAGGGGCTTAGATGGATTGTTTTCAATCGAATCAAAAAAAAAGACGCCCATCCGGGCGCAAAAACCCAGATGAACGTCTTTGTTCAATACGGTGAGGATACACCGCCAAGACCGCTTTGTCAAGAATATGTTTTGATGATGTTCTCCGCAGCCCGTCGCTTGGTGATGCGCTGATCCATGCTCTGCCGTTCAATATAACGCTGGGCGTCGGCCTCCGTCATGCTCAGGCATTCGATCAGCAGCCATTTGGCCCGGTTCACAAGGCGGATCTCTTCAATCTTGTCCTCCACGCTCTGCTGCTTCTGCTCCATGCGCCGGAGTCGTTCCCGCTGGGCGCAGAGCATGCGCAGGCTCTGGCTCACAAGAGCGCCGGAACTGGGCATCGAGAGCGTCACCACGCCGTATTCCATCACACGGGCGTTGATGCTTTCATAGAGCTCGGCCCTGACAAAAAGCATCGCGCCTGCCGCGCTGTCGACACAGACGTCGATGGCAAGCTGAGTGCCGAAGTCGTCCTTCAGCGGCGTGTTGATAAGCACCAGGTCAAAGCTTGATCCCAGCAGCAGACGTCGGGCTTCGCCGACGCTCCTTGCGCTT
>JBGUQD010000158.1:0-13410 GCA_045130755.1 Candidatus Limivicinus sp. | reverse complement strand
CGCGCCCTTGCCCAGCGCCAGCGCCGCGACGCCATAGTCCTGGGTGATGACGATATCTCCCGCTTTGCAGAGGTTGATGAGCGCCAGATCCACCGCGTCCGTCCCGGCTCCGATGAGCTTTATCGTGCTGGTTTCGGAGTACATTACATGGTTTGTGTCGCAGAGAATCGTCACGGGAATCCCATGGCGGCGGGCAATTATCTCCGCTATGTGCGTAACCGGGCAGGCATCTGCGTCAATATAAATCGTTCTCATCGTTGTCTTCCTTATCCGGCAATATCAAGCAGGGGCTTTTTCGAGTATAACACAGAAACCGGATGGTGAAAACCATTCTTGACAAATGAGCAAAGCTCAATATAATAACAAGTGTTATTGTATAGTGAGGCGATATCGATGCCAAAGAAACCAACGACAACAAAAGAAGCAATGTTGGAAGGCGCATTCCGTCTGATCCGGGAAAAGGGGCATGATTTTTTGACCGCAAGACATCTTGCCGCCTTCCTCGGCTGCTCCACACAGCCTGTCATGTATCAATTCCCCAATCTGGATACGCTGAGAGACCTGGTTTATCAGAAGGCAGATGCCTTTCACAGCGAATATATTCTGGCGGGTGCCAATCTTCTGGAGATGGGTCTGCGGTATATCCGCTTTGCAGAAGAAGAACCGAACCTGTTCCGATTTCTTTTTCAGTCAGGCCGTTTTTCGGGCTCCAGCATGGAAGATCTGATCAAAGCTCCGGAAGCGGCGGATATCCTTTCAGCGGTAAGTGAAGAAGCAGAACTGACGACGGAAGAAGCGGCGACGTTTTTTGAGCCCTTGGCAGCGCTTGTCCATGGTTACGCCAGTATGATCGCAAACAATGCGATGAAATACGATCACGATACGATTCAAAAAGCTTTGATTACGATTGCCGAAGGATTAGAAAAAGGACGAAATCAACATGACGAAACTCTACAAGAAAAGTGAGATCTCTTTTGCGATCCTGTGGATCGTTGCCTATGTGGTTCTCAGCAGCCTGGCAGATCAGCTTTCGGAGACAGTCGGCGTCATCAAATCCGTGACGGCCGTGCTGCATCTTGCGATGTCCGTGATCCTGTTCTTCTGGATCCGAAACAATAAGCTGAGTGAAAAATACGGTTTCTGCAGACCCGCCGTTCCTGCAAAGCGCTTTCTGTATTACCTGCCGCTGATCCTTATCGCGTCAACCGCTTTTTGGGGCGGGATCAAGCTGCAGTACAGCCTCCCGGAGGCACTGCTGTATTTCATCAGCATGTGCTGCGTCGGCTTCCTGGAAGAAGTCATTTTCCGCGGGCTGCTGTTCCGGGCAATGGAAAAGGACAATTTGAAGACGGCTATTCTTGTTTCTTCGCTGACGTTCGGCCTCGGCCATATCGTGAATTTGTTCAACGGGAGCAAAGTGGATCCGGTTTCTTCCATGACCCAGATCGTATTTGCTGTTCTGGTCGGCTTCGTGCTGGTGCTGATCTTCTATCATGGAAAATCTTTGATCCCGTGTATCCTGTTCCACGCGGCAAACAACGCGTTCAAAGTGTTTTCCGCAGAGGAAAGTCTGGACCCGAAAGTCGAAATGATACTCAATCTTGTGCTGATCGTCGTTGTATTGGGAGGATATTCCCTTTACCTTGTCCGGGCTTTTTCCAAGAAGGCATAGCAGAGAAAACGTTAACTGCGAATGACAACACAACATGATTCGGCCGCCTGTTTCCGGGCGGCCGATTCTGTTTTTTTGGGTAGATTACAGACTATCTTTATGGTATACTTATTGCAATTCTATAGGCAGCAGGATTGAGGCACAGATGCCGGAAAAACTGTATAACAATCGGTCCGAAAAGCAGGTATGCCTCTACGCAAAGCCTTCGTGCGAGAAATATTTGGAGGGATAATAATGGAATTCAAAGAAGTCGTAAAAAACCGCCATTCATGCAAGAAATACGCCGACCGACAGGTGGAAGCGGAAAAGCTGACCGCTATCCTGAACGCCGGGCGCCTGGCCCCGACCGCGAAGAACCTGCAGGAACAGCGGATCTATGTTCTGCAGTCTCCTGAGGCACTCAAGAAGATCGACGCTGTCACGCCCTGCCGCTACAGTGCGCCGACCGTTCTTGTCGTTGCGTTCAATAGAAAGAACGTTTTTACCTATCCCGGCGGGAAGCGGGATTCCGGTGTAGAGGATGCTACCATCGTTGCTACCCACATGATCCTGGCGGCAGCCGCCGAAGGCGTGGACAGCTGCTGGGTCAATTTTCTGGATCCGGAGAAGACGGCGGAGATCCTCGGCCTGCCCGCGGATGAGGAAGTTTTGATGGTGATGGATCTGGGCTATGCCGCCGAAGACGCCGGCCCGCTTCCGAATCATAGCAGCCGGAAACCGTTGGAAGAGACGGTCACCTTTATGTGATTGTGCGCGCTGGCCTGTGGAGAGCCATGAGCAGCAACAGTGGAAAGGAGATCACTCACCGATATGAAATCACTTGAAAGCTTCCCGAGGATCAGCCTGGGCATTCTCCCGACGCCGATCCATAAGCTTGAAAACATCAGCAGGCTTCTCGGCAGGAATATCTACATCAAACGCGATGACATGACCGGGCTCGGGCTCGGCGGAAACAAGATCCGAAAGCTCGAATTTCTCCTGGCCGACGCGAAAGCGCAGGGCGCGGAGATCGTCTTTACGACCGGCGGCGCGCAGTCCAACCACGCCATGCTGACCGCCGCGGCGGCGGGAAAGCTGGGGATGAAGGCTGTACTTGTGCTTAAAAAGCGCGGGGTGACCGACTGCGTGGGCAATCAGCTTCTGGAACGGCTGATGGGGACGGATGTGCGCTTTGTCGACACTGACGATTATGCCAATATCTATAAAGAGATGGACCGTCTCGGCAAAGAGATGGGCAGACCGTATTACAAGATCCCCTGCGGCGGGTCGAACGCCCTCGGCGCGCTGGGCTATGTAGCATGTGCCAGGGAGATCGCCGGACAGGGGCTGCACTTTGACCACATTATATGCGCGGAGGGAAGCGGCGGCACGATGGCGGGTCTCGCTCTCGGTGCAAAGCTGTTTCTGCCCGGGACAACGGTCCACGGCATGATGGTCGACACCGATCCCTTTGATCAGATTACGCCCGCCCTGATGCGGGAAACGGCGGCGCTGCTGGAGATTTCACCCGAAATCACGTCGCAGGATTATCCCCTTCGGGACATGTGCGGCCCCGGCTACGCGATCGCCTCGGAGGCGGGGAACGCCGCTGTCTCGCTGATGGCGGAGCGCGAAGGGATCTTTCTCGATCCGGTGTACACCGGGAAGGCGTTTGCGGGCTTGCTGGAGCTGGCAAAAGAGGGCGCCTTTGCCGAGAAGGACAACATCCTGTTTCTGCACTCGGGCGGCGCCGGCGGTCTTTTCGCCATCAAGATGTGAGCTGTGCCGGACACTGATCAACGCAGTGGGGCTCGTCCCGTAAAACAATACCGTGCTGCCGAGGCTCGGAAGAGCGATCCCGATAACGCAGGGCTGCAGAAAGGGTTGATCGAATGCATACTATTGACATCAGCAAAGCAAATAAGAATAGCTGCGGAGAAGTACGTCACTTCTACCACTCCCTTATTGACAGCCTGAACCCGGCGCAGCGCTATGTCGGCTGGAAAAAGGACATATATCCGTCACCGGCGTTTCTCCGCAACTCCATAGACAACGGTGATCTTTACGTTTGCCGCGATGAAGGCCGAATCGCCGGCGCGATGGTTTTGAATCACGCATGCAACGAGAGCTATAAAAACTGCCGCTGGCAGATCGCTGCGGATGATTCGGAGATTCTTGTGATCCATGCGCTTGGCGTTCATCCGGAATTTCAGGGGAAAGGCTGCGCAAAAGCCATGGTTCAGAAAGCCATCGCCATTGCCGGAGAGGCCGGAATAAAAGCCATCCGGCTTGATGTGCTGGCCGGAAACATTCCTGCGGAAAACCTGTATCAGGGAATGGGCTTTCAGTATTTGACAAGCGTGCAGATGTATTACGAGGATACAGGATGGGCGGCTTTCAAGCTGTATGAATACGTTCTGTGAAAGTGTTGTGCAGGTTTCGATTTACCCGGAGCTCTGAGCGGACAATACCCCAGCTATATATCCGTCAACGCAAATGACGATGTCTTTCAATATCCGGTCGAGCACAAGGGCCGCATTGTGTATGTGGGCGATACGCTGCCGAAAAAGTATCGCAGGGTTCCCGTCGTGGAGCTTGGCAGCCGGGCGCTGATTCCGCCCTTTGCGGATACGCACCAGCACTTTGCTTCCTTGCCAATCCCTATGAACTCCCGGGCGACCGGCTGCTTGATCTCAAGGTCGAGAAGCTGATCCTCGGCGGCAAAGACTATAAGCCTCAGCATCAGAGCATCCCGCTTGCGGTGATAAAGGGCATGCTGTCCCGGAAAGAGGCGTGATTCTCCGAGTACAGGAAACAATTCGGCGTTTGAGGAGGTGCAGCGCATGATTGAGATTTCTTTGCTGGGCGGCGAATTGATTTTCACAGCGCTGTGGCTCCTCTGCCGGGGAATCCTTTGGCTGCGGCAGAAGAAGATTGTCTGGAAAAGAGAAGCGGTTCTTCTTTTGATGTTTGTCAATCTTGCCGTTCTGATTCGCTTCGTCTTTTACCCGTTTTTCACCGTCAACGGTCATGTGCGGCCGCTTATGATCAATCTGAGCAGTATTCAGCCGCTTCGGATCAATTTGATTCCGTTTGTGAATATTCTCGATTATGACAATAAACGCGAAGCTGCCATCAATATCATCGGGAATTTCTGCATGTTTATTCCGACAGGAATTATCCTGCCGATTTTGTATCCCCGCCTGGACCGCTTTTGGAATGTTCTTCTAGCCGGCGCGGGATTATCGTTTGTCATTGAGATGATGCAATTGCTCTTCCCCGGAAGCGTAAGCGATATCGATGATCTGATCCTCAACACGGCCGGTGCGGCCATTGGATACGGTATTTATAAGCTTGTACACAGGGTCAGGAGGAAAGCCTGATTTTGTCTTGATCGCCGGGATTCAGATTTCGCATTTTGGAGGTGCGTCATGCCGGGAAAAACCGTATTTGAGATGTCTTTTGCCGACGTATATCCCGCGCTGATTAAGAAGGCAGAGCGGAAAGGCCGATCAAGGGCGGAAGTATATGAAGTGACGTCGTGGCTCACAGGATATACGGCGGAACAGATTGACGCGGCGCTTGCCTCCGATATCAGCTACGGTGCCTTTCTCAGCGAGTCCCCGGCATACAATCCGCGTTCCGATCTGATCACAGGGAAGGTATGCGGCATCCAGGTCGAGACGATTGAGGACCCGCTGATGAAGCGGGTGCGCCAGCTGGACAAGCTGGTCGACGAGCTCGCCAAAGGAAAGGCGATGGAGAAGGTACTGAGGTGAAACGTAAGTTTCTGTTCATCTCTGTCACCTCTGAAAGAAGAGTTAACAATCCTCCGCCGAATGGCGGGGGATTCTTGAATGGCGGACAGGGTGGGATTCGCTTGCATTTGCGCCTTGCGGGGGACGGCGCAAATAGAAGAATCGTCCAGTTTGCGAACTGGACGATGAACGCCCCCCGGTGCGTTCGATTACACATTCGAATCCCACCCGTTTTCATTGAAAAGCAAAAGCCCCGCCGGATGGCGGAGCTTTTGCTTTTGGCGGACAGGGTGGGATTCGAACCCACGAGCCTCTTGCGAGACTACCTGATTTCGAGTCAGGGCCGTTATGACCACTTCGATACCTGTCCATATTGATTTGCTTTGCTATTATAGCGGATGCCGCGGGAAAATGCAAGGGATTATTATTTCTCCTTGAATTATATTTTTCGTAATTTATTTTATATAAACATCTTGACAAAGTTTGCAGGCTGCGCTATACTGTGGGCAAGATATGAGAAAAGGGATGACTTCATATGAAAAAGACCTTATACAGCCTGATGCTCAACGACGAGGTCGTGCGTGAGATCGACCGCCTCGCCCATCGCACAGGCTCCAACCGCTCGGCGCTGATTAATCAGATCTTAGCCGAGTACGTAAACTACACTACACCAGAGCGCAGAATCAACGACGTGCTCTCCGCCATCGACGCGCTGATGCAGCCTTCGCGGGAGCTGGTGCCGTTCTTTGCGCCGAACAGCCTCTCGATGTCGCTGAAAAGTTCACTGGAGTATAAGTATCGCCCGACGGTCAAGTATGAGGTGGAGCTTTACCGTGGGCTGGAGGAATCCATCGGGCAGATCTCCGTTGTGTTCCGCACCCAGTCCATGGCACTCATCCAGGCGATGACGGAATTTTTCCGTCTCTGGAAGCGGATCGAGGACACGCATTTGAAGCCGCTGACAGGGGCGAAGATCGACTATGCCCTGTACGACGGCAAATTTGTCCGCTCCATCTCTGCCCCGGATCGGGACTGCACGACGGATGAGCTGGCGACAGCACTGTCGGAATACATCAAACTCTTTGACAAGCTGATGAAGGCCTACCTCGCCGGACGCCTCGACGACCACGACGTGGAGGCCGCCTACTTCTCCCAGATGCGGAACAGCCCGGTGCATATCTAGTATAAAAATTTTTGATATGTAATTGAGGCTGCTTTGCCGCCTCAATTACTCCCTAAGCCGAGCTTAGCGAGGCCTCGCGCCGACCAAACACGGCGTGTCACGCACCGCCGTGTGCGATAAGCACGAGTATCTCAATTGCGAACCGCGTTCGCAATTGAATTAGAAAGTGAGGGATAACATGAACGAATACAACTACACCCAAAATTCCATAAAAGCCCTGCAGACTGCCCAGGCGATGGCCCAGGAAAACAGCAACAACTACCTCATGCCGGAGCACCTGCTCTACGCCCTGGTTGACCAGGACGGCGGCACCATCCAGACCATCTTCCAGAAGCTCGGCGCGGACTGCAACACCATCCTCTCGGAGCTGGATACCGAGATTTCCCGCCTTCCCAAGGTGAGCGGTCAGCCGGAGGTCTATGCATCCAACGAGACGAGCCGCGCCATCAATGCAGCCGCCAAGGCTGCCAAATCCATGGGCGACGAATATATCTCCGTCGAGCACCTGATGATCGGCATTTTCGCCAGCGCTACCCCCGCGGTCAAGCGCATCCTCGCCGACCACAACATCACCAAGGCCGGGTTCTCGAATGAACTGAGCAAGATCAAGTCCGGCCCCGTGACTTCCGACAATCCCGAGAGTACCTATGACGCCCTGACAAAATACGGCACCGACCTTGTCAAACGCGCAAGAGAGAATGAACTGGACCCCGTGATCGGCCGTGATTCGGAAATCCGAAACGTCATCCGCATTCTCTCCCGCAAGACCAAGAACAACCCCGTCCTGATCGGCGAGCCGGGCGTCGGCAAGACCGCCATCGCCGAGGGTCTGGCCCAGCGTATCGTCAAGGAGGACGTGCCCGAGGGTCTTAAGGACAAAACCATTTTTTCTCTGGATATGGGCGCGCTCATTGCGGGCGCCAAATACCGGGGCGAATTTGAGGAACGTCTGAAAGCCGTCCTCGAAGAGATTCGCAAGTCTGAAGGCAAGATCATTCTCTTTATCGACGAGCTGCACACCATCGTCGGCGCGGGCAAGACCGAGGGCAGCATGGACGCGGGCAACCTCTTAAAACCCATGCTGGCGCGCGGCGAGCTGCACTGCATCGGTGCTACCACTCTGGACGAGTACCGTAAATATATTGAGAAGGACGCCGCCCTCGAGCGCCGCTTCCAGCCCGTACAGGTGGATGAGCCGACGGTGGAGGACACCATCGCTATTCTCCGCGGTCTGAAGGACCGCTACGAGCAGTTCCACCACGTCACCATCCACGACAACGCTCTTGTTGCCGCCGCGACGCTCTCCAACCGCTATATCACCGACCGCTTCCTGCCCGACAAGGCCATCGACCTGGTGGACGAGGCCTGCGCCATGATCCGCACAGAGATGGATTCCGTGCCCGCTGAGTTGGACGAAGTCAACCGCAAGATCATCCAGCTTGAAATCGAGGAAACGGCTCTCAAGAAAGAGGACGACAAGCTCAGTCAGGAGCGTCTGACCAAGCTGCGCGAAGAGATGGCAAATCTCAAGGAAAAGCAGCATGAAATGACTGCCCGCCTCGAGAGCGAAAAGGAGCTCAGCAACGATATCGTCTCCCTCAAGCAGCAGCGTGAGCACCTGAACTTTGAGCTGGAAAACGCCCAGCACCGCTACGACTACGAAAAAGCAGCCCGGCTCCAGTATCAGGAGATTCCGGAGCTGGAGCGCAAGATCCAGGAGACCGAGGCCCGTGCCGCTGAAAGCCGGGAGAATACGCTGGTCAACGACAGTGTCACTGAGGACGATATCTCCGGTATCGTTGCCAAGTGGACGGGCATCCCGGTTTCCAAGCTCATGGAGAGCGAGCGCGAGAAAATTCTGCACCTGGACGGCCAGCTCCATGAGCGTGTAGTCGGGCAGGACGAAGCCGTGCAGAAGGTGACGGAGGCCATTCTCCGCTCCCGCGCCGGTATCTCTGACCCCAACCGGCCCATCGGCTCCTTCCTCTTCCTCGGCCCCACGGGTGTGGGCAAGACCGAGCTTGCAAAGGCCCTGGCCCAAAGCCTCTTTGACGACGAACACAACATCGTGCGCATCGACATGACAGAGTACATGGAGAAATTCTCGGTCTCCCGCCTCATTGGCGCGCCTCCGGGATATGTGGGCTACGATGAAGGCGGTCAGCTCACCGAGGCCGTGCGCCGCAAGCCCAACAGCGTGGTGCTGTTTGACGAGATTGAGAAGGCGCACCCGGACGTGTTCAACATCCTGCTGCAGATCCTCGACGACGGTCGCATTACTGACTCCCAGGGCCGGACGGTGGACTTCAAAAACACCATCATCATCCTGACCTCGAACCTCGGCAGCTCCTATCTTCTCGACGGCATTGAGCCGGACGGCAGCATCAGCGAGAGTGCCCAGGAAGCGGTCATGGCGGAGCTCAAGCGCTCCTTCCGTCCCGAGTTTCTCAACAGACTTGACGAGACGATCATGTTCCGCCCGCTCACGAAGGACAACCTCAACGGCATCATCGACATCATGGTATCCTCTCTGCGCAGTCGTCTTGCCGACCGCGGGCTGGGGCTTGAGATCACTGATGCGGCAAAGATGCTCATCATCGAGCGCGGCTTCGATCCGCTCTACGGCGCGCGCCCGCTGCGCAGATATCTGCAGAGCAGCGTCGAAACGCTGATCGCACGCCGCATCCTTTCCGGCGACGTGGCGCCCGACAGCACCATCGTGGTCGACGAAGAAAACGGCGAGCTTATTTGCCGGTAAAACTGTATCAAAAACAGCGCATCCCCGGTGAACGGATTGGTTCACCGGGGATGTTTTCTTATATTTTCATTTTCCCATCAGGTAGGAGAAAATCAGAAACGCGGTTTTCATGGCATCGTGGCGGACACTGGTGCCGTCGAGGCAGACCATGTCGTCCTCGATGATACGCGCGCCCAGCGGGAGCACATTTTCCTTGTCCAGTTCGACGACCGTTTTGTTCTCCTGTGTCAGGTACACATCCGCAACTCTGGGATCAATTTTTCCGTTGTTTGCCAGGACGATGTCTACTTTCCGCGCGCCGAGATACTGGTTGAGCACCTTCAGGTGATCGCTCACATTGTAGTGATCGGTCTCGCCCGGCTGTGTGACCAGGTTGCAGACATACAGGACGGGCGCCGACGAGCGTCGAATGGCGTCCACCACCTCATCCGCGATCAGGTGCGGGAGAATGCTGGTGTAGAGGCTGCCGGGGCTGAAAATGATGAGATCACAGTCCAGGATATGCGTCACAACCTCCTGACTCACATGCACGTTGTGGTCGTAATTGAGGCGCGTGATGTGGCGGATATTGTGGCTTACCTCTACCTGGCCGAAAAATTCCCGCTCGTGAGCGGCATTTTCCCCCACCAGTTCCACTTTTTCTTCGGTCAGCGGCAGCACCGTTCCCTTTACCTTGAGGAGGGAGCACATGTAGCGCGTAGCTTCGGTCAGGCTGCCCTTGAGATCGATGAGTGCGGCGAGCATGATATTTCGCACCGGGTGGTTATAGAGGCTTCCGTCCCTGGAAAAGCGATAGCTCAGCAGTTTTGTGAAGTCCTCGTCCACATTTGCCATGGAAATGAGCACCTTGCCCACGTCCCCTACAGCGGGGATGTCCAGTTCCTTTTTCAAAACGCCGGTGCTGCTGCCGTTGTCACTGACGGCGATGACGGTGGTCACATCCACCGGGAAAAGTTTCAGACCCGACAGCAGGCAGCTCAGGCCCGTGCCGCCGCCGAAGACAACGATCTTTTTCATGGCGTTCAGACTTCCTTTTTGCGCTGCTCAAGAGACAGCCGCACGATCTGTTCGCAGAGCTCGGCATAACTCATTCCTTCCGTCGCTGCGGCCTTCGGGATGAGGGATGCGGGCGTCATGCCGGGCAGCGTGTTGACTTCAAGACACCAGGGGCGGCCTTCATCGTCCAGGATGAAATCGACGCGGGAGTATACCGAGAGGCCCAGCGCCTGATGGAATTTGAGCGCCGCCTCACCGATGGCCTTCTGCTCGGCCGCCGTAATGCGGGCCGGGCAAATCTCCTGCGCGCCCTCGGCGCCGCTCTGGTACTTGGCTACATAGTCAAAGTAGGTTCCCTCGGGCGGGACGATTTCAATGGCGGGCATATAATGATCGTTCAGGATGGGCTGGGTGATCTCCCGGCCTTTGATCTTTTCCTCCACGATCACGCGGCTGCGGAAGGCGCAGAGCTCGCGCAGGGCCTTTTCCAGCTCTTCGCGGGTGTCCGGCAGGGCCACGCCGATGGACGAGCCGCCGTTTACCACCTTTACCGCGCAGGGCACGGGCAGTTCTTCAACCAGGCGCGGGATATCCGCCTCGGTATAGCTCAGCTCCCGCCACTTCGGCGTGCGTATGCCTGCGCTTTCCATGATGCGTTTGGCTACCGCCTTGTCCATGGCCATGGCGCTCGGGAGAGGGCCGGATCCTGTGTAGGGGACGCCCAGCAGATCCAGCGTCGCCTGAATCTTACCGTCCTCGCCGTCCGCCCCGTGCAGGCCGAGGAACACACAGTCGGCGAGTCTGCACAGCTCCAGGACGTTTTTGCCGATACGGCTGGGGCCCTGCATTTTGCGGGAAGCCTTCACCGCCCCGAGATCCGGCGCGGTCTTACCGATGGCGACCTGACCGACGAAGCCGTCCGGCACATCGAAAGCGTCTTCAAGTGCCCCGTCGTAGTCCTCCAGCCCCATGTACAGATCGGCAAAAATTGCTTTGTGACCGAGCGAGCGCAGCGTCTTGCAGACAGCGGTGCTCGTGACCAGAGAGACGTGGCGCTCGGTACTGATGCCGCCGCCCAATACAACAATTTTCATGCAGGAATGATTCCCTTTCCATTTTAATCAAAATCTTTCCATACCCGCGGCACACGCTTGGACACGCTGCACAGCAGTTCATAAGGGATGGTCTGTGCTGCGCGGGAAAGGATGTTCAGATCGGCACTCGGGCCGAAAATTTCCGCCTCATCGCCGGGCTGGACATCGGGCAGATCGGTGAGATCGACCATGCACATGTCCATGCACACGCTCCCGCGCTGGGGGGCAAGTCCGCCCGGGAAAGCCGTTGAGAAGCGGTTGGAGCAAAGGCGCGGCAGCCCGTCGGCATAGCCGATGCCGAGTACGCCCATCCGCGTCCGCTGCTGTGTCGTAAAGCGCCGCCCGTAGCTGATGGCGGTGCCGGGCGCGTAGGTCTTGACTGTGAGCACACGCGTCATCAGGCGCATGCACGGACGCAGATCCAGCCTGCCTTCCTCATCGCCGTAGCCGTAAAGCAGCAGGCCGGGCCGCACCATGTCCAGTGCCATCTCCGGGTAGTGCAGCACCGCGCCGGAATTGGCGCAGTGACGGAGCTTAAAGCGCACACCCAATGCCGACGCTGCATCGACAGCGGCGGTGAAAACGCGAAACTGTTCCCGGGTGTAGCGCTCATTTTCCTCGCCCGGCTCGTCGGACACAGCGAAGTGGGTGAACACGCCTTCGGCGTTGAGATTGGACAGGGCGCTTGCACGTACAAGTTCTGAAACGCCGCGGTCAAAGTCGCCGCCCGTGCAGAGGAAGCCAAGACGAGACATGCCGGTGTCGACGGCCATATGTACCCTGAGCGTACCGCCGGCGCTCTGGGCCGCGGTGGAAAAGCCCTCGGCCTCCGGAAGGCCGGTGACCGCCTGGGTGATGTTGTTTTCAATAAGCACGCGGGTATACTTTGTCTCTGTGTGGCCGAGGATCAGCAGCGGCATTTTGACGCCCGCCGCGCGTATCTCCAGTGCCTCGTCCAGACACGCGACCGCAAGATAATCCGCGCCCGCCTTTTCCAGAAGCTTTGCTGCCTGCACCGCTCCGTGGCCGTAGGCGTCGGCCTTTACCACGCCGAGGAAGCAGCAGCCCTCGGGGATTGCCGCGCGCAGGGCCCGGTAATTGTGCAGCAGGTTTTGGGGGCTGACCTCAGCCCAGCAGCGTTTGTCGGGGGCATTCATGTACATCACTCTTTTCTATAGGCTATGCGTGGATTTCGTCAAAGATGCGTCGGTTCGGTCTCACGGGCGTGGAGCCAGGTTCGTACGCGGTTGAGGGGTGTAAGCCTGCGGATGAAAAGCTGCCCGGTTTTGTTCTGGATGAAGCGGCGGAAGGCTTCCTCCCGCTCCCCGAGGGCTTCCTTCGGGATGCGGTAGCCGCCGTACTGGCTGCGGAAGAGGTACAGTGCGTCCCGGTCCTCACCGAGGCCGAATATGTCCCCGTACGCCACCGGGTCAAGTTCATCGCCGCTGTTGAGATCGACGATGCGCATTTTGTTTTTTTCAAAGATATAGCGTGACGCGGGCAGAGGCTGGCCAGCCTGCTCGAGCTGGTCGGCGATGCGGCGGGCCGTACGGTTGGAAGATGCGTAGGTACTCGTGGTCAGGTAGCAGGCATAGGCGATGATCAGCAGGCTCCACCAGCTTCCGCCGCCGTAGAGGATCGCGATCACGATCAGGGTCAGACTCAGAAAACCGCGGGCCATGCGGTTTCGCTGACAGAACAGGTCGTATTGCATATGGGACAGCGCGGTGAGCGAAGATCTGTCATGCCGCATTTCCACTTCAAATGTCTCCATACTGTGCCTCCCGTCGTGAATCAGCACTCTGCCAACCCTTTATTTTTAGTATTGTATCACGTCTATATAAAAAGCGCAAGGCAGACTCCGCACCGGGTAGCGAGCTTGATGTAGCGTTACAATACATGTGAGACTGAGACAATTGAAAAAGCGGTTGAGTTTGTTAGAATGAAGCTACCACACCACCAAACTAACA
>JBGUQD010000157.1:0-3145 GCA_045130755.1 Candidatus Limivicinus sp. | reverse complement strand
AATACCTCCACCGGCATCCGCGGCCTTGACAAGCAGAACTGCCCCATGATGGAGAACGGAACCTGGAAGGACTACTTCCTGGATGCGGCAAAGCATGAGATGATCAACGCCACCGCACTCGGCCAGTATGCTGCCGAAAACGGGATCAAGCTGGATGACAGCGATTATGCCCAGATTGACGCTGCTTTTGACGGCCTTGAGGAGCAGGCTAAGTCCTATGGCTACGCCAACGGCGACAAGATGCTTGCTGCCAACTACGGCACCGGTGTTAACCAGAAACTCGTCCGTGCCGCCTATGAGGAATCCTTGCTTGCGAGCCATGCCGCCGAGGCCCTGACCAACAGCTTCAGCTACACCGACGACGAGATCGAGACGCACTACCAGAGCTTCGAAGGTGCGCGCGATTACTTCGATTATGCATACTGCTATGTCTCTGCCGAGCGTGTAGAGACCACCGACGCGGACGGCAACACCAGCACGGACGTGACGGATGAGACCGTTGCCGCCGCTGCCGAGAAGGCCAGCGCCATTGCCGACGCCTACAAGAAGGCTGCCGGCGACAGCCCCGCCATGCGCCTTGTCAACGCCGCCGCCTCTGAGGACCAGACCGGCAGCCAGCAGACCCATGTCCAGGGCAGCAGCGTCCCCGCCGCAGACTGGATGCTTGATGCATCCCGCAAGAGCGGTGATGTCACTGTCTATCCCGACGCGAGCGGCTGCTACGTGGTGGTGTTCCTCTCCCGTGACGACAACCACTACAATACCGCAAACGTCCGCCATATCCTTATAAAGGCAGAAGCTGACGCCGACGGCAACTACACCGACGAGGCCAAAGCGGCAGCCAAAGTCCGTGCCGAGGAGATTCTGGCTGAGTATGAATCCGGCGACAAGACCGAGGACAGCTTCGCGGCTCTTGCCAACGAGTACTCTGAGGATACCGGCTCCAATACCAACGGCGGCCTTTACGAGAACATCGCCAAGGGCGAGATGGTTCAGGAGTTCAACGATTTTTGCTTTGACAGCCACAAGCCGGGTGACACCGGTATCGTATATGGCGAGAGCGGAAGCTACGCCGGCTACCACGTCATGTATTATGTAGGCGAGGGAGAGCTCAACAGCACTGTCATCGCCGAAAACGATCTGCGCAATGCTGACGCGGAAGCCTGGGTGGAAGAGGCAGAGGCTGCCAATCCCACTAAGGACGGCTTTGGCATGAAGTTCGTCGGATAAGGACAAAACAGCAACAATGAAAACCCCGCCGGTTTCCGGCGGGGTTTTTAAGAAAGGAAAAGCTATGCAGGAGAGAACCATTCGGGCGGAAATGCTTCTCGGCGCCGAGGCCATGGGAAGACTCGAAAACAGCCATGTGGCGATATTCGGTCTCGGCGGCGTGGGATCCTGGTGCGCCGAGGCGCTGGCACGCTCTGGCGTGGGACGCATGACACTCATCGACCGGGACACCGTAGGCCAGAGCAATATCAACCGTCAGCTCTGTGCCTACTGCTCCACCGTCGGCCGCGCCAAGACCGCGGTCATGGCGGAGCATTTGCGGGACATAAACCCTGACATTCAGGTCAACTGCATCGAAGGCCACTACGAGGCTGCCGACCGCGAACGTTTCTTTGCCGACTATGATTTCGTTGTGGACTGTATTGACCTTGTGGCCTGCAAGATCGACCTCATCCTGAGCTGCCGGGAGCGCGGCATACCCGTTGTCTCCGCCCTCGGCACCGGCAACAAGCGTGACGCCCAGCAGCTTAGGCTGGATGATATCTCCAGAACCTTCGGCTGTACCTTCGCACGTGTCATCCGCAAGGAGCTGCGTGACCGGGGCGTTACGCACCATCCCGTTGTCTTCAGCCCGGAGGTACCCATGAAGCCTGCTCAATTTGAAGCGCCGCCTCCCGGCAGACGCGCGGTGCCGGGCTCTCTTGTCTGGGTACCCGCCAGCGCCGGGATGCTGCTGTGCCAGTATGTGGTAACGGAGCTTTGCGGGCTTCAATAAAAAGCGCGCGGCATCGCCGCGCGCTTATCTTATCCGAATAATCTGAAATTTGCGAGACGTTCCAATACGCTGTTGAAGCTCTGAATCGCCTCGGTGAACGCGTCCAGATCGAGAGTGTTGAGCGTGTTGATCAGCTTTCCGAGATTCTCACTGCCTTCTCCGGTCAGACCTTCAAGCTTTTTGCCGACGGCGTCCAGAGTGTCCAGAGAAGTGCCGAGGCGCTGGATAATCTGCTGGGTATCGCCAAGCGTGTTATATGCAGTATCCAGTGCGGCTGAGATCTTTGGCACAAGAAACAGCAGCTCGAAAATCAGTATCGCGGCTATCACAAGGAGCACAAGTGTCATGATCAGAGTCAGCCGCTCGCTCCGACGCTGTACCGCAGCCATTTTTCGCAGCAGCTCGAACGTGTTGTCATTTGGCTTATTGTCCATTACTCTGCCTCCAAGCAATCATTTTGTCGAATCATTATAACATAAACAAAAATTGATTACCAGGTAAAAAAACAAAAAACCCTGACCGGGGCGGGTCAGGGTTTTTGCGTATCAATACAGTTCTTTCAGCTTCGCTATGCAATCAGGACAAACATTCTTTCCGCGATAATTGACGATTTTCTTCGTACTCTCGCAGAACACGCAAGCCGCCTGATATTTGCGAAGAATAATGCTGTCGCCCTCAACATATATCTCGAGAGAATCCTTTTCTCCGATGTTGAGCGTCCGGCGCATTTCGATCGGCAATACGATACGCCCAAGTTCGTCGACTCTTCGTACGATACCGGTGGACTTCACGTAAGCATCCCCTTTGCTCTCTTGTATTCCTGTGAACGAATCAGCCCCAAATACTTACAAAGATTGGTAAAAAATTACAATTTCGTAAATATTTATAGCACTTTATAACATCTTCTCGGCAAAAAATCAACTACAATATGCAAAGTTTGTAAAATATTCATAAAAAATTCTTTTATTTTTGTACAAACAAAGTCGGAATAGGGGAAATAACGGGTGAATTTAGCAATTACTGCCATTTATTTGCTGTCTTTTTTGTCAGCACTGCTCACGGGAAATACTACCGAAGCGGGGACGGCAGTGCTGGAAGGCGTGCAGGAAGCGCTGCACTTTGCTCCCTCGCTGTGTGCAG
>JBGUQD010000156.1:0-28123 GCA_045130755.1 Candidatus Limivicinus sp. | reverse complement strand
AGTCCTTTCCTGACTGCTTGTCCAGGAAAAGATTCTCAGTTGGAATCCCTAATTCAAGCAGTGCCACTCTTTGGCGCTCTTCGTTCTGGTCTCGCGATGAAACCCGCATATAACCGTAAATTCTAGCTTCGTCCCTTTTGTTCTCCGGCATTGTCTTTTCCTCCTTTGCGCTATTTCTTTCGCCGTATATTCCTTCTCTCAACTCAAGCATATCGAGGTTGTTCCAGCTGACACAACGTGCAATTTTGATCCTCCCTTGTGCTTGAGATGGAAAAGTTTTGCTATGTGCATCTTTTCTTTTTATTATTATATTATTATAGTATAGGTCCTTGCTGGCCTAAAATGGATTTGTTCGTAATCTCCCAGGGGCAGCGCATTCGGAGTCCCCCGGCAAAGAAAAAAACAACCTTCAGGTATGAAACCTGAAGGTTGTTCCGGCTTGTCAGGGACGTCCTGATTTTGTAAATTGAAAGCGGGGGCTTCGGCATACTGTGCATCGATCATCTCTATGAAAAACTTGTTGGCGTTGAAATACAGGGCCAGGAAATAGTAAAATTCTGGCCCTCAAATTTGGTGCACATTTGGTGCACAAAGATGCAAAAAGCGGTGAAAACACGTAAAAGGCTGTAAAAAAATGTAAAAGGCAAAAACCCGGAAACCCGCATAAAATAAGGATTTTTGCAAAAAGATGAGAGGCTGTAAAAAGCCCGACCCTGAACTACGGACCAGAAGGTCAGGGATTCGAATGTGCAGTCGAACGCCCCGATGGGGCGTTCATCGACCAGTTTGAGAACTGGTCGATTCATCTGTACATATATAAAATACCGCCGGTTTCTTATGAAATCAGCGGTATTTTTGTCGTTGTCTTTACTTTTCGATATACTGCGTCAGGTCCAGATTCTCCAGGCCCTCAATGTAAGTCGCGGGATGGGCGGCATAGTAGTCGTCCAGCGTCCTGGTGAGGGCGTTCTGTGAAACCGTCACGCGGGCCACCGTGGGATTGCCCTGCGGGCTGAACAGGAGGCTGTCACCGCTCAAGGGCAGGCGCATGATGATGTGGTAGCCGTAGCTGGTCTTGACGGGGTCGGAGATCTCATATTCCTTCTGCCCGTTCACGGTGTCCTCAAACTCGGCGACCATGGTCTGCGGGGTATAGGTGTAGCCGTCGGGGTACTGGGTCTTGCCGGTATCCTCGCAGTACTCGTCCTTGAGCTCTTTGAAGCGTTTGACCAGTTCCTCGGTGTCCTTGATGGCGCGCAGCTCGGCGACGAGTCTGTTCGCGGTCTCGAGCTTCTCGGCGATCTCCTTCTCCTCCAGTTCCTTGCCGGTCATGGGGTCGATGGTCATGAAGAGGATGTGGTGGGCAGAGACATAACCCTCATCCTCGAGCGTCTTGACGATTTCCTCCTCGCTGAGCTTTTCGCCCTGGGCGCCGTAGAGCTTTTCATACAACGCGCTGTAGAGGCCGACCGCCTCGGAGTAGTAGCGGAAGCCGTCGATGGTCATGTGGCTGCCCTCTTCGAGGGTATCAGCCAGCTGCTCGAGCGTTGCGCCCTCGCCGCAGATGTCGACGGCCATCTGCTCGGGCTCAAGGGCCTTCTGCGCTTCCTCGTCCAGGCTCACGCCCTGCTCTTTGGCAAAGGTGTGGATCGCCATGAAGCTCGCCAGGGTTTCCTTGGTATCGGTCAGCAGGGCCTGTGCATAGGTCTGGCCGCTGCCGTCGCCGGTGGAGCCGTTCCAGTCCGCGGCAATGCCGTAGTAAGCACCCATCTGCCGGAAGTAGTCCTCATACTGCATGCCGTTTGTGCGCAGGAAGTCGACGAAGAAGCCCCAGTCGAGGGTTTCGTCCCCGAGGGTGATGGCTGTCTCGTCCGCACCGTGCAGGGCGCGGATGGCAGTATAGTCGAGACTCTTGACCTCGGGCGGCGCGGGGGTTGCGTCGGGCGTGACGGCGGGTGCGGATGCCGCAGGCGCCGCAGGGGACGCGGCAGCCGGCATGTTTTTCTGGTTGAAGGCCATGAAGCCCCCGAACAGTACCAGCACGGCCACAAGGCCGATGATGAGTTTTTTCATAATCATTTCTCCTTGGTAGTGGAATATCATCGCATACTATAGCACGCAATTGTGAACGAAACAAGATATTTTCAAAGTGTGGAGTTAGGAGTGTGGAGTGTGGAGTTATGGTGTCCGATGTGCGGACGACAATAAGAGCCGGAAACAGAGCTCGGGCTCTCTCAGCGTACATTGCTGAGAACGATGCCTGATTTAAGCTCTGCAAAGCCGCTCCTTAACTCCTCACTTCAAACTTCAAACTCCAAACTGTCAATTCCCCCAGTCCCCCACGAACTTTCTCGCCTCGTCGATGACGCGGGCCTTGTTCTGGATCTTCACGCTTAAACAGGGCTTTGACCCCGCCTCCACCCGGAGGCGGTTTTTGTACTCTGGCCTTGCATAGAGGGCCGAGACCTTTTCCATATTGAAGTCCGAGACCGTAAAGCGCAATGTTCCGGCCTTCTGGGCAATGTCGGTAATTCCCGCTCTGCCCGCCTCGCCTCTGAGAAGGGCAACGTGGATGAGGGCGTTGACCCCCGGCGGGGTCTCGCCGAAGCGGTCGATGAGCTCGTCGGTCAGATCGTCGGCCTCCGCCTCGGTGCGGATCAGGGCGATGCGGCGGTAGACGTCCATGCGCTGCTCGGCCGATTCGATATAGCGCTCGGGGATGTTCGCCGCCACCGCGAGGTCTGCCGAGCAGTCCGCACGCGTCGGCACCTCGATGCCGCGCGCCTCCAGCACCGCCTCGTTCAAGAGCTTCATGTACATGTCGTAGCCCACATCCACCATGTGGCCCGACTGTTCGGCGCCGAGCAGGCTGCCCGCGCCGCGAATCTCCAGGTCTCGCATGGCGATCTTCATGCCGGAGCCGAAGGCGGCAAAATCCCGGATGGCGTTGAGCCGCTTTTCCGCGACCTCGGTCAGCACCTTGTCGCGCCGGAAGGTGAGGTAGGCGCTGGCGCGTCTGGTCGATCTGCCCACGCGGCCCCGGATCTGATGGAGCTGCGCGAGGCCGAGCTTGTCGGCGTCCTCGATGATGAGGGTGTTTACGTTCGGAATATCGATGCCGGTTTCGATGATGGTGGTGCATACCAGCACCTGGGTCTCGCCGGTGACGACGGAATCCATCACCGAGGCCAGCATGTTTTTGTCCATCTGCCCGTGGGCAACCGCAACGGTCACATCCTCCAGCATCTCCCGCAGACGCACGGCGGTGCGGTCGATGTCGTCGATGCGGTTATGAAGATAATAGACCTGCCCGCCGCGCTGGATCTCGCGGCGGATGGCGTCAGCGATGATGCCCCAGTCATGCTCCAGCACGAAGGTCTGCACCGGAAGTCTGTCCTCCGGCGGCTCGTCGATGGTGGACATGTCGCGGATGCCGGACATGGCCATGTTGAGCGTGCGGGGGATGGGCGTCGCGGTGAGGGTCAGCACGTCCACGCCCTTACTCAGTTCCTTGATATGCTCCTTGTGGGTGACGCCGAAGCGCTGCTCCTCGTCCACGACGAGAAGCCCCAGGTTTTTGAATTTCACGTCCTTGCCGAGAAGCCGGTGCGTGCCGACCACGAGGTCAAGCTTGCCGCTGGCGAGATCCCGCAGGGTCTTTGTTGTCTGGGCGCCTGCGCCGAGGCGGCTCAAAACCCCGATCTCCACCGGGAAGCCGAAGAACCTCTGCAGCGCCGTCTGGTAATGCTGCTGGGCGAGCACGGTGGTGGGTACCAGGATCGCGGCCTGTTTGCCGTCCAGTACGCACTTCATCACCGCGCGAAGCGCGACCTCCGTCTTGCCGAAGCCCACGTCGCCGCAGAGGAGCCGGTCCATGGGAACAGAGGACTCCATATCCGCCTTGATCTCCGCGACGCATCTCAGCTGATCGTCTGTCTCCGTGTAGCCGAAGTTTTCCTCAAACTCCCGCTGCCACTCGCTGTCGGGGGCGAAGGCGTGGCCGGGAAGCCGCTGGCGCTGGGCGTAGAGTTTTATTAAGCGGTCCGCCATGTCCTTGGCAGATGCACGGGCTCTGCTGCGGGTCTTGGCCCACTCGGCTCCGCCCATCCTGGAAAGGCGCACGGGCTTTTCCTCGCCCGCGCCGGTGTACTTGGTCACCATGTCGAGCTGGGTCGCGGGGACATAGAGGGTGTCACCGCCCGCGTAGTCGAGCTTGATATAGTCCTTGTCAAAGCCGTCCACCTGCATGCGGACGATCCCGGCGAATTTTCCTATGCCGTGGTTTTCGTGCACCACAAAATCGCCCGGCGAGAGGTCGGAATAGGACTCGATGCGCTGCCGGTTCGGGGGCAGCTTCTTGCCCGCTTTGGCGCTCTTGCCTCTTGCGCGGACAAGCTGGGCGTCGGTTAAAACCGTTAAACGCAGCGCGGGATATTCAAAGCCCGCCGACACCGCGCCGACGGCGATCCGGCACTGTCCGGCCTCGGGCATACGCTTGAGCGCGGGGTCGATGACGGCGTCAATGCCCTTGTCGTGGAAAAATTCCTGCAGGGTCCTGGCGCGGCGCTCGTCGCCCGCGAGGACGATGACGCGATAGTTTTGCTTGAGGTAGGCCGCCACATCGTCGCAGGCCGCCTGCGCTGAGCCCGCGTAGCTCGGAAGCTGCTTGGCGGCGAGGCTTGTGAGCGTTTTCGGCGGCACCGGCGTCGAGCCCACTGTGAAGGCGTCCGCCATGTAGAGCGGGAATTCCGGGAGGGCTTTCATGAGCTTTTCGACAGAGAGCCGGAAAGCGTCATGGCTCATGGCGATCATGCTCTTTTTCTGCAGCTCGCCCACGTCGTCGGCCAATTGCTTTTCAAAGTTGCGGCCCCGCTCCATGCAGCGCCCGGGCTGGTCGAGAAAGACCAGGGCGTCGGCGGGGATGTAGTCAAAGCCGCTGGCCTCTTCATACAAAATGGGCAGGTAGCGGTCGGCGTCCGTGAGGGAGATGTTGTTTGCCAGCTTCTCCGCGTCCGAACGCATGGCGGCGGCAAGCTTGATGGCCTGCTCGCTCTTTCGGCGTTTGGAATAGGAATCGGCAAAGCGCTCGATCTCCCTGGCCACGGCCCCCGCGCCGCCCGCTGACAGGCTGGGCAGCGCCTCCAGCGCGGGCAGGATGCGGCAGAAGCGCATCGGGTCGCCGCGCCGCTGGGTCTGCACGTCGAAGTGGGCCATGGAGTCGATGTCGTCGCCCCAGAACTCCACACGCACGGGCTCTGTGTCCGCGGGGGAGAAGAAGTCCAGGATGCCGCCGCGCCTTGCGTACTGGCCGGGGCCCTCCACCTGTTCGCATTTGGCATAGCCGCAGCGCAGCAGCGCATCCTCCACCTCCTCGGGCGGAGCTGTGGAGGTATCGGTGATCTCATAGGCCGCGCGCTTTAAGAGGGCGGGCGGGAATGTGCGCTGCATGAGGCCGGAGACAGAGGCGACGGTGATCTCGCTCTCACCGGAGACAAGTTTAAAAAGCGCCGCGATGCGCTTTTGCTCGCTCGGCCTCGACACCGCCTCGGCCGGGTAGAAGACAAAGTCACGCATGCCGAGCACGTTGACTTCTTTCCCGGTCATGGCGGCAAGGTCTCTTGCAAAGCTCTCGGCGGCGGTATCGTCCGGGCAGATCACGAACAGCGGCATCTGCAGCTTGTTATAGAGCGCCGCCGCCAGATTGGCCCGATGCACCGGGGATAACCCGGAAATGAGCGCAGGAAGTCCTCCGCTCTCCAGCAGGGAGGGGAGGGCGGCGGCTTCCTTGTGGGTCAGTATTTGATTGATGAGTTGTTCCATGTAATGTTTTGCCTTTTACTGGATTGTTATTTATGATACGAAAGTAACAGATTGCCACACCAATGTGCGCATTGGTTCGCAATGACAACTCTTTACTATATGAATTTGTTCCCACGTTGTACAAATCTGAAAGTCTGTCATTGCGAACCAGTGACCGATGTCACTGGTGTGGCAATCCGTTTTTTGTTTTTTATAGATGGTGACGTTTAGTTCTTTTTGTGTTTAATTCTCTATTTCGTACTATTCACAGCTTAGTGCCGCATTTCACGCAAAACTTCCCTGTATTTGTAGTTCCACAATTAGGGCATACCCGTTTAGCGAGACTATTGTCGTTTTTTTCTGAACGCAGCTTAAGAGACTCTCGATATTGTTCAGCAGGAGCAATATCTACAAACTCAACAGTCTTATCGTAGTTTTCTCGAATTACACGTTTGATTTCATCAAGTGTTACATTAAAAAATTCTCTTCTTTGATTTATAAAGTTCAGTTTTCTATCAGCAAAAGCATTGTGCAAGGCCGCTTCTAAGCCTGGAGCATCATCTGTAAAAATCATTGCATGCACGTCAAAGTTGAAGGGAACAGAAGCATCTCCTAACTCATCTACTCGATCCATAGGTTCTAAGCGTCGAGTCATTCCAATCTTGTAAACATTTTCGCCAAATGCACCTATATTAGAAATAATATATACATATCCTGCTCTTTGGTTTGCTGCTCGATAATCAACATCTTTCATTTCACCATCTATTATTGTAAGCTGTGCTTCAAGTTCTTTACGCTTTTCTTCAAGTTCAATTCTTTCTTTTTCACTGGCTGTGGCAATCTGTGCATTCAGTCGCAAAAGGGCATTCTGATAATGACTTTGCTCTTTCTCTAATTTGCGACGTGCTTCTTCCAGTTCCTTCGCAACTTTTGCTTCTTCTCGCTGCCGTTGACGAGCTTCTCTTGCTTCTTCCTTCTCTTCTTGTTTTTTTACTTGATACTCATGCATCAAGCGTAGTTCTTCAATTTTCAATGAGACATATTTGCCTGTTATACTAATGTCCATTATTTGTCCAAGTTTAGATATTGCCTCTGCTGAAGAACGAATCTTTTTTTCGGACGCTTCAATGTTGTTAAAACGAACATGTTCAACTGCATCATCACATTCGGCATTGTATGCACGAAGCAAGAGTTTTTTCATATCGGAAACCATTTTCTTGCCCTGTGACAAACTTCCGTTAACAGTCCATTTATTGTTTCCTGTAACTGCACGATCATTTTTTACAAGATCTTTTTGATTATCTCTGATTAATTTTAGTTTTTCCTTATATTCATCTGAAGTTGTATAACTATAGTGTGGTGTATAAAAACCAAATGACTGTAATAACGCTGCTTCATCTGTCTCTATAATTTGTTGCTTTGCTTCTTCAAGGTCTTTTTTTGTTTTATTAAACGTTTTTGTCAAACTTTCTAATTCAACTCGTGCTGTTTCAATTTGACTAGATAAGTCTGAATATAAAAGTTGATCTGGGGTCATTTGTGCCTTGAGTCTGGCAATTTCATCTTTCTCTTTTTTGCCGAACAAAGACATGATTACTATTCCTCCAATTGTTTTTCTTCAACTACAGTGACTTTTATTACTTTATTTTTACGGATTGCCACACCAGTGACATCGGTCACTGGTTCGCAATGACAAGCGGGGAACCTGATCTAATCTGACCAACTTTCCGACAAGTCTAACCATTTGGGATTCACGCTTTCGATGAGCTTATTCTTCCTTTTTCGATTCCAACCTTTTATCTGCTTTTCTCTTTCGATGGCATTATAAGCATTCAATACCTCTTCGTAATAGACAAGTTTATGAATATGATATTGTGCAGTAAAACTTTTGGGGTCAAGATTGTTTTTGTGTTCATAGAGGCGTCTTACAAGATCATTGGTTACACCTGTATATAAACAGACATTTGTCTCATTCGCAAGTATATAAATAAACATGACATCCTCTTTGATTCCTGACGACAAAGAAACGGATTGCCACACCAGTGTGCGCACTGGTTCGCAATGACAAACTTCAAGATTTCTGTACCGTGGGAACAAGGAGAAAACGGTACGGCATGTCATTGCGAGCCAGCGCCGCAGCGTTGGCGCGGCAATCCGTCTCTCCTTGTACTTTATTTCTTTCCTGACGCCTTGATGTCCATCATGCGCCAGAATGCGGTCGGCGTCATGAAGCGGGTATAGAAGTCCGGGAGCACGCGATGCGCGACGGGGGTGATGTCGGCGGTGCCTTTGATCTGCTTTACCAGCAGATTGTCTTTCACGCCCCGCACTCGGCAGTCGCTCTGAATTTCTTCATAGCCGAAGCGGGCGAAGAACTTGCGCAGCTTTTTGAGGCGGTCCGGGTCGGGATCGTCAAACTCTGTAAGCTCCGCGATAATCCCCTGCGTATCGGCATAGCGGCGATTGAGTTCCCGCATGAGCTGTACGCCCAGACCCCGGCCGCGAAACCAGGGCATGACGGCAAAGTACTTGAGGTCCACATAGCCGTAGAGGTTCTTCGTCAGCACGACGGCGTAGCCCGCGTCCATGCCGCTCTCCTCCTCCCGGAAGACCAGAAAGTCGATACTGCCGTTGGAGATGCCCTTATGCATGGCAAGTCTCCCAATCAGCTCCTCGGAATCGAAATCGTTCTCCATCAGGGGATAATAGCGCTGCATCTCCCGATGCCCGACCTTTATTAGTTTCAGCATAAATGAACGTCCTTCCTCTCATTTGATATGCGGAGAGTTTGGTATAGTGTGGAGTTAGGAGTGTGGAGTTGTAGTTTCTTTTTTAACTCCAAGCTCCTAACTCCAAACTCCACACTTTTTACAGCGCCTGGGCCCTGCAGAGCTTCGCGTACTCGCCGCCCAGGGCCATAAGCTCGTCGTGGGTACCCGCCTCGACGATGCGCCCGTCCTCCACCACCGCGATCTTATCGGCATTGCGCACGGTGGAAAGCCGGTGTGCGATGATGACGCTTGAGCGCCCGCGGCTCAGCTCGTCCAGCGACGCCTGGATGCGCTGCTCGGTCACGGTATCGAGGGCCGAGGTGGCCTCGTCCAGAATGAGGATCTTCGGGTTTTTGAGAAAAACCCGAGCGATCGCGACGCGCTGCTTCTGCCCGCCGGAGAGCATCACGCCCCGCTCGCCGATGTAGCTGTCGTAGCCGTCCGGCATGCGCAGGATCTCGTCGTGGATCTCGGCGCGTTTGGCAGCCTCAATGATTTCATCGTCGGTCGCGTCCGGCCTGCCGTAGCGGATGTTCTCGCGGATGGTTCCGGCGAACATGAAGACTTCCTGCGCGATCACGCCGATGTTGCGTCTAAGGCTCTGCTGGGTGAGGGTTTTCACGTCCTGCCCGTCCACCAGCACCGTCCCGTCCGATACATCGTAAAAACGCGGCAGGAGATTGGAAAGCGTCGTCTTGCCGCCGCCCGAGGGGCCGACCAGAGCCAGGCTTTCGCCGGGATTCAGGTGCAGGTTCACGTTCCGGACGATCTCCCGGCCGTTGGAGTAGGCAAAGCTCACGCCGCGGTACTCCACCTCGCCTCGCACCGTGCCTATGTCTTTGGCATCGGGGGCGTCGGTGATGTCGGGTTCGGTGTTCATGACGGCGATAAAGCGGGAAAAGCCCGCCATGCCCTGCATGTACATCTCGGAAAACTGGGTGAGTCTCCGGATGGGATTGATAAAGGTGGAGATATAGAGCGAGAAGGTGATGAGATCCACGTAGTCCAGGCTCCCGCCCATGATGAGCGCGCCGCCGACGGCGATGACCACCACCTGCGCGATGCCGGAGCTGAACTCCATCCCGCTCTGAAAGCCCGCCATGGCGCGGTAGTATTCCACCTTCGCGCCGCGGTAGAGCTGGTTTGCCTCGTCGAATTTGTCCAGCTCCGCGTCCTCGTTGGCAAAGGCCTTGGCCGTGCGGATTCCGGAAATGCTGGACTCGATGGCGGCAAAGATCTCGCCGGTTTTTTTCTTGACCTCAAGGTTTGCCCGTCTCATGCGCATGCGCTGGGTGAGGGTAAACCAGATGCACACCGTCAGCACCGCAAGCAGCGCGAGCGCCAGGCGCCAGTTGATGGTAAGCATCACGATCATGGAGCCCAGGAAGGTCAGGCCGCAGATCAGCAGATTTTCCGGCCCGTGGTGGCTCAGTTCCGTGACATCGAAGAGGTCGGAGGTGATGTGGCTCATCAGCACGCCCGTGCGATGCCGGTCGTAGAAGGAGAAGCTCAGATCCTGCATGTGCCGGAACAGGTCGCGGCGCATGTCCGCCTCGGTCAGCACGCCCATGCGGTGACCGAAGACGACCACGATGTAGTTGAGCACGGCCTTGAGCATATAGGCCGCCGCCATGAGCGCCATCACCCAGAAGAACGCCTCGTAGCGCTTATCCGGCAAAAGGCGGTACATGGAAAGGCGCGAGACATAGGGGAACAGGAGATCGACCAGCGCGATCAGCACCGAGCAGCCCATATCCAGCGCAAAAAGCCCCCGATGCCGCGCGATGTACTGCGCGAAGATCTTCAGGGGCGGAGCTTTATAGTTGATTTTGTTTTGCATAGAATCACATTCCTTATAAGCTCCCTTTCGCAAAGGGAGCTGTCACAGCCGATCTCACGCGAGGCTGTGACTGAGGGATCGACTGTCCTGCGCACGCTTTCATCGAACATTGTACAAATTTGATCGATCCCACCACCGCAAGCGGTCCCAGACAAGCTTTGACTGTCGCACGTTTCTCGCGCGTCAGAATCTCCCTTTTTCCAAAGGGAGGTAAAAGATTCATACAAACTTTTCCCGCTCCATGACCGCGAGTTCGTCGCAGCGGTTGTTGTATTTGTTGTCGGCGTGGCCCTTGACCCAGTGGTAGTGCATCTCGTGCTGCATGGTGAGGTTCAGCAGCATCTCCCAGAGGTCGGGGTTGAGAGCGGGCTTTTTGTCGGACTTGATCCATCCCTTCTTCCGCCAGCCCCAGGCCCAGCCCTTGTCCAGGGCGTCGATGACATACTTGGAGTCGGAGTAGATCTCGACGGCGCATTTTTCCTTCAGGCACAAAAGCGCCTGGATCACGGCGGTGAGCTCCATGCGGTTGTTGGTGGTCTGTGCCTCACCGCCGGAGATTTCCTTCTCCGCGCCGTTATAGCGCAAAACGGCGCCCCAGCCGCCCGGCCCGGGATTGCCGCTGCAGGCGCCGTCTGTATAGATTTCAACTGTTTTCATAGAATTATGTTCCTTTTTAGCTCCCTTTCGAAAAAGGGGGCTCCCGCGCAGCGGGTGGGGGATCGATCCCTCCGCCCCTTCGGGGCACCTCCCTTTTTCAAAAGGGAGGTTGGATTCGCACTTAGCTCCCTTTCGAAAAAGGGAGCTGTCAGCGCAGCTGACTGAGGGATCGACCCGTTCTTTAATCTTACGATCAATATATTCACAAACTTCCAGAAAACTCTGATTTACTTCATTGTTAGGAATACGAAGGACTTCAAATCCATTTGCCCTGAGTACACGATCCCGCTCCTTGTCGCAGCTGTGTCCCGCTGTTTCATAGTGTTGAGATCCATCCAGTTCGATGACCAGCTTTGCTCTTGCGCAATAAAAATCAACAATAAACCGATCAATAGGACGTTGACGCATAATGCGAACAGGGTAATCCCTTAGAAACTGATACCAGAGCTTTCTTTCCTCTGCCGTCATGTTTTTTCGGAGTTCTCTGGCATATTTGGTTTGCTGTTCGTTTTTCATTCTATATTGTACAGAGCGTAATCGATCCCTCCACCGCAAGCGGTCCCCCTCCCTTTTTCCAAAGGGAGGTTAATGTCAATGGTAATCCTCCGGGATGTCCATTTTCTCGTACTTCTCCCGCAGGGCTTTGTACTCGGCGCGGTCAATCAGGCCGTTGCGATAAAAGCCCTCCACCTGCTCGAGGTACTTTTCCTTTCCGCTATGGTGGGCGCAGGTGATGGCCTCCTCGGCCTCGTCCTTATGCCGGAAGGCGCGCGGAGTCTGCTTTGTTTTCACGACCGTGGGCTGGGGGAAGGGGCGGTGAAGCTCGACATTGGTCTTCTTCCCGGTCTTTCCCGCCTTCTCCTTGCTCATCGCCTTCACGACCCCGACGATTGCCGCGACCACGCCTATCGTTATCACGGCGGGAATGATGGCATCCGGATCCTCGGCCGCGGCAGAGATCATGATCGCGGCAACGACTCCCAATATGACAAGGCCGGTATTTTTGCTCGCAGGCTTTTTGTTCATTGCGGCACTTCCTTTCGCTGTTTGGGGCGTTCCGGGACGCGCGGGGGAGTTGACGGGCACATTGTCCGGCTCACGGGCAATGCGGCGGTTGAGGGAGGAGATGCACAGCAGGCATACAACGATCACAAACGCCAGCGCCGCAAAGATGGCAAGGCCGAACAGGGGAGAGCGGTTCGTCTCCCACATGAAGCGCAGGCCGTTTGCAAGTCCCATTCGCTGCAGGCGATGAAACGTCTCCATCAGCAGCTCCTTGGGCAGCATCCAGAGAATCACCACGTTGGACAGCAGAATGATCCAGCAGGCCGTGCGCTTTTGGCGCAGCTTTTCCGCATTGGTGATCTCTTTTTTCCCGTTCATGCTCGCACCCCCCCTTTTATGAGTTAGGAGTTTGGAGTGTGGAGTTATGAAAAGGTTTCTTTAACTCCAAACTCCTAACTCCACACTCCACACTGAAATCAGTCTTCTTCCCCGCTTTCAGCTGTCTCTTCCGTCTCGTCCTCGGAAACGGCCTTTTCGGTGCATTCGATGGAGATGACGCGGCTGCCTTCGATCAGGCGCATGATGCGCACGCCCTGGGTGGCGCGGCTCAGGAGGCTGATGTGCTCCACGGCCATGCGGATGATGGTGGCGTCGTCGGTGATGACCAGCAGGTCCTCGTCCCCGCGCACGATCTTCACGTCGGCGATGAGGCCGGTCTTGTCGGTGCAGTTGTAGTTCTTCACGCCGATGCCGCCGCGGCCCTTGACCGCGTATTCCTCGAGGGAGGTACGCTTGCCGTAGCCCTTTTCGGTGACGGTGAGCACCGCCCCGCCCTGCTCGGAAGATCCGGCGCCGATGACGTAGTCGCCCTCTCTGAGGCGGATGCCGCGCACGCCGACGGCCATGCGGCCCATGGCGCGCACGTCGGTCTCCTCAAAGCAGACGGCCATGCCGTTTCGGGTAGCGATGAAGATATTCTCATGGCCCGTGGTGGGGAGGACGGAGATGAGCTCGTCCCCTTCATCCAGCGTGATGGCCCTCAGGCCGTTGGAGCGGATGTTGCGCAGGGCGGTCTGCTCGACGCGCTTGACCGTGCCGTTTCTGGTGACGAAGAAGAGGTAGCTCTCCTCCTCCATGCCGCGGCCGCGGATCATGGCGCTGACCTTTTCGGGATTCTCGCCGTTTTCCACGGGGATGATGTTGACGATATTGGTGCCCCTGGCGCTTCTGCCCGCCTCGGGGATCTGGTAGCCCTTCTTGATGAAGACGCGGCCCTTCGTGGTGAAGAACAGGATATAGTCATGCGTGGAGGCAGTGAAGACGGTGTTCACATAGTCCTCGTCCTTGGTGGCCATGGCGCGGATGCCCTTGCCGCCGCGGCCCTGGGCGCGGTACTCCGACACCGGGGTGCGCTTGATGTAGCCGCCGTGGGTGAGGGTGTAGACGCACTGCTCCTCGTCGATGAGGTCTTCGATGTCGATTTCGTCGGCCACGTCCTGAATCTCGGTGAGGCGGTCGTTGCCGTACTTGTCCCGGAGGGCGATGAGCTCGTCCTTGAGTACGCCCTTGACCTTCTCGGGGTCTGCAAGCAGTTCCTGGAAGTACGCGATGCGCTCCTCGAGCTCCTTGTATTCGTTTTCGAGCTTCTCGCGGTTGAGGCCCTGCAGGGCGATCAGGCGCATGTCGCAGATGGCCTGGGCCTGCACGTCGTCGAGACCGAAGCGCTCCATCAGTCTCTGCTTGGCGTTGTCGTAGCTGGAGCGGATGATGCGGATGACCTCGTCGATATTGTCCTGGGCGATGAGCAGGCCCTCCAGCAGGTGGGCGCGCTCCTGTGCCTTGCGGAGGTCAAACTTCGTGCGCCGGACGATGATCTCTTCCTGGAACGTCAGATACTCGTCCAGGATATGGCGAAGGGAGAGGATCTTCGGCTGGGTCTGGTTGTTGACCAGGGCCAGCATGTTGATGGAAAAGCTCGACTGCATGGCAGTCTGGGCGAAAAGGCGGTTGAGGACCACCTGGGGATTGGCGTCGCGCTTGAGTTCAATGACCATGCGCATGCCGTTGCGGTCGGTCTCGTCGCGCAGATCGGAGATGCCGTCGATGCGCTTGTCGTGCACCTGGTCGGCGATGTTCTTGATGAGCTGGCGCTTGTTGACCTGGTAGGGAAGCTCGGTGACAATGATGCGGGTGCGGCCCTGACCGAATTCCTCAAACTCCGCGCGGGCCCGGACGATGATCTTGCCGCGCCCCGTCAGATACGCCTGACGGATGCCGCTGCGGCCCATGATGATGCCCTTCGTCGGGAAGTCCGGGCCGGTGATGTGCTGCATGAGGTCGGCGAGGGTGCACTCGGGATTGTCCAGCACCTCGACGCAGGCGTTGATGACTTCGCGCAGGTTGTGGGGCGGGATATTGGTCGCCATGCCGACGGCGATGCCGGAAGAGCCGTTGACCAGCAGATTTGGGAACTTCGAGGGCAGCACGCGCGGTTCCTTCCTCGTCTCGTCGAAGTTGGGGTCCCAGTCCACGGTCTCCTTCTCGATATCGCGCAGCATCTCGTTTGCGATCTTGGAAAGCCGCGCCTCGGTGTAACGGTAGGCGGCAGGGGGATCGCCGTCGACGGAGCCGAAGTTGCCGTGGCCGTCGATGAGCATTTCGCGCATGGAAAAGCTCTGGGCCAGGCGGACCATCGCGTCGTAAACGGAGGCGTCGCCGTGGGGGTGGTAACGGCCCAGCACGTCGCCGACGCAGGTGGCGGACTTTTTGAAGGGCTTGTCGGCGGTCAGACCGTCCTCATAGAGCGTATAGAGAATGCGCCGGTGCACGGGCTTTAAGCCGTCGCGCACGTCCGGCAGGGCGCGCCCGACGATGACCGACATGGCGTAGTCGATGTAGCTTGTCTGCATCTCGCCGACAAGCTCGGATTCGGTAATGACCTGATTCGGGAACGCAATGTCCTCAGGCTTGTAATCTCGTTTATGTGCCATTCAAATATTTTCCTCCTTATAAGCTCCCTTTGTGAAAGGGAGCTGTCACAGCCGATCTCACGCGAGGCTGTGACTGAGGGATCGACCGGCCTGTAAGGCTTCCGTATATCGATCCCTCCGGCCTTCGGCCACCTCCCTTTTTCCAAAGGGAGGTAAAAGATGAGGTCAGATGTCCAGGTTCACGACGTATTTCGCGTTCTGCTCGATCCACTCACGGCGCGGCTCCACGTCCTCGCCCATGAGAATGGTGAAGACCTGGTCGGCCTCGATGGCGTCGTTCAAGGTGATGCGGCGCAGGGTGCGGGTCTCGGGATCCATGGTGGTCTCCCACAGCTCGTGGGGGTCCATCTCGCCGAGACCTTTGAAGCGGGAGATGTCCACCTTCGCGTTCTGGTTGTCGGCTCTCAGCTCGGCGGAGATGCGGTCGCGCTCCTCGTCGGAGTAGGCCACCTTCTGGGTCTTGCCGCGGGTGAGCTTGTAAAGCGGCGGCACAGCCGAATATACATAGCCGTGCTCAATGAGCGGGCGCATGTAGCGGAAGAAGAAGGTCAGCAGCAGCGTGCGGATATGGCTGCCGTCCACATCGGCATCGGCCATGATGATGATCTTGTGATAGCGGAGCTTTTCGATATTGAACTCATCCCCGATGCCGGCGCCGAGGGCCACAATGAGGGGATAGAGCTTGTCGTTGCCGTAGATCTTGTCGGCGCGCGCCTTTTCGACATTGAGCATTTTGCCCCACATGGCGAGGATGGCCTGGAAGCGGGAGTCGCGGCCCTGGATGGCAGAGCCTGCGGCGGAATCGCCCTCGACGATGTAGATCTCGCAGAGGCTGGGGTCGCGCTCGTTGCAGTCCTGGAGCTTGTCCGGCATCTGCCCGGACTCAAGCCCGGTCTTGCGGCGGACGGAATCTCTTGCCTTTCGTGCCGCCTCGCGGGCACGGTTTGCCATGAGGGCCTTGTCGAGGATGGCCTTGGCGACCTGGGGGTGCTCCTCAAAATAGGTGGTGAGCTGGTCGTTGACCAGATTGTCCACCAGGGTGCGGATATAGGCGTTGCCGAGCTTCTGCTTGGTCTGGCCCTCAAACTGCGCCTCGGGGAGCTTCACGCTGATGACCGCGGAGATGCCCTCGCGCACATCGTCGCCGGAGACCTTGTCGTCGCCCTTGATGATGTTGTTTTTCTGGCCGTAGGTGTTGATGACTCTTGTCAGCGCCGTCTTGAAGCCGGTCTCGTGCATGCCGCCCTCGGGGGTGTGGATATCGTTTGCAAACGATACCAGCGTGTCCTTGAAATCGTCGTTATACTGCAGGGCGATCTCGGCCACGGCGTCGCCCTTCTCGCCGGAGATGTAGATGACGTCCTCGTGGATGGGGTTCTTGTGTCGGTTGAGATAGCGGACAAATTCGCGGATGCCGCCGTCGTAGCAGAAGCGCTGGCTCTGCTCCTGGCCCTCGCGCCTGTCCTCGATGGTGATGGCAAGCCCTGCGTTCAGAAACGCCTGTTCGCGCATTCTGCGGCGCAGAATGTCGTAGTCGTAGACCGTCTCATCGAACATCTCGGGGTCGGGCTTGAAGCGCACGGTGGTGCCGGTCTCGTCCGATTTGCCGATGACGTGGATGTGGTCGATGATCTCGCCGCGGGAAAACTTCATGGCGTGGATCTTGCCGTCCTTTTTGACCTCGACCTCCAGCCATTCGGAGAGGGCGTTGACGACGGACGCGCCCACGCCGTGCAGACCGCCGGAGACCTTGTAGCCCCCGCCGCCGAACTTGCCGCCCGCGTGCAGCACGGTGAAGACGACCTCGAGCGCGGACTTGCCGGTTTGCTCCTGGATATCCACGGGGATACCGCGGCCGTTGTCGGAAACGCGGATAATATCCCCCGGCTCGATGACGACCTCGATATGGGTGCAGTAGCCGGCCAGAGCCTCGTCGATGGAGTTATCGACGATCTCATACACCAGATGGTGCAGACCTGAGCTTGACGTCGAACCGATGTACATGCCCGGTCTCTTGCGCACAGCTTCCAGGCCCTCAAGGACCTGGATCTGCGAGGCGTCATATTCCTGTGTGACTTTTTCGATTGTATCAGACATAAAATTCTCCGATCTGAAGAAATGATATACACATCTTGTAAGCTCCCTTTGTGAAAGGGAGCTGTCATGGCGCGTCTCACGCAAGCGCCGTGACTGAGGGATCGATCCCTCCGCCCCAGTTTGCGAACTGGGGCACCTCCCTTTTCCCAAAGGGAGGTAAAAACAGTTATTCCGTGCTTCTCTTCAAAAGCGTGGCGGTGTTCATCTGGCTGAGGATCAGCTTGCGCCTGCCGCCGCCTTCCAGCACCACAAAGGAACGCGGGATATCCTCGGCGGCATTTTCTACCTGGCCCGCCTTCTCACAGGCGGCAAGGTATTTGCGCGTCAAATGCGACTGGCTCGTGATGTCGAGGTCAAATACCCCCACGATCTCATCCGTCCGCGCGACCGCGCCTTTGCCCAGGTGCAGATACTTCACCGGATGTGCCCCCCTTTGACGAACAGTACGCGCCCGCCGGTGCGCCGGGAGATGCCCTCGTCCTCGCAGCAGGTGATGAGCGTCTGCCCGCCGCCGATGCGGTTGAGGACAAACTCCTGCCGCCGGGCGTCCAGCTCAGACAGCACGTCGTCCAGCAGAAGGATCGGGTACTCGCCCGTCTCCTTCAGAAAGATCTCCCGCTCGGCAAGCTTCAGGGACAGGGCCGCTGTCCTGGTCTGCCCCTGGGAGGCAAAGGAGCGGGCGTTGCGGCCGTTGACGCTGATCTCCAGATCGTCCTTGTGGGCGCCGGTTAAACACTGGGCGCTGTCCAGCTCCGCCTGGCGGTGCTTTTCCTGGTGGTCGCAGATGTCGTAATAGATTTCCTTGGCCGGGGCGAAGGGATCGCGCACAGTGCTGACCGTCTTGTAGACGATCTCCAGTTCCTCCAGTCCGTCGGAAAAATCCCGGTGGATGGGGGCCGCAGCCTCCTGCAGACGATTTGCGAAGGCGGCGCGGTATCTGATAAGCTGGGCGGAGGCCCGGGCCATGCCGTCGGAAAACTCATCCAGGGTGTCGAGCAGGCTCGGCTTGTCGCGCCAGTCTTTGAGAATGCGGGTTTTGTTCTCAAAGAGCCTGTTGAAGTCCGAGAGGATCTCGGCATACCGCGGCCGGATCTGGCTGATGGCGTTGTCCATGAGCCGCCGCCGCACCGCCGCGCCCTCCTTGATGAGGTTCAGGTCGTCGGGGCAGAAAAGCACGGCGTTGACCGTGTCGCTCAGCTCCCCGGCAGTCTTCTTGACAGCGTTGACCAGAATGCGCTTGGGCTTTCCCGGCGTAAGGCGGAGGTTCACCGTCTGCTCCCGCCCGTGGCTGTACACGTCGGCGAGGATATCCGCCCCGTCAGAACCGAAGCTCACCAGTTCCTTGTCGAACCTTGTGCGGAAGCTCCTGCCCATGGCGAGCATATACACCGCTTCGAGCAGATTCGTTTTTCCCTGGGCGTTATCGCCGCAGATGACATTGGTGCCGGCGTCGAAGTCGGCGGTTTCAAAGTCATAGTTGCGAAAGCCGTTTAACGCGATGCGCCTGACGATCATGCCTTGGTCACTTCGAGCGTGTAGCCCTGGAAATCCACCTTGTCGCCGGGATAGATCTTCTTCCCGCGCATGGTGCAGGTCTCGCCGTTGACGCCGACAAGCCCGTCGGCGATGACCATCTTGGCCTCGCCCCCGGTGCCGACCAGCGCGGCAAATTTCAGCAAGGCGTCCAATTTAATAAAATCCGTAGTTATTTCAATCTTTTCCATACAAATCCTCTTCCTTATTTAGCTCCCTTTGTGAAAGGGAGCTGTCAGCGAAGCTGACTGAGGGATCGACTGTCTTGCAAGTGCTTTCGTAAAACATACTGTAAAGAGAAGCTTCGATCCCTCCGTCCCAGTGTGCGCACTGGGACACCTCCCTTTCGTAAAGGGAGGTTAAAGGTTTGTTATTTAAGCGTGCAGCCGGACCGGCAGCACCATGTAGGTAAAGTCCTCGCTGCCGTCGGCGGCCTTGATGATGCAGGGAGAGGCAGCGGTATTGACGCAGAGCTTGAGCTCATCGCAGCCGGCAGCCTTGAGCGCGTCCTTCATATAGCGGTCGTTGAAGCCGATGAGCAGGCCCTCGCCGTTGCCTTCGCAGGTGCACACGTCCTCGGCCCGGCCGATGGGGGTCACGCACAGGCAGTCGATGGTGCCGTCGTTTACGGTCATGCGCACGGGGCTGGAGTTTTTCTCGCTCACGATCAGAGATACGCGGTCGATGGAGGCCATGAACTCGGACCTGTCCACCTTGATCTCATACTTGAAGGTCTCGGGGATGGAGCGGCGGTAGTTGAGGAACTCGCCCTCGAGGCGGCGGGTGACGACTCTGGTGTCGCCGATCTCAAAGGAGATGTGCTTCTGGCCCACACTGATGGCGACCTCGCCCTCTTCCTCGTCGGTGCAGATTTTCTCGACGTCGGAAAGCGCGCTGCCGGGCACGACGAAGGTGCAGCTTTCGAGCTTTGAACTCTCCAGCTTCTCGGTTCTGCGCGCGAGGCGGTAGCCGTCCACGGATACCAGGGTCAGCCGGTTTTCTTCGACCTCAAAGAGCGTGCCGGTATAGATGGGGCGCACCTCGTCGGTGGAGACGGCGAAGATGGTCTTGTTGATCATGTCCTTCAGCACATGCTGGGGCAGGCGCATGGAGTTGACGGGATCGAAGCTCGGCAGCTCCGGGTAATCCTCCGAGCTGATGCCGAGGATGTTGAACTGGCTCTTGCCGCACTTGACGGAGATATTGTCCTTCTCATCGGCGGCGACGGTGACGATCCCGTCGGGCAGGCGGCGGATCATTTCGCCGAACAGGCGCGCGCCCACGACGACCACGCCGCGCTGGGCGATATCGGCCTCAATGCCGGTTACGATGCCTTTCTTGAGATCGTAGCCCTTGACGTAAAGTTTATCCTCACAACTGATCTGCAGGCCCTCCAGCGCCGGGATAGGGCTCTTGGAGGCCGCAGCGCGGGAGGCGATATTGCAGGCAGCCTGCAGCAGATATTTTTCACAGCTGAATTTCATATGGGTTCCCTCCGATTAAAAAAATCCTCTTATAAGAAAGAAAGACAGAATATTTTTTAGTAGCAATAGTAGTAGAGAAAAAACTTGTGGAAAAGTCTTGCAAAGCCGCATGGATGCTGTTTTTCATATGTTGAAAAAAATGTGGACAGATTTTCCGTTTTCCACAGGCATGAGGACAAAAACTTTTTCCACATTTGCCTTTTTACTTTTCCACAGAAAAATGTTGAAACTTAATCCCGTTCGCTGGAGTTGATGTTGGACGTAATGTCGCGCACAACGATGCCGGTATGCTGATCGGTCTGCAGCAGGTTTTCGACCTTGCGGATGGAGCTTAAAACGGTGGCGTGGTTGCGCCCTTCGTACATCTCGCCGATGGACTGCAGGGACAGGCTCGTGAGCGTGCGGATGAGGTACATGGAGATCTGCCGCGCCATGGCGACGTTTTTGGAACGGCTCTGTCCCCTCAGCTCCGACTCTTCGATCTGATAGTAGCGCGCCGTCTCGCGGATGATGATTTCAGGCGTGGGCGTGTAGATGCCGTCCTTGATGACGTCCTTGATCGCGCGCTTGACCGAGTCGATATCGATGATCTCGTTGAGGATCTCCTTATAGGCCGTGAGCTTTTTGACCACACCCTCGAGCCGGCGGATGTTGTCGGTGATGTTGTCGGCGATGTAGGTGACCGCATCGTCCGAGAGCATGAGGCCGAGTTGGGCGGCCTTGTTGCGGGTGATGGCCATGCGCGTTTCCAGATCGGGCGGCTGGATGTCCGCCATCAGGCCCCACTCAAAGCGGGTGCGCAGACGGTCGTCGAGCGTGGCCATCTCCTGGGGCGGGCGATCAGAAGTGATGACGATCTGATTGCCCGCCTCATAGATGCTGTTAAAGGTGTGGAAAAACTCGTTCTGCGTCTGCTGCTTGCCGGCGATGAACTGGATATCGTCCACCAGAAACAGATCCACATTGCGGTACTTATTGTGAAAATCCTCGGTCGTGCCGTTTTTGATGGCGCGCACGAGCTGGTTGGTAAACTCGTCGCCCTTGATGTAGACGATGCGCTTTTTCGGATCGCGCTGGTGGATGGAGTTGCCGATGGCCAGCAGCAGGTGGGTTTTGCCGAGACCGGAGTTGCCGTAGATAAAGAGGGGATTGTAGGTCTTGCCGGGATTTTCCGACACGGCCACGGCGGCGGCGTGGGCAAAGCGGTTGGAGTTGCCGACGATGAAATGGTCGAAGGTATAGCCCGCCATCTCGGGCAGAGAATTTGCGGCGTCCTCCTGACTGCCGGGCAGTTCGTCGTTTTCGGTCAGCACGAGCAGCTCAAAGTCGGTGGCAAAGAGATCATAGAGCGCGGCTTTGATGCGGTCGCCGAAGCGTTTGGTAATGATCTCCTGCTTAAATTCCGTGCTGGTGACGAGTACCAGGCGGCAGTCGTCCATCTCCACGGGAACGCAGTCGAGAAACCAGGTTTCCATAGCGGTCGGCGTGAGCTGCGTCGCCAGTATATCCAGCACCTTCTGCCATATATCCTTGACGGATTTCATGATCTTTACCCCCTTCGGCGCGCACTTTTTTAACCATTCTATTATACCATATAAGGGCGTTTCTTTCAAGGTTTTCGGCAGTCTTTTTTGAAGAATTAAATATAAATAAAGTAGGGACCGTTTATATGCGGCCCCTGCAAGCTTATGAAAAGAAAAATTGTGGAGGGAAAACTCCCTCCACAATCATCTGTTTTATTAAAAGTCTGCGTTGCCGGTGGTTCTCGGGTGCAGCTCCACGTCGCGGATGTTCGATACGCCGGTCAGGTACATGACCATGCGCTCAAAGCCCAGGCCATAGCCCGCGTGACGGCAGGAGCCGTAGCGGCGGAGATCCAGGTACCACCAGTAGTCTTCCTTGTTGAGGCCCAGCTCGTCCATGCGCGCCTCAAGCACATCCAGACGCTCCTCGCGCTGGCTGCCGCCGATGATCTCGCCCACGCCGGGCACTAGGCAGTCCGCCGCCGCGACGGTCTTGCCGTCGTCGTTGAGGCGCATATAGAAGGCCTTGATGTCCTTGGGATAGTCGGTGACGAAGATGGGCTTCTTGAACACCTGCTCGGTGAGATAGCGCTCGTGCTCGGTCTGCAGGTCGATGCCCCATTCCACGGGGTAGTCGAATTTCTGGCCGCTCTTGATGAGAATATCCACGGCCTCGGTGTAGGTGATGCGTCCGAAATCGTTTGAGACAACGTTGTGCAGGCGGTCAAGCAGGCCTTTGTCGACAAAGGCGTTGAAAAACTCCATCTCCTGCGGGCAGCGCTCGAGGGTGCGGTTGATGATGTACTTGACCATGGCCTCGGCGGTGTCCATGTAATCGTTTAAGTCGGCGAAGGCCATCTCGGGCTCAATCATCCAGAACTCGGCCGCGTGGCGCTGGGTGTAGCTGACCTCGGCGCGGAAGGTGGGGCCGAAGGTGTACACGTCGCCGAAAGCCATGGCAAAGTTCTCGGCGTTGAGCTGGCCGGAGACGGTGAGGCTGGTGGGCTTGCCGAAGAAGTCCTGGCTGAAATCGACGCTGCCGTCTTCCTTCAGCGGGGGATTCTTGGGATCGAGGGTCGTGACGCGGAACATCTGGCCTGCGCCCTCACAGTCGGAGCCGGTGATGAGGGGGGTGTGGACATAGACGAAGCCACGCTGCTGGAAGAACTCGTGCACCGCCTGGGCCGCCACGGAACGCACGCGGAAGGTGGCGGAGAAGAGATTGGTGCGGGGTCTGAGGTGCTGGATGGTGCGCAGAAACTCCACGCTGTGGCGCTTCTTCTGCAGGGGATAGTCGGGGGTGGAGACGCCCTCGACCTGGATTTCGTCGGCCTTGAGCTCGAAGGGCTGCTTGGCCTCGGGGGTGCACACCAGGGTGCCGTGTACGATCAGGGCCGCGCCCACGTTCTGGTGCGCGATCTCGTCATAGTTTTCAAGCTTGCCGCGCTCAAACACGACCTGCAGGGACTTGAAAGCGCTGCCGTCGTTGAGCTCAATAAAGCCGAAATTTTTCATATCGCGGACGGTTCTGACCCAGCCGCAGACGGTCATGCTCTGACCGTCAAAGGAGGCGGCATCGGCGTAGATGCCGGAAATTTTCTGACGCTTCATGGGATCGTTTCCTTTCTATGTGAAAAGCTTGTGTACAAAAATGCTTTAATATTATATATAGAACGCTGCGCGTTTGCAAGAACTTTATTTCCGTGAGGAGTTTGGAATGAAAGCAACTTTTCTAACTCCACACTCCTGACTCCAAACTCCGCACTGATCAAAAGATCAGCTTTACCGGACACTGAATATTCCGCACTTCGATGTCGGTATACGCGCCGCCGGATTCCCCGTCACGGGTCCAGGCAATGGGCGTGTCGAAGTGGAAGCGCGCCTTCTTCGTGTGCAGGATGAGCAGATTGTCGCTGTCGAAACGCTCGGAGAGAACGGAGCTTACAAGCTCTGCAAAGGCGGCCACGTTGCCCGGATCGCGCACCAGCACCAGCTCGCTCACCCCGTCGCCGAGGCTGACCATCGCCTCCGGCAGACGCACGATGCCCGCCACCGACGTGGAATTGGAGACACTGCCGTAGAGGAGATTCCCCTCAAAGGTTCCGCCGTCGTATTCCACGACCGTGTGGATGGGTTCGATCTTCGGAAGCTGCTGCATGCCCTGCAGCACGTAGGCCAGGTGCCCCAGCATCTTTTTCTGGTCCTGGGGGGTGGCATAGCTGACTTCGGTAAAGGCGCCGAAGGCCGCGATATAGGCAAAGTAATCTTTTTCTCCGAAACCGCCCACGTCGAAGGGGTGGGCCGTACCGGAGAGGATGCGCCGGGCCGCGGCGACCGTGTCGTTCTTCGGCAGGGCCAGCGTGGTCGCCACATCGTTCGCCGTACCCATGGGGAAGTAGCCCACGGGGGGCGGATTGTCGAGCTGCATCAGTCCCGCCAGCACCTCGCTGAGCGTGCCGTCACCGCCGATGCATGCCACGGTATCAAAACCGGCCGCATGCTCTGCGGCAAATTTTGTGGCGTCGCCTCGCTTTGAGGTAAAGAACAGCGTCGTGCGGTAGCCGCCCTGGGCCAGAATGTGCATCGCGTCCCCAAAGCTGATGCGGTACGAGCCGCGACCGGCCATAGGGTTTACGATAAGCATAAGGGATTTATCCATAAAACATCCTCGCTTTACAAGGTGTTAATTGAGATATACAAAGAGTTATTTCATTATAGCGAAAAACAGAAGGAGAGTCAACAAAACAGTTTGGAGTTAGGAGTTAGGAGCTTGGAGTTGATAATTCTTTTAAGAACTCCTGACTCCACCCTCTAAGAAAGCCAAAACCGGGATGTTTCCATCCCGGTTCATTAAAACCTTATTGAGGCTCAGGCCAGCTCGTTGAGCTTGGTTGCCATCGCGGACTTCTTGTGGGCTGCGTTGTTCTTGTGCAGCAGGCCCTTCGCGGCCGCGCGGTCGACTGTCTTAACAGCAACTTTATAGGCATTGACGGCATTATCCTTGTTACCCTCGGCAACAGCTGCGTCAAACTTCTTCACCATGGTCTTGAGCTCGGTCTTGTCAGCACGGTTCTTGGCTCTGAGTTCTTTGGACTTCAGGTCTCTCTTTGCAGAAGATTTAATGTTGGCCATGTTTCAATCGCCACCTCCTCCTATAAAATTGAGTTACATAACTTTAACTCGCGTTTAGTAAGTATAGCAAAGAACATATTGAAAATCAAGCATTTTTTCAAATTTTTTTCCACTTTTTTTAGAGGCTTACCTATTGTGGAGTAAACCGGGAATACTACACCATATATTGAGTTTGGAGTTAGGAGTTTGAAGTGTGGAGTTTATGATGAGATCTGTTCGTACCGATATGGCCTATGAGCTCCGGCAGCGGCACGCCGGAGAGATCCCCGGGGTGCGCTGCTCGACAGAGCACGTGCGAGGACTTGCGGTGTTCGGCGTCGATATTTTTAATAGAGAAGGGGAGACGCGAATCGGAAAGCCCCGGGGTCAGTACTATACGCTGCAGCTGCCGCGCTGGTTTGACCGCGGGAGCGAGAATTTTTTCGATGCCGCCACGGCGCTTGCCGAACTCATCGGGCGCTGTCTTCCCCAAGAGCACGAAAACGTTTTCGTTGCGGCTCTCGGCAATCCGGATATCACGCCGGACGCTCTCGGCTCGCTTGCCGCGTCGTCAATCCTCGTTACGCGGCACTTGAAAAAGCGTGAACCGGAAAACTTTCCGCAGTTCTGTTCCCTTGCCCTGAGCAGACCCGGCGTGCTCGGAACTTCCGGAATCGAGTCGGCGGCGCAGATAAAAATGCTTTGCGCTGAGATTCGTCCGCAGCTTGTGATCGCCATCGATGCGCTTGCCGGATCCGAGGCGGATTCACTCTGCCGAAGCGTGCAGGTCTCCAATGCCGGAATCTCTCCCGGCTCCGGTGTCGGAAACGACCGCGAGGAACTGAGCTTGGCTACGCTTGGTGTGCCGGTTCTGTCCGTTGGAGTCCCAACGGTAATAGACGCCGGCTTTCTCGGAGACGGGGATTTAAGAGGCATGTTCGTCACACCGCGGGATATCGACAGCCTTGTCCGTCACGGCGCGCGGCTCATCGCCTATGCCTTGAACCTTGCTCTGCATCACGGTCTGAGCATCGCGGATGTCGATGGGCTGCTCGGCTGATGTTTCACGTGAAACACAATGCCCGCGCAGATATGACAAATTTATTGAAATTTTACACGTATTCCTCTCTGTAAATTGTTTCACATGAAACATTGCAAAGTGAAATCATTGCTGGTATAATGACGGCGCAATAAGAAGTGAAATAGAAAGGACATGCGTCCGATGGCCAAAATCATCGCAATAGCGAACCAGAAGGGCGGCGTGGGCAAGACCACCACGACAGTGAATCTCTCGGCAGCCCTGAGCCTGATGGGCAAAAAGGTGCTGCTCGTGGACTGCGACCCCCAGGGCAACGCAAGCTCCGGCATGGGCGTTCCCAAAACCCATCGCCCCAACACATACGACATGCTGATCTCCGACAAGACTGCCGCCGAGTGCGTGGTCGAGACCGAATACGGCGACGTGATCCCGGCCTCCAAGGAACTGGCGGCCGCGTCCGTGGAGCTCATCCACGCGGAAAACCGCGAATACGTGCTCAAAAACAAGATCAGCGCCCTCTACAGTGAATATGACTATATTTTTCTCGACTGCCCGCCGTCGCTGGAACTGCTTACGGTCAACGCGCTCGTCGCGGCCGACAGCGTGCTCATCCCCATGCAGTGCGAGTACTACGCGCTCGAGGGCATCGCAGACCTGCTGACGAGCATCAAAATGTGCTCCAGGCGTCTGAACAGGCGCCTCGGCATCGAGGGCATCGTGCTCACCATGTACGACTCCCGCGCCAATCTCACCACCCAGGTGGCGGACGAACTGCGTAAGTACCTCGCGGACAAGGTGTACACCACCGTCATCCCGCGCAGTGTGCGCTTGTCCGAAGCGCCAAGCCACGGCATCCCCGGCGTTGTCTATGACCGCGTCAACCGCGGCAGCAAAGGCTACATGGCACTGGCGGCAGAATTTTTGAAGAGAAACGAAAAATAAGTGTGGAGTTTTTGGAGTCCGCTTCGCGGACAGTTCTAAATTGTGCCGAAGGCATTCTTTAACTCCCAACTCCAAACTGACTAAAAGGAAGTGTAAGATGGCTAAAGATAAAAAGGGCCTCGGAATCGGGCTGGACGCGCTTTTCGGCACAGACGAGCCGGAGGAAGAATCCGAGCTTCAAATCCTGCCCATTGCCAAGGTGGAACCGCGTCTCGAGCAGCCGCGCGAAATCTTTGACGAGCAGGCTCTGCAGGAACTGGCTGACTCCATTGCCCAGTACGGCCTGATCCAGCCCATCACCGCGCGGAAGCTTTCAAGCGGTTACTATCAGATCATCGCCGGCGAGCGCCGCTGGCGAGCCGCCCGACTCGCGGGGCTGACAGAAGTCCCGGTGCGCGTCATCGAGGCGGACGACCGCCGCGTCGCCGAGCTTGCGCTGGTCGAGAACCTGCAGCGCGAGGACTTGAATCCCATCGAGGAAGCGCGCGGATATCGGGCGCTGATCGACGAATACGGCCTGACCCAGGAGGAAGCGGCAAAGAGCGTGGGACGCTCCCGTCCCGCCGTCGCCAATGCGATGAGACTTCTGAGTCTGTGCCCGGCCGTGCTGGAACTTACGGAGCAGGGCAAACTCTCCGCCGGACACGCCCGCGCCCTGGTGCCGATCCTGGACGAAAAGCTGCAGAGCGCGGCCGCAAATGAGGTCGTGGAGAAGGGGCTGTCCGTGCGGCAGACCGAGCAGCTCGCCGCCCGGCTCATGAAGGCGCCGAAAAAGCCTGCACCGGAGACGGACGAAATCAAGGTCGACTACGCCGCCGAGGTGGCAAGCCGCCTGTCCGCGTCTCTCGGAAGAAAGGTCAAGCTCATCGACGGCAAGAAGACCGGCCGCATCGAACTTGAGTTCTACGGCGCGGACGACCGCGAAGCGCTGATCGCGGCGCTGGAACGGCTGAAATAACGAAGAAAGAAATTTAATAGGAAGGATCAACAGACATGCTCGACATCAAGTTTGTCAGGGAGAATCCCGAGATCGTCAAAGAGAACATCAAAAAGAAATTTCAGGACCAGAAGCTGCCCATGGTGGACGAGGTCATCGAACTTGACCGCCTCAACCGCGCGGCCATCACCGAGGCCAGCGACCTGCGCGCCCGCAGAAACCAGCTTTCCAAGGCAAACGGCCCTCTGTTCGGCAAGCTCAAAAAGGCAGCCGACGAGGAGAAAGCCGCTATCCAGGCTCAGATCGACGCCAACATGGCCGCCGTCAAGGCTGACGACGAGCGCCTTATTGAGCTCGAAAAGCTTGAGGGCGAGTACGCCGAGAAGATCCGCCGC
>JBGUQD010000155.1:0-25391 GCA_045130755.1 Candidatus Limivicinus sp. | reverse complement strand
GCGTGTCCGGCGCGCGAAGCTCTGCCGGGATGGCAAGAAGGCTGCTGACGCCGTCGAAGCTCGTAAGGTTCCCATCCGGTCGCCGGTACCACAAAAGCCCTTCCTCAGGTACCTCGGCAGGCCAGGGGCAGGAGAGACAATCCGTTTCCCCTTTCTGCTGTTGGTCGGCCTTTGGCTCCCTATCATGTAAACTGTTTGGAAGTGCTTCTTCCTCTTCGGCAAACGATGCCTGCCGGTCTTCATTGCTGTTCACATCAATATTATGCAAACTTTCCCCCTCGCAATCGGACACAAATTCGATTGGATCCGGAAAGGCGGCAAGCTCCCGTCTGCTGAGTCTGCGGCACAGATACAGTCCGCTTTCTGTCGGTTCCATGATGCCGAGGTACGCGCTTCTCCCGTCCCCGTGCGCCCACAGGCGTACAAGGCCGTCAGCATTTGCCGTCGCCTTGAACACGGTGTACAGGCCGTCCTGCTCGAAGGTAAGTGTCCCGGCGGGTTTTTGATTTATGTAAACCTGTATGGTCATGACAATGTTCCCCCAAACGCAAAAACTCTCCTGCCATTTTTATGAACAGGAGAGTTCAATTATGCTTTTATGACCCCAGGCCGAAGCTGACGGCAAGGGCGCTGTCCACCTCGCTCATGGTCCCTTTGTCGAGCCTGCCCATCCGTTCCCGCAGGCGGGATTTGTCAATGGTGCGGATCTGCTCGAGCAGGATGACGCTGTCGCGGTTGAGCCCGACGCTGCGGCCGTGCAGTTCGATATGCGTGGGAAGCTTTGCCTTTCCCATTTGGGACGTGATGGCCGCGGCTATGACCGTGGGGCTGTGGCGGTTGCCGGTATCGTTCTGGACGATCAGAACCGGGCGCATGCCGCCCTGCTCGCTGCCGACGACCGGGCTGAGGTCGGCAAAATAAATATCGCCTCGTTTGACCATGTCTGATTCACACTCCGATAAAGAGTCGCCCAATACAGTTTATGTAGGGTGCTGCTCTTAGTCTCACCGGAGGGGAATTTTTTTATACATGGAAATGGCTCCCTCTTGTGAGGGAGCCACGGGCGTTTATTCCACTGCCTTGAAGATCTTTGCGATAGGCGAATCGGCTGACACGACGAGTGTCTTCCCGTCGGAGCCGAGGGCGGTCTCGGCCATGTCGAGGGCGCGCATGAACTCGTAGAAATCGGCTTCCTCGGGGGTATCGTAGATCTCGGAGAGAATGCGCATATATTCGGCCTCGCCCTCGGCCTTGAGCTTTTCGGCGGCGGCATTGGCCTGGGACAGGGTGATGGACACCGACTTGTCCGCCTCGTTGCGGATCTGTTTTGCCTCGGCCGCGCCCTCGGCGGTGTAGGAGGCGGCAATGTTGGCGCGCTCGGAGATCATGCGCTCGTAGACGGCGGACTTGTTTTCATCCGGCAGGTCGATGCGCTTGGTCTCGATTGCAAGGAGGGTGATGCCGTAGTTATCGAAGGCAGAGCCCACGTTATCCATGATGCGCTGGGCAAGCAGGCCATCGCGCCCGGAGATGACCTCCTCCTGCCGCATGGAGGAGATGACCGTCTTGAGGCTGTTGTAGACCACAGTGTCAATGCGGTACTCGGCGTTGGCGACATTGCCGGAGAGGGCCTGGATGAATTTCAGCGGATCGCTGATGCGCCAGAGGACGAAAGAGTCGGCCACCATGGACTTTTTGTCGCTGGTGATGACATCGCTCACGGCGAGGTCATAGAGCATTTCCGTCTTGGGAAGGGTGCTGACCGACTGGATAAAGGGGACCTTCATGCTGAGGCCAGGCTCGTCCACGATCTTGACCACGGCGCCGAACTGGCGCACGATGGAGTACTCATTGGCTGCCGTCGTAAAGAAGCAGGCCCCGGAAAGCAGGATCGCCAGGACAAGGACCACGGCCGGGAGAATGATCTTCAAATTCTTTTTCATTTGTTCTCACCTCTCACGTTGACGGTGGCAAACTGCTCGAGCGGCAGGGCGGTCTGGACCTCGGTGTCAGAATCCAGGATATAGAGCTTCATGCCCGGCAGAATGGATTCCATGGCCTCATAGAACAGGCGCTGCTTGGTGATGAGCGGGTACTTCTGGTACTCGGCGAAGAGCTCGGCAAAGCGGGAGGCCTGGCCGTTTGCCTCGTTGATGCGGCTTTCTTTGTAGGCCTCGGCGCTCTTGATGATCTGGTCGGCGTCGGCGGCCGCGGCAGGGATGACCTCGTTTGCGTACTTCTTGGCGTTATTGACCGTGGTGTCGGCCGACTGCTTGGCAGTCTCGACGGCGGTGAAGGCGCGCTGCACCTCCGAGGTGGGGGGTTCTGCGTCCTGGATGCGGATGTTTGCAAGTTGGAGGCCGATGTCTTCTTCCTCCAAACGCTGCATCACCTTGTCCTTGATGGCGGCCTGGATCTCGCTCTTGCCGGTGGTGATGACAGTGTCGACGTTATACAGGCCGATGGTGTCGCGGATATAGCTCTGGCAGAGCATCTTGAGGATGTCCACCGGGCTCTGCGAGCTGTAGAGATACTTGATGGGATCGGTGACGCGGTACTCCACATAGAAATCGACGTTAACAAAGTTATAGTCGTACGTGATCATCAGGGACTCTTCCTCGACATTCTGGTTGCTGCCGATGCGGTAGCCGAGGGGGAAGCCCTGAATGGTCTTGGTTACCTTGGTCACGTCCTGAATGAAGGGGATCTTGAACTTGAGGCCCGAGGTGGACACCATGGTGGGCTTTCCGAAGGTGGTGATGACAGCATACTGGTCTTCTTTGAGCGTGTAGTAGGAATCCATTACCGCGAGGGCAAGCAGCACGACCAGCAGCACGATAATCGCAGATCTGCCGGGAAGGTTCAGCTTTACGCGCGGGCGCTTGAAAGGACCGTTGGGCGTCTTGTTCGGTCCTCCGGGTCTCTGGGGCCCGCCGGGGCCCTGGGAGCCGTTGTTGGGATTGAACGGGCCGCTGGAATAGCTGCCGTCCGGGTTTATGTTCATAAGCGGAACACTCCTCACATAATTCAATTGCGAATAATATTCGCAATTGAGGTACTCGCGCTTATCGCACACGGCGGTGCGTAACACGCCGCGTTTGGTCAGCGCGAGGCCTCGCAATGCTCGGCTCAAGGTGTTTTTGAGAAAGCAAAGCTCCCTCAAAAACGATTTGAATGCCATCAGGGCAAAAGCTTGAAGCCGTCCTTTATCGCAATCGTGAAGTTATTATACATCAAATCACATTCCTTGTGAAGTATGTGCAAAGCGAGATTGATAAATTCCTGACGATTTTACGGTTTGTTCTTAATTTCTCCATCTTTTAGAAAAAGGAAGCGCGCATGGGGCGGCTTTGCAGTCTTCTCTCAGCATTGCTCGGCTCTGCTGAGTTTCTAATTTGGGTACGATCCGGAACGTGTTTTTTTATCTTTCCTATTGTTCTCCCCTGTGCTATAATGACTCGCAATCACAGGCGGGATATGCACCCGCCGCATATCGGAGGCTGTTATGAACTGGGATACGCTCGGTTTCATTGATCTGATCGGCACGATTGCCTTTGCGATTTCCGGGGCCTTTGTGGGTGTACGCAAGGAGATGGACCTTTTCGGCATCAACATGCTGGCCGTTACTACCGCGTGCGGAGGCGGGGTTCTGCGCGACCTGATCGTAAACAGTACCCCGCCGCTGATGTTCACCAATCCCTTTTATGTGGCGGTGGCGGTCGTGTGCGCGAATGCGGTCTTCCTGCTGCTGAAGCTGCATCAGCACATGCCTGCGAAGCTGGTGCCCGTCTATGACAAAACACTGTTCTGGTTTGATACGCTGGGCCTTGCTGCCTTTTCGGTGGACGGGGTGATGATCGGCGTCGGCCACGGGCATGGAGACAATCTCTTTTTCCTGAGCTTTCTCGGGTTTCTGACCGGAGTAGGCGGCGGTGTTCTGCGCGATGTGCTGTCCGACCAGATCCCGGACATTTTCCGTAAGCACATCTACGCCCTGGCCGCCATCGCGGGGGCGCTGGTGTCCGGCGCGCTGCTCAAATACGGGGCCGCGCCGCGGCTTTCCATGACGGCGGGTTTTGTCACGGTGCTGCTGCTGCGCGTGCTGGCTGCCCACTACCGCTGGAACCTGCCGAGAATCGACGCGGAATCTTAAATTTCTTGACAATCAGACTATAAACGAATAGAATTATTATTAGGATATTTTGACCATATTTTCCTCAATTGCAAACATCATTTGCAATTGAAATTATTTAAGGAGGGAAACCTTTTGGAAATCAGAGAGAATCTGATTAAGCTCTGTGAGAAGATCAACGGCGGGCACTACAAAATCACGCCCGACTGTGCCGAATACAAGGTCTTCGAGCAGTGGATCACCGACGAGCAGATCAGCGTCATGCTGGCCATGACCGATATGAAGCCGGCCTTCGTCCCCATCATCGCGCGCAAGGCAGGCCTGAGCGTCAAACGCACCCGCGAGGTACTGCATGAGTGCTTCGATATCGGCCTGGTCGTCCAGGTTGTGGTGCCGAAAGTGGGGCTGGAAATCTACCTGCTGCCGCCCTACACCCCCGGCATCTTTGAGTTTCTGCTGATCAACGAGAAGTTCTGTCTCGCCCATCCCGAGATTCCTTACGCCTTCCACCAGCATGCCACCACCAGCCAGATCGAGCATGCCCCCAACACCCCCATGGGCGCGGGCATCATGCGCGTCATTCCCATTGAAAGCGCCATCCCCGCCGACGCCCAGCAGATCGACAACGAGCGTGTCAGCAAGTATCTGGAAGAGAACGAGGGTCACCTGAGCATCACGCCATGTCAGTGCCGCCGCGTGCGCAAGTTCATGAACGAGGGCAGCGGCGATCTGGACGAGGGCCTCTGCATTTTCATGGGCCACGTGGGCGACATGTTCAACCGCAGCGGCAAGGGCCGCCCCTGCACGGTGGAAGAAGCCAAGGCGCTGGTCAAGAAGTGCGACGAGCGCGGCTGCGTGCATCAGATCACGACGCTCCATCAGGGCGAGACCTTCGCCATCTGCAACTGCATGCCCGAAAGCTGCCTGGCCCTCGGCGTGAGCCAGTACTACAATACGCCCGCCACCTCCCGCAGCAACTATGTTGCGGAAATCGACGAAAGCAAATGCGTGGCCTGCGGCCAGTGCACCGACCGCTGTGCCAACAACGCCATCCAGATGGGCCAGAAGCTCTGCGCCAAGACGCCCATCGTGCATGAGCCCCATGAAGTGCCCGACGACATTGAGTGGACGCCGGAGCATTGGAACCCCGAGCACCGCACCAACCGAGAGTATGTGGCCCCGGAGGGCACCGCCCCCTGCAAGACCGCATGTCCCGCCCACATCGCCGTGCAGGGCTATATAAAGCTCGCCGCCCAGGGCCGTTATTTGGAAGCTCTCGAGCTCATCAAGAAGGAGAATCCCCTGCCCGCCGTCTGCGGCCGCGTCTGCAACCGCAAGTGCGAGGATGTGTGCACGAGAGGCGACATCGACCGTGCCGTCGCCATCGACGAGGTCAAGAAGTTCATCGCCGACCGCGAGCTCGAGCGCGACACCCGCTTTGTTCCGAAGAAGCTCTATGACTTCTCCGACAAGAAGATCGCCATCATCGGTGCGGGCCCCGCAGGCCTGAGCTGCGCCTATTATCTCGCAGCCGACAACTACAAGGTCACTGTATTTGATAAGAATGAACAGCCCGGCGGCATGCTGCGTTACGGCATCCCCAGCTTTCGCCTTGAAAAGCCCGTGCTCGACGCCGAGATCGACGTACTCAAGGAGCTGGGCGTGATCTTTCGCTGCGGCGTGGAGGTCGGCAAGGACGTCACCATCCAGGAACTGCGCGACCAGGGCTATGACGCTTTCTATCTCGCCGTCGGCGCGCAGAAGTCCGCCTCCCTCGGCATCCCGGGTGAGGATCTCAAGGGCGTCTGGGGCGGCATCGACTTTTTGCGTGAGGTCAACGCCGGCGCCCGTCCCGCCCTTGGCAAGAAGGTCGTCGTGGTCGGCGGCGGCAACGTCGCCATGGACGTGGCCCGCACCGCCGTACGTCTGGGCGCTCAGGTTACCGTGGCTTACCGCCGCAGGGAGAGCGACATGCCCGCCGATCCCGCCGAGGTAGCCGAGGCGAAGGAAGAGGGCGTGAAGTTCCTCTTCGAGCACAAGCCCGTGGAGATTGAAGGCAAAAACGGCAAGGTCACTGCACTCAAGTGCGAGGGCGACAAGGTCATCAAGTGCGACGCGATCCTCGCCGCCATTGGCCAGCGCATCGAGCTCGACGGTCTCGACCTCGGCGAGCTCAAGGTCGATGAGAAGGGCCGCGTGCTTGCAGACGAGGTCACCTACCAGACCGCCCAGCCCGACATCTTCGTCGGCGGCGACGCCCATACCGGTCCCAAGTTTGCCATCGACGCCATCGCGCAGGGCAAGCAGGCCGCCATCTCCATCCACCGCTTTGTCCAGCCGGGCCAGAGTCTGACCATCGGCCGCGACCGTCTCACCTACCGCGCCTTTGACAAGGAGAACGTCGATTTCGACACCGTCAAGCGCAGCGCAGACGCCTCCGCGCGTCAGATCCCGGGTAAGGACGCAGCCAAGGCTTCCACCTTCAGGGACGACCGCAAGACCTTCACCGAGGAGCAGATGAAGAAGGAGACGGCACGCTGCCTCGGCTGCGGCGCATCCTTCGTCGATCCCAACAAGTGCCTCGGCTGCGGCGTATGCACTACCCGCTGCAAATTCGACGCCATCCACCTGCGCAAGCGCTACTTTGTGGAAAGCATCGACTACTTCGACCGTCCGAAAGAGCTGCCCATCTTCATGGAGGGCCGCCGCAAGCGCATCGAGATCCGCAAGATGCAGGAAGCGAAGTAAAGAACATATAAAAGGGATCCCGTCCGAAAGGGCGGGATCCCTTTTTGTCTGAATGTGTTCAGGTATTGGAAAGGCGCTGCCCGGAAGGACAGCGCCTGTTTCGTATCCGGTTACATCTTCTCGGCGATGAGCTTGAGGATCTGCACGGCGTTGGAGGCTGCGCCCTTGCGGATCTGATCGCCGCAGCACCAGAGGGTCAGGCCGTGGTCGTCGGTGAGGTCGTCGCGGATTCTGCCGACCCAGACGATGTCCTGATCGGTGGTGTCCAGCGGAGTGGGATAGCAGCGGCCCTCATAGTTCTCGATAAGACGCACGCCGGGATAGGCGGCGACGGCAGCCTTGGCGGCTTCGACGGAGACCTTCTCTTTGGTGTGCAGGGTCACCGCCATGGAGTGGGAACGCATGACCGGCACGCGCACGCAGGTGCAGTTGACCTTGAGGTTGGGGTTGTGCATGATGCGGCGGCCCTCGTTCTGCATCTTCATCTCTTCTTTGGTGTAGTCGTTGCCGTAGGGAGCGTCGATGAAGGGGATGACGTTCATGGCGATCTGGGTGGCGAAGGTCTTGACGACGGGCTTCTCGCCCTTGGCAAGGGCGGCCATCTGCTCGTTGAGCTCGTTGATGCCGTTGGTGCCCGCGCCGGAGACCGCCTGGTAGGTGCAGACGACCATCTTGTCGATCTCGGAGATCTTGTTGATGCCGGCAACGGCCATGAGGGTGATGATGGTGCAGCAGTTGGGGTTTGCGATCATGCCGTGGTTATCCAGTGCGTCCGCGCCGTTGATCTCGGGGACCACCAGTGGCACGTCGGGATCGAGACGGAAGGCGGAGCTGTTGTCGATGTAGATGGCGCCGCTCTTCTTGATGGCGGGGGCAAAGCGCTTGGACATATCTCCCTCCACAGCGCCGAGGACGAAGTCGAGGCCCTCGAAGGCATCGTCGTTGGCCTCCTGGATGGGAACGTCCTTGCCCTTGAAGGATACGCACTTGCCGACGCTCTTTGCGCTGGCGAGGGGACGGAGCTCATTGATGGGGATGTCGTACTCGGCAAGGATCTTGAGCATTTCCTGACCGACAGCGCCCGTGGCGCCCAGAACTGCGATATTCAAAGCTTTCATTATGTTTTCCTCCAATTCTAATTATCCTGCGAATCTCTCGTACAGAACTTTTATTGCTTTTTCAAAGTCTGCGTTTTCCACACCCACGATGATCGAAAGCTCGTCGGCACCCTGGGCGATGGTGCGGATGTTGATGCCGCTCTTACCCAGCGCGTGGAAGAGGCGGCCCGAGGTGCCGGGACGGGAGGTCATCTTGCGGCCTACCGTGGCAACCAGGGAGATGCCCTCCTTGACGTTCACGTCGTCGGGACGAATGGCCTTCTGCATGTCGGCGATCACATCATACACGCTGTCGCCGAGGGCTGCGGTGGAGGCTACCAGCGCGAAGGAGTCAAGGCCGAGGGTGATATGCTCCACCGCTACGTGGTAGCGGTCGAGAATGTCCAGCGCCTGCCGCAGGGCCTCGTTTGCGTTCATGGGGCGCTTTTTGATAGTGAGCACGGTGAAGTTGCGGCGCCCGGCGATGCCGGTGATGAAGCGCTCCTGCTCGCCGTCCTCCTCCACTTCCTCGACGATCATGGTCCCGGGATCCTGGGGGCGGTTGGTGTTGCGGATGTTGAGGGCGATGCCCTTCTCCTTGACGGGGCTGATGGAGTCCTCGTGCAGAACGGAAGCGCCCATGAACGCAAGCTCCTGAAGCTCTGCGTAGGTGATGGTGGAGATGGGCGCGGGATTTTCCACGATGCGGGGATCGGCCATGAGGATGCCGGACACGTCGGTCCAGTTTTCATACACGTCCGCGTTCACCGCCGCCGCTGCCAGCGCACCGGAGATGTCGCTGCCGCCGCGGGACATGACTTTGATTTTCCCGGTGGGAAGCTTCCCGTAAAAGCCGGGGATCAGAATGCGTTCATACTGAGCCAGTGCGTTGCCGATGGCAGCATAGGTCTTTTCCCGGTCGATCTGACCGTCCAGGCCGAAGAACACGCAGTCAGCCGCGTCTACAAATCTATATCCAAGATATTCGGCCAGCAGCCTCGAGGTGAAATACTCACCTCTGGACACCAGCTCGTCCACGCCCATGTCGCGATTGAGACGGGGCAGGAGCTTGTCGAAATCGCCCTCCACGTCGTACTGGAGGTGAAGCTCGTCGCGGATGTCGGCGAAGCGGCTGCGGATGGTGCCGATGATGTCGTCGCACGACACGCCATAGGTGATGTGCGCGTGGCAGAGATAGAGCAGATCCGTGAGCTTATGGTCACTGCTGTCGCGCTTGCCCGCGGCGGAACTGACCACAATGCGCCGGGAGGGGTCGGCCTCAATGATGGCCTTGACCTTTTTGAACTGTTCGGCTCCCGCGACGGAGGAGCCGCCGAATTTTGCTACCTTTAACATTTAACCCTCCATAGCGGCGAAGAAGATGCTGCCGCCCTCCTTGCGTACAGAATCGGCGAGCGCGTGCATGGCAGGCACCGCGATGGGCTCAACGATGCCGCGCACGCTGCTGCCGTCGGCCCACTTGTCGCTGAATACGAAGCGGCCGGCCTTGTCAGCGTCCACACGCACATAGTAGGGATGCACACAGGCTGCGTTGTCGGCCTTCACCTCGCAAACCTCCGGGCGGAACATCTCAAGGCTGCCCAGTCCGCACAGGTCGCGCACGACGGCGGAGGCGGTGGGATAGCGGCCCGCGCCCTGGCCCATCAGAACGATGGCACCGGCGTTTTCACCGTTGTATTTCGCCATGTTGAAATTCTTGACCACCGAGCACTCGGGCGCGTTGGCGGGGAAGAGCACCGGCTCGACATAGGCGTAAACCGTGTCGCCCGCAGGGCCTCCGGAGGTGATGAGGCGGCAGGTGAGGCCGCGGGACTGGAAGTCTGAAACATCGGCCGCAGTGATGCTCTCGATGCCTTCGCGGCTGAAGCCGTCCACGGGCAGTTTGTTGTAAGCCACCGCGCAGGCCAGCATGATCTTGCGCAGCGCATCAAGGCCGGATACGTCCGCCGTGGGATCTGCCTCGGCATAGCCCAGAGCCTGGGCCTGACGGAGAACATCACCATAATCCTTGCCCTCGCTCTGCATGGCGTCGAGCATGAAGTTGGTGGTGCCGTTCAGAATGCCGCCGAGGGAGAGGATCCTGTCACTCTGCGCCGCGATGGCCAGGTTATGCAGGAAGGGCACACCGCCGCCGCAGGCAGCAGAGAAGAGGAAGGACACACCCTTGTCTCTTGCAAGCTGTGCAAGCTCGATGCCGTGGGCGGCAACGAGGGCCTTGTTGGAGGTGACCACGTGCTTGCCGGCAGACAGCGCCATGGCAACATAGGAATTTGCGGGCTCAATGCCGCCCATAACCTCCGCCACTGCGCCGACACCGGGATCGTTTACGATCGCTTCCATGGAAGAGACCTTGAAGGGTTTGTCCTCCTTGCCCGGGCGTACCAGAACGGGGCCCGGCTCCAGGCCCGCGCACTTTTCCAGCATCTCATACACGCCGACACCGACGGTGCCGAAACCCAATATTGCAACTTTCATTGTGTATCTTCCTCTCTGAATGTCCGTGTTTTAGGGACATATGTCTTTAGAACGGCGACAGTTTACCATAAGTTGAGTCGGATTACAAGCTTTTTCCGAAAAAAAGCTTGTACAAATTGCGGCAAAAATCGAGGGAACTGTTGTGGATTTTAAACAGGAAGAAGGAGCCGCAGCTCCTTCTTCCTGCCAATATCCTTGGAGTCAGTCATTTCTATACAAAGGAAATCTAAATCGTTTTTGACGGAATTGTGCTTTGGAAAAAACACCTTAGGCGAATAAGGTGAACCCTCGCGCCGACCAAACACGGCTTGTCCCCCGTAAGCCGTGTGCGATATGTGCGAGCTTTCAAATCCAAAACATTGTTTCGAATTTGATCATTCTTCCGGGCCGTCGACCAGGACCCAGCTGGAGTTGTCCGGGATATAGTTGACGACCACGGGCACCAGGCGGTCATAGACGCTGCCGACATGGACGGAACTCTCCATATCCTCCACGTTGTAGGGATAGGTGAACTTGTCCGTCTCGAGGTACACCCGGTCGTAAAGCTGCATGAACAGCACCGCGTTCTGACCTGTGGTATAGTCGTCGCGCACAAGGGCTTCACGGGTCTTGCAGTAGATGGACAGCACCTTCTCCCGGTCACGCAGTTTGTCGGCAATGCCCGTTGCCAGTCCGCACACGGCGTAGACGCTGCTGCGCTCGGTGGAAATCTCGCGCGTGTACAAAAGCGGTACCGCCTCGGCAAGGGAGGGGTGACAGACATCTGCCAGCACCACCTCGTCAAAACCCAGGTCGTAGAGCTCCTGCACCATCTCGGCGATCCAGGTTCTGAGGTCGAGATTGTAGGGGTCGAGCCAGGTACCGAGACCGTCGGTGTAGTTAAGCCCCGTCTCCGTGTGGATGCAGTAAGCCGTGGTGCGGGTGGGCAGCAGCTCATCGATGCAGCAGCTGATCTGCGCGACCAGGTAGATATTCTGCCCCTTTAAGGTCGCGATCATTTCCGGCATGGCGGCGGTGAGCTCAGTAGGCTGGTTGAGGGAATAGGCCGTAGCCATCTGGGACTGGGACTCCCACAGGCAAACGCCGCTGCGGGGTTTCATCTCCAGAACCAGCGCGTTGCCCGCCACAAGGCGGGATGCATACTCGATGATCTTATTGGGGTTGACATTCACGGAAGGGATGAAAATGCCGCGTACCGGCGGTGCATTCTTGCCTGCGCTGGATTTGACGTAGTTGAAGTCCGGCGGATCAAGGTTCAGCGGCACGCTCACCGGCTCAAACTGTCGGATGGTGTGACCTTCGTCGTCGATGGCGGCAGCGCTCCCGTCCGAGAGGATGGGCAGTTCGATCTTGACGCCGTCTTTGGAGATGACCGCGTACTTCTGCATGCCGTAAAACAGCACCAGCATCACCGAGAACAGCGCCAAAAGCGCAATGAAGGGGATAAAGGCATAGTTGCGCCGCTTGCGTCTCCCCTTGTAAAACTCCTGTACCCGCGCCAAGGGTTCAGCCCTCTATCTGGGAGATGCGGCGGATGTGCCGCTCATCGTTGGAAAAGGGCGTGTCGAGGAAGATATCGGCGATCTTGAGGGCAAGGCCTTCTCCCACCACGCGTGCGCCCATGCAGAGAACGTTCGCGTCATTGTGCTCACGAGTGACCTCGGCGCTGAAGCAGTCGCCGCAGAGAGCGGCTCGGATGCCGGGAACCTTGTTAGCCGTGATGGAAACACCGATGCCGGTGCCGCAGACGAGAATGCCGCATTCGCACTCGCCGCTTGCCACCGCGTGGGCAACCGCTTTGGCGAACACAGGGTAGTCGCAGGAGGCCTCCGAATAAGTGCCGAAATCTTTGTATTCCAGGCCGCGTTTATCAAGATGCGCCATCAGCGCCTTCTTGAGTGCATAACCGCCGTGGTCACTGCCGATTGCAATCATAGTTTTATCTCCTTGTATCTGATGTGTTTAACTTGTTTATATTACCACACAATACGGAAACTATCAAGCTTTGCCTGCATTCTCACGGCAATTCCAGGGTCAGCGTGCTGCCCTTGCCGGTGCTTTTCACGCGGATTTTCTGGGCGATGCTCTCATCGAGCTTGTCCACGTGTGAGATGATACCCACCAGGCGATTGCCCTCGGTGAGCTGATTCAAGACATCCAGCGCGCGGTCGAGCACGTCGTCGCTGAGTGTGCCGAAGCCCTCGTCGATGAACAGGGCGTCCATCTGTCTGCCGCCCGCGTGGTTCTGCACCACATCGGATAATCCCAGTGCCAGGGCAAGCGAAGTAAAGAAGCTCTCGCCGCCGGAGAGCGACCCCGAGGGGCGGAGCTGGCCGGTACTGTTATCCAGTACCTCGATCTCAAGGCCTGCCTTGGCGTTGCGCCGGTCTGCGCCGGCCTTATGCATAAGGGTATAGCGTCCGCCGCTCATGAGCTCCATGCGGCGGTTGGCCATCTCCAGTATCTCCCGGAACACAGCGCCCATCACGTAGCGGTCGAAGCTGAGCTTGCCGCCCTCACCGCTGCTGCCGACGGCCAAAGACGCAAGCCTGTCCAGCCGTGTCCATGCGCCCTCGCTCTGCCTGAGCTCTGCGCGGAGTGCTGCTGCCTGCCCCAGCACCTCCTCATGGTTTTTCCGGAGGGCAGTCAGTCTGGCGCAGGCGGTATTTACAGCGTCGTATTCGCTGCCGAGTCCCGCAAGCATCTCATCCAGGGCGGAAAGCTCTGTGAATGCTTTTCCGGCGGTCTGTTCCTCAAGGCGCGTGATCTGTTCACGTGTGTGGCGAAGGGACTCTTCGTAGGCGGTAAAGGCACGCTGCTCCGTCTTGAGCCATACAGCCGCGTCACCTTCGATGGGGGCGAGTGCCGCGTACACCGCAGCGGAGTCGGCAAAGCCGGACTCTGTGAGGGTATCAGCCAGAGCATGGCGGGCATCCTTCAGTTCAGCGGTCTGTCTTGCGGCGGTGCTCTCCTTCTCCTTTAAACTGCCCCGGGCAGTGTCAAGCCGCTGCCGGGTACGATCCAGTTCCTCGCGGTGGGCCTTGATCAGCGCGGTAAGCCGCTGCCGCTCTTCTTCCAGTGCCTGCTGCCCGGCCTTTGCGGCGGCCTCGTCCGGGTACGGAAGCTGCCGTTTGAGCTCAGCGATCACGGCTTCCGCCGCAAGGGCGGCGCTGTGCATTTCCTGCGCCCGCTTCTCCAGCGTCTCGATCCGGGCGCGGGCATCCTCCCTGGCCTGTTCCTTCTGCGGCAGCAGCTCTTTGAGCTTTTGCCGCTCTGTTTGCCGCTGCTGTGCCGCTTGCAGGGCTTTTTCCGCTTCCGTCTGACTCTGAGCGGCTTTCTCCACAGCCGCGTTCAGGTATCCCTCTTTGTGCAGCATCTCCCAGCCGTCACAGTCGGGCAATAGCGGAAAGGTCCGTTCCATAAGCGCAGCAATGCGCGACTCGATGGCTGCGGCGAGCGTGGCCCTGCCGGTGGCTTGTTCGGCGCGCAATCGTTCCGCCTTCTCGTGCGCCGCTTTGGCTTCGTTCACGCGCTCCTGATCCGGTGTATCGTCAGTCATGACTGCGAGCTGTCCGACGGCCTCGCGTTTGAGAGCAGTGCGGCAGACCGGGCATGCGGCCTCGCCATCGGTCTCCAGTCGGCAACGCAGATCTTTTGCCAAAAGCCCGGCTTGCCCCGCGATAAAGCGGCGGTAGAGCTCGGAATACTTTTCCTCTGCCCGGGCCGCCTTCCGCGTCAGTTCATCCAGACGCTCCTGCCGGACATCCAGGTCTCTCTCGAGTCCTGCGATGGCGCGCGCCTCATTGCGGATTCCCGCAAGCGCCTGCGCCGTTTCCTGCGCCCGCTCAGCCCGATTCCGGGCAGTCTGGGCTTCGGTGTCCGCATTCTCGAGTGTCTGCGTTTTTTCGTGCAGCGATTCGATTTCCGCTGTGAGAGTATCAAACGCCGCCTGCTCTTTTTCCCTCGCTGCACGTGCCTCGGCCTCACGCCTGTCGGCATCGGCCTTTTCCCTCATTTTCCCTGAAAGCTCCTCATAACGCGGAAGCTGACGCGCGATGACCTGCGCACGGGCAGCCATCTGTGCAAGCGCTTCGTTCGTCTCCGCATCGGCATTCACGACCTGCGCCGCCGCCTGTGCCGCCTCGCTGTGCGCACGAAGCTCCGCCCGGAGTGTTTCGATCTCATTTTGTACGGCAGCAAGTACGGCTTCTGCCTTTTCCTCCCGGTCGATTGCGGGTTTTGCGCGGTGTACCGCCGTCTCTGCAAGCGTCCACATTGCTTTGCGCTTCTCGATCTCCGCGCCCCTCGACTCCAATTCCGAGAGAGCGGCGCGCAGGCGTTCCAGCTCTGCCAGTTGCGCGTTGTCGGCCTCGGCCGCGCCCTTCTTCGTGTTGAGCGCCGCGATCCGGGCGTTTCGTTTTTCCCGCTCCTGCTCAAGCTCTGCGAGAGCTTCGCTGTCCTCATCGCACAGAAGGCGCAGGTTTTCAAGCAATCCGGGGTGCTCGGGCTGAAAGCCTTCCTTTTTCTCGGAAGAGATTTCTTCGGGCGGCTGGAAAACATTCTGCATGAGCGTGCGAAGCTGCTCGCTCTGCCCGGCGCGGCGATTTTTCAGCTCGTCCCGTGCCCCCGCCAGCAGATTCTGATACCATACATAGGGTTCGGAGTCAAAGAGCCTGCCGAGGATTTCGTTTTTCTTGTCGCTGTCGGCGTTGAGAAACTCCCGGAACTCCCCCTGGGCCAGCATGATGATTTTGCGAAACTGCTCGGCATTGAGGCCCAGCAGGGCTTCAATGCGTGCGCTGACTCTGTTTGCCCCTTCGGTGGGGGCGCGGTCAGGCTCATTTAAAACGGCCTCCGGCTTTGCGTCGTTGTACTGATCCGTGCCTCGCTTTTTGCTGAAATGGAGGCGGCGCTCCACCTCGTATTCCTTGCCGCTTTGAGCAAAGCGGAGCTTCACCACGGTATCGAGGGACTTGGGCACACGGTCACAATGGAGCATTTCGGGGCTGCGGTCTCTGCCGCTGGCCACGCCGTAGAGAGCGAACATGATGGCATCGAAGATGGTGGTCTTGCCCGCGCCGGTGTCGCCGGTCACAAGATAGAGTCCATGGGTCAGTTTATCAAAAGGCAGCACCGTCGGTCCGGCATAGGAGCCGAAGGCGGTCATTTCCAGATACAGCGGTCTCATGCCTGTCCCTCCTGTTGCGTCAGATAGTCAAGCAGCTTCTCCATGTCCCGCGCTGTCGGGACCGTGTGCGTGTCAGCGCGGCGCAGGAGTTCACCGGCGTACCGGAGCAGCGCAGCATCCTCATCCGTCGGCGGCTCGCCGCCGCTGCGTTCGGTGAAGAAATCGGCGAACAGGGTTTCGGTGGTTTTCTGCTCCACGTCGCCGCGCGACAGCGCAGCGGCTTCGCCGGAAAACCGGGTAAACTCCGAGCACAGCTCCATGAGCACACTGTCCCGTCCCGCATACAGTTCACGGAAAAAGGCAGAGCTCTCGGGGCTTACGCGCCGGTCGGTCAACACGATGCGCAGATACTCGCCCCGCCGGGTATCGTTCAGCTCTGCCTCGCGGATCTCCTCATAAGCACCGCGGATTTCCCGCATGGGGTGCAACGGCGGGATGGCCAGCGTCTCGATCTTTACCCCCTCGCCCTTGGCTCCCAGTTCTACCAGCACCGGCCCCTTGGCGCTCTGACGCGTCTCGTTGAAATGGTAGCAAAGGGGCGAGCCCGCATAGCGTATGCTCTCGCGCCCCACTGCGTAAGCCGCGTGAATGTGGCCCAGTGCCACGTAGTCAAAGCCGTCGAACGCCGTATAGTCGATTTGCCCGACACCGCCCACCATGGACTCTGACCCTCCGCGCTCCCCTTCCACGCCTTTCGCGGTTACATTCTGGTGCGCGACGAGGACATTGCGCTGTGCAAAGTCGATGGGCTGGCGTTCCAGCAGCGCTCGTACGGCGGCTTCACCTGTGCGCAGGGTGTCGTCATCCAGAGCTTTTGCGATAAGGGCTGGGAACACATAGGGCATAAGCCAGAAAGTCACCGGTCCATGTTCATCTTTGAGCGTGACATGAGAAAGCATCGGATCATGATAGAGACTGCCGGAGATGTGAAGCCCCTCACGGAAGAGGAGTGAATTTGCAAAAGACAGGCGCTGCACCGAGTCGTGGTTGCCTGCGCACAGCATCGAAGGGATGTGAAGCTCTGACAGACGCGTGAGCATGCGGCTTAACAACTGCACCGCATCTCCCGAGGGCGCACTCCGATCGTACACATCACCGGCGATCACCACCGCGTCGGGGCGGACGCTTTCCGCAAGCTCCAGAAAGCGGTCGACCCAGGCGCCCTGGTCTCCGCTTTCCAGCAGGGACGTGCCGTAGATGGATTTGCCGAAATGCAGGTCGGCAAGGTGAAGAAAGCGCATGGGACGAAATCCTCCTGTTGTGCTTTTTTTGACATTATACCATTCATCTCAAACTGTGCAAGTCTGTCAATAGTCAAAAACTACAAGAATTTGCTGTGCATTTTGTACAGGATGAAACACGAATCTTCTTGTCCGCTTAGGTAAAATATGCTATAATTTTTTCAAGTTTCGGGAAAACCCGAAAACAACGGATCTCAGCGGTTTGCGGCATCTGCCGCACCTGCACGGGATAGAAAAGAATGAAGGAGGATCATCATGAAAAAAACCATCGCTTTGTTACTGACTCTGGTCATGGTCTTCGCCCTGTTCTCTGTCAGCGCTCATGCCGACGGTATGGACGATCTGATCGCCGCTGCCAAGGCCGAGGGCGAGCTCGTCGTCTACGGCTCCTGCGAAGAGGATTATCTCGCGGCTGCCTGCGAGAACTTCCAGAAGATCTACGGCATCAAGACCACCTATCAGCGCCTGTCCACCGGTGAAGTGCCTGCCAAGATTGAGGAAGAGAACGGCAAGCCCTCTGCCGACGTCTGGTTCGGCGGCACCAACAACCCCTATGACGGTCTGGCCGCCAAGGGCTTCCTGGACAACTCCTATGTCCCCGAAAATGCCTCTCACCTGACCAAGGATATCTATAAGGATCCCAACGGCTACTGGTACGGCATCTACACCGGCCTTCTCGGCTTCATGGTCAACACCGATGAGCTTGACCGTCTCGGCCTTGAGGCCCCCCAGAGCTGGGACGATCTGCTCAAGCCCGAGTACAAGGGACTGATCTGGCTGTCCAACTACAAGACCGCCGGCACCCCGAAGCTCGTCGCCAACCTCATGATTCAGCTCAAGGGCCATGACGAAGGCATCCAGTACCTCGTAGACCTCGACAAGAATGTTCAGGTTTACACCAAGTCCGGCTCCGGCCCGTCCAAGAATGTCGGCACCGGTGAATGCATCATCGGCATCGGCTTCCTGCATGACGGCATCACCCAGATCGTGGACAACGGCTATGACAACGTGGCGCTGGTCGTCCCCTCTGACGGCACCGCCTGCGAGATCGGCCCTGTCGCCATTTTCAAGGGTGCGGCTCACATCAACGCCGCCCGCCTCTTCATGGAGTATGCCCTGAGCCCCGACTGCGTGGAGCAGGCTGCCGATCACGGCTCCTACCAGTTCCTGGTCATCGACAACGCCAAGCAGCCTGAGGCTGCCGCTGAGTTTGGCCTCGATCCCAGCCTCGTCTGGGACGGCTATGACTTTGCCAAGGCTGTTTCCGATACCGAGCAGAATGTCAACGATGTCATGGCGGCGATCGAAGCTGCCGGCAGCGACACCGGCGAGGGTCGTTTCAAGACCTCGTGAGTTGACGGTCAATTGCCAGATAAACCATGATCCCGCAGGGGATGGCGGATTTCCGCCATCCCTTTTTTGATAGACCTGTGTGAAAGGAGAGAACTCTATGGCAAGAGGACAGGGCGCGGCGCTGGACCGGAAAAAGCTGATGGCTGACCCCATCATGGTCACCACCATCGTCGTGCTGATCACCTTTTTGACTCTGTTTATTCTCTACCCGCTGGCAATCCTGTTGGTAGACAGTTTTGTGGGCGACGGCAGCTTCGGCTTCTCGATCTTCAAGCGCATCTTCGCCATGAAGAGCTTCACCCGCGCCATCACGAACACCCTGAAGGTCGGCTTTGTGGTCGGCATACTCTCGGCGCTCATCGGCCTGCTGTTTGCGTATGTGGAGGTCTATGTGCGCATGAACAAGTTTGTGGGCGGCCTGTTCAAGGTCGTTTCCATGCTGCCGGTGGTTTCGCCCCCGTTTGTGCTCTCCCTGTCGATGATCATGCTCTTCGGCAGAGCGGGCATCATCACGCGCTATCTCCTGCATATCTATGACAACAATGTCTACGGCTACTGGGGCATCGTCATTGTCCAGACCCTGACCTTCTTCCCCGTCTGCTACATGATGCTCAAGGGCCTGCTGAAAAACATCGACCCCTCCCTCGAGGAGGCCGCCCGCGACATGGGCGCCGGACGCTGGAAGGTCTTTGCGGACGTGACACTGCCGCTGATGCTGCCCGGCCTCGGCAACGCCTTCCTCGTGACTTTTATCGAGTCCATCGCGGACTTCGCAAACCCCATGCTGATCGGCGGCTCCTATGATACACTGGCCACCACGATCTATCTGCAGATCACCGGCGCCTATGACAAGGCGGGCGCCGCCGCGATGGCCGTGGTGCTGCTGTGCATCACACTCGCGATGTTCGCAGTGCAGAAGTACTATCTCGAGGCCAAGACCGCCGCGACGCTCACCGGCAAAGCCTCCCGCGGCCGCATGCTCATCGAGGACAAGAGCGTCAAGGTCCCGCTGACCATCTTCTGCAGCCTTGCTGCCGCCTTTGTCATCATGATGTACATCTGTGTGCCCATCGGCGCCCTCTTCCCCACCTGGGGCCGCCATTTCTTCCCGCTCACGGGCAAGTGGTTCACGCAGGTCTTCACCCGCTACAAGGGCCTCAAGGCGTTTAAGGACTCCTTCGTGCTCAGCTTCATCTCCGCTCCCATTACGGCGCTTCTGAGCATGATCATCTCCTATCTCGTCGTCAAGCGCAAGTTCAAGGCCAAGGGCTTTATTGAGGCCGTGTCCATGCTCGCCATGGCGGTGCCCGGCACCGTTCTCGGCGTCGGCTATATCCGCGGCTTCTCCGGCGGTGTTTTTCACACCGGTTTCCTGCAGGGCATCTACGGCACGGGCCTGATCCTTGTCATCGTGTTCGTCGTCCGCTCTCTGCCCACCGGCACGCGCAGCGGCATCTCCGCCCTGCGGCAGATCGACAAGTCGATCGAGGAATCTGCCTACGACATGGGCGCGGACAGCTTTAAGGTCTTCATGACCGTTACATTGCCGCTCATTAAAGACTCCTTCCTCTCCGGCCTTGTCACTGCCTTTGTGCGCAGCATCACCGCCATTTCCGCCATCATCCTGCTCGTCACGCCGAGTTATCTGCTCATCACCGTGCAGATCAACGAATTTGCCGAGAAAGGCTCCTACAGTCTGGCCTGCGCGTTTGCCACCATCCTGATCATCATCACCTACAGCGCGGTGCTGCTGATGAACCTGTTCATCAAGCACTTCGGCACCAGCAAATCCATGAAGGAGGATTGAGTCCATGGCTAAAGTGAAAAAAGGCGTTCGCCTCGAGCATATCTCCAAAATCTATCAGGACCCCAAGACCGGCAAGGAGTTCTATGCCGTCAAGGATACCTCCCTTGTCATCGAGCCCGGCTCCTTCGTGACGCTGCTGGGTCCCTCCGGCTGCGGCAAGACCACGACGCTTAGAATGATCGCGGGCTTTGAAAGCCCGGACGAGGGCGAAATCTATCTCGGCGATGAACCCATCAACGAGCTGACCCCGAATAAGCGCGACACCGCCATGGTGTTCCAGAGCTATGCGCTTCTCCCCCACTACAATGTCTTTGACAACGTGGCCTACGGCCTCAAGCTCCGCAAGGTCCCCAAGGAGGAAATCAAAGAGCGCGTCATGAAGATCCTCGATCTCGTGGAGCTGACCGGCATGGAAGGCCGCATGACCAACCAGCTCTCCGGCGGCCAGCAGCAGCGTGTCGCCCTGGCGCGCGCCTTGGTCATTGAGCCGTCGGTCCTTCTGTTCGACGAGCCGCTTTCAAACCTCGACGCGAAGCTCCGTGTCACGATGCGCACCGAGATCCGCCGCATCCAGCAGGAAGTCGGCATCACCGCCATCTACGTCACCCATGACCAGTCTGAGGCTATGGCCCTGTCGGACAACATCATCATCATGTCCAAGGGCGTGGTGGCCCAGATGGGTACGCCGCAGGAAATCTACTACCATCCGGTCAACGAGTTTGTCGCCGACTTCATCGGAGAGGCAAACTTCCTCAAGGGCCCCATGACCGCTCGCGACGGTAAGTTCGTCATACTTAGCATCGAGGGCAACCCCCTCAAGCTGGAGGGCCGCGACGATATGGAGAAAGGCAAGGAGTACACGGTGGTCCTCCGTCCTGAGGCTGCAACGCTGGCGGATGAAGGCGGCCTGCCCTGCAAGGTGGTACTGAGCTGCTTCATGGGCTCCTACCAGAACTACCACGTCATGGTGGGCGACACCCTTGTCAAGCTCGAGGAGCACAATCCCAAAAACAAGCACATCTATCAGGTGGGCGATACCTGCTGCCTGGTCTTCGACCCGGCTTCGGTCCACGTGCTGTAAAACGCCATATAATAAGCAAGGGACTGTGAAATCATTTTTCACAGTCCCTTGCTTGTATTTTTGTCAGGATTACTTGGTGCCGAAGATACGGTCGCCAGCGTCGCCCAGACCGGGGACGATGTAGCCGTGATCGTTCAGATGATCGTCCAGCGCGGCGACAAAGATGTCCACGTCGGGGTGGTCATCCTGCATGCGCTTGACGCCCTCGGGTGCGCCGATGACGCTCATGAGCTTGATGTGCTTGACGCCGACTTCCTTGAGGAAGGTGACCGCCGCGGAGGCGGAGCCGCCGGTGGCGAGCATGGGGTCGACGATGATGACGTCGCGCTCCTCGATATCGGGGGGCATCTTGAAGTAGTACTTGACCGGCTCGAGTGTGGCAGGATCACGGAAGAGACCGATGTGACCGACCTTGACGTTCGGCATCATGTTTACCATGCCGTCAACCATACCAAGGCCGGCGCGGAGGATGGGCACGATGGCCAGCTTCTTGCCGGCGATGCGCTTGCACTTTGCGGGAGCAACGGGAGTTTCGACCGTGATCTCCTCGAGGGGCAGATCGCGGGTCGCTTCATAGCACATGAGCATGGCGATCTCAGAGATGAGTTCGCGGAACTCCTTGACGCTGGTACCCTTGTCACGGAGGATGGACAGCTTGTGCTGGATCAGCGGATGGTCGAAAACGCATACTTTGCTCATTGATTGCTTCTCCTTTGTTTATTCAGTTAATCCATTGTGGTCGCGATTTTCGCCGAATAGTATAGCATGTTTTATGCGCGGTGGCAATATATTTTATTTTTCTTCTGCTTCCCGTGCAAGTCTCTCCTGCCGCTCGCGCTCAGCCTGGGACAGGCGCAGATACACAGGCAGTAGGCTGTCGGCATTGCCGGGCTCCTTGTCCTGTGCCGCCATCGCCACGCCCCATGCATCCTGCATACGCAGGTTTTCCGGGGCCAGGGCGCAGTCGATCCCCAGCTCTGTCAGAGCGCGGAAGCTAAGCTCCGCCCCGTCGCCGACAAGGAAGACTCGCTCCCCCATCACTTTCAGTTCTTCGGCCAGATCCTTGATCGCGATGGGCCGGTCCTCCGTCAGGCGTACAGGACGTTCGCCCTCAATACGGAAAAGCGCATTGTACACCTGATTGCGCCGCGCGTCCATCACCGGGCAAATGAGGCCGCCCGCGGCAAGGCCGTGCCAAGCCATGGCCTCCAAAGTAGATACGCCCACACAGGGCTTGTCGCCTGCCCAGGCAAGGCCTTTGACCATCGACACGCCGATGCGCACCCCGGTGAAAGAGCCGGGCCCGTGGGCAACCGCCAGAAGATCAACGTCCGCGAGCCTGAGCTCCGCGTTCTTCAGCATGTCCTCCCCCATCGGCAGAAGCGTCCGGCTGTGGGTCAGGCCGCTGCACTGGCTGTACTGACTGATGAGCTTCCCGTCTTTTACCAGCGCGCATGATGCCGCCCTGGCCGTGGATTCAAAAGCAAGGATCAGCATAGCTCCGCCCCCTCGATGGTGATTTTTCTGTCGCTGTCATTGAGCTTCTCAATGGTGACGCGCACCTCATCGCCGAAAAACGCGTCCTCAACATTTTCGCTCCACTCTACCGCGCATACCGCACCGCGGTTTAAGTAGTCTTCCCAGCCGATATCAAAGAGCTCGTCGGCCCCCGAGAGACGGTACATGTCAAAATGGATAAGATCCCGCTCACCCAGGTATTCATTTACGATGGTGAAGGTCGGGCTGGATACCCGGCATTTAAGTCCCATGCCCCGGGCCATGCCGCGCACGAAGGCCGTCTTGCCCGCGCCGAGATCGCCGTACATGGCGACCACCGTCCCCCCGGGCAGTGCAGACGCAAAACGCGCGCCCAAAGCCTCGGTCTCCTGTTCGCTGTGGCTGATAAATTCAGACATTCTTTTCTCCTGTCGCCCGTGCAGATTTACAGACTTCTAACAAACGCGGGCTTTTTTCGTGATATAGTAATTTAGATTCAGGGTATTATACCACTATATTCCACGTTGCGTAAAGAGCAAGTTCGTGGTAATATCTGTTTTGTGACTTTTTTCGGGAAAGGCGGTGACGCCCATCAAGGCGCTCAAACCCTACATCCGGCAGTTTTTCCAGCGGGCGGATATTTTTCTGCTCGTCATCTGTACTGTCTGCTCCATCTTCGGCATCCTGATGGTGGACAAGGCTGTCGTCGGCATGGTCAACGGCGGCTGGAACATGTCGGCCCCTTCCAAGTATATCGCGGTACAGGTCTTCTCGATGTTTCTCGGCATCGGTGCCTTTGTTGTTTTCACGATCATCGACGCGGACATTCTCGGCTCCCAATGGAAGATTTTGTGCGCGGTGAACGTGCTGCTCCTGGTGGCGCTCGTGATTTTCGGTCAGGACGACGGTACCGGCAACAAAGCGTGGATCCGCTTCGCCGGCATCGGCATTCAGCCCGCCGAGGTCATCAAGGTCCTGTATATCATTGTGGCCGCAAAGCAAATGACATACATCAAGGAACACCAGGATATCGACGGCTTTCTCTCCATTGTGGAAATGGTAGGCCATTTTGTGATTGTGTTCGGCCTTATCATCGTGGTCTCCTCAGACCTCGGAAGCGCCACGGTCATCATGCTGATTTTTTTGACCATGTTCTTCATCCTCGGTGTTCGGCTTTACTGGTTCGCCCTCGGCGGCGCGGCGGTAGCCGCGGCGGTGCCGCTGCTTTGGAACTACTTTCTCAAGGATTACCAGAAAAAACGCCTGATCGCCCCCTATGACCCCAGCATCGACCCCGACGGCTGGGGCATTACCTGGCAGACCACGCAGAGCAAGCTGACCCTCGCCTCCGGCCGTCTTACCGGTGTGGAAGAGGGACACCGCACCACCGTCTTTACCGGCAAGCACACGGACTTCATCTTCTCTGTCGTGGGTGAAAACCTCGGCATGATCGGCTGCATCGCGGTGGTCATCCTGCTGACAGTCATTATCGTTCACATCGTGCGCATCGGGCTCAAGAGCGGCCGCCTTTTCGATATGCTCATCTGCATGGGTGTGGCCTCGGCCATGACCTTCCAGGCTCTCATCAACATCGGCATGTGCATCGGCATTACTCCGGTTATCGGCATCACACTCCCCTTCTTCAGCTACGGGGGCTCCTCCATGGTGACGATGTACGCCGCCATGGGGCTCATCTCCGGTGTCAAGTACAAGCTCAAGCCTGAGCATTTCTCACTCATCTACTAAATGAAACAGGCGCCCGGACGGGCGCCTGTTTGGCTTATGCGGGATAATCCGGGGTGTAGCTCCAGACATTGCTGCCGGTCAGGGTCTCATAGTACAGTGCCTTCGTCATGCCTATGTACGGCACCGACCATACCTCAACAGCATAGCCCAGATACGGGATCATCCCCAGCAGATACCAGCCGAGAAAGCTCAGATCCAGCATGAACAGCTCACTCTTGTGGCCCTTCATCATGGCTTTGGATTCGCGCAGGCAGCGCAGCGGGGATTTCGCGGGATCATCGATAAGGATGTAGAGCGCCTGGGAATAGCGGTAATGCGCAACGACGCCCGGCACGAACAGCAGAAGACTCCACAGCCCGACGAGCAGGCTTTGCAGGAAGTTTAAGAGCAGGACCTTCCACCAGATGCCAAATCCGTCCAGAAGATTTCCAAAGCAGGGCTGGCGGTTGCGCAGTGTGTTGAGCAGGAAGATCGTAAAACCCGCGCCGATGACAGCAGAGATATACATCAAAAGTGCGTTGATAGCATACGCAGTGGGAGGCGGCGTCATCGTCTCGGCATAGCGAAGCGCATAATCATAGTTGCCGTTCATGGCATAGTTAAAGTAGTTCATGGCCTCGCTCTCGCTGATGTTAACGCTCATCACACGTGCGCCAAGCGTACTCAGCACAACGCCGATCAGCAGATAAACAAGGCCCACGCTGATCACGCGTGGATTGGAAGTGGCGATAACCTCGCGCGCCCTGGATTTCAAGGCAGTTCTGTCCAGCGGCATAGCGCGCCTCCTCTCATGGTTTTACAGGGCTACTATACCATTCCCCGGCTGTTCTGTAAAGAAAATTCATTGTGAACAGAAAAACAGCTTGACAATTGGCCATGCCGGTGCTATTATTATCAAGCCTTCAAAAAATGCGAAACGCGCGAGTGGTGGAATTGGCAGACTCGCTAGATTCAGGTTCTAGTGTCCACTCCGGACGTGCGGGTTCAAGTCCCGCCTCGCGCACC
>JBGUQD010000154.1:0-23757 GCA_045130755.1 Candidatus Limivicinus sp. | reverse complement strand
GCGAGAGAGGAGACTTGAACTCCCACGTCGGTTGACACACGCCCCTCAAACGTGCCTGTCTACCTGTTCCAGCACTCTCGCATATTTCCTTGCCTCATTCAAGGCAAGGGGTATTATAGCAGATTCTCGTCGTTTGTCAAGGCTGAATTTTCCGGTTCCGGATTTTTTTCGGTTTCACCTGCCGTATCGTACAGCAGTTGGACGATTCCCAGCAGGATCACCCCGATCAGCGCGCGTGAGCCGTGGTCCATGTACAGCAGATAGCGCATTTTGAGGTAGGCGTGGTAGCCCAGCAGGGATGCAAACTGTGTGAGCAGCGCAGCCGGAATGCCGGGCACACAGGCAAAGCCCAGGACGAGCGACAGCACGTCCGCCCCGAAGAAATAGCGCTCGTGCATGTGCGGCAGAAGGAAGGGGATGCCCACCACAAACAGCAGCGCCGCTGTCAGCACGGCCCGATCACTGAGCCTGTCCCGCCGGAGAAAGCAGAAAATCAGCAGCATGAGCATATACGTAAACGCGGCCGCGATGCCGAGGTTTGCCGCGTCCGTGGTCTCGGGGCTGCGCCAGAAGAGGGCATAAATGGAAGGGGAGTTATAGTTGAGCCCGGTGCCGATGCTGCCCGTCTGCGAGGTATAGAGCGTGAGCGTCTCAAGAAATGGCTTGCCGAGCGCCACGGCGGGCAGAACCAGCAGCACGTAAAACGCGGGGAACAGCGCAAAGTGCCACAGTTTGTAATTGCCGCGAAACCACAGCACCGCCATGATCGGCAGGATAAATACCGCCTGGAGCTTGAAGCCGAAGGAGAGCGCAAAGCACAGCACAGACAAAACAGGCCTGTCTGTAAGCCCCAGCCACAGCCCCAGCAGCGCAAGCGCCACATAGATGCTGTCGCACTGGCCCCAGAGGGCGCCGTTGAGCACCACCGTCGGCAGAAACAGCACCGTGAAGAAGCATGCGATGTGCATGCGCCTGTTCTCCGTGCACAGGCCCAGCAGCTTCATCGCGCCGAAGGCCAGCAGCACATCGAAGAAAATGCTCAGCAGCTTGATGAGATACAGATCGCAGATCGGCAGATAAGAAAAGAAGCAGAGAAAATACAGGTAAGGGATATTGTAATTTCCCAGCGGATAGGCGAGTGAGCGAAAGCCCAGGTTGTTCCGGTAGAACGCCACCCAGGGGCGCAGGAAATTCTGATAGTCCAGCGTCTCGTAGTCAAGGCAGAATGCGCGCAGACCGAAGGCAGCGGCGGTCAGCAGCAGTGAGACGATCAGCGCCCACGGATGATCGAGCAGCCCCTCGCGCCGGAGAAGCCAAAGCGCAAACAGGGCTTCGAGTATAAGCAGGATGGTTGCGGCGAGATCCATGAAGGAACCTCCGTTTTATTATTGTAAGCTCGCGCTATTATACCCCTCTCATTCAAAAAAATCCACACTCTTTTGTGGTCCGGTATGAACTTGACACCCAAATGTTGTTATGCAAACCGGTTTTAGACAGACTTTCCGAAAAGCGGCGGTACATTCGCCCGCAATTTCATCTGTATTCCCGATTGTTCGACATTCCGGTCTGTGGTAAACTATGCGGGTAAAATGAGAGGGGGAGAGCGAGCTGCGTATTCTGGTAGTTAATGACGACGGCATCCGTTCCCCCGGCATAGCGGCACTGGCGAGGGTCGCGGCGCAGCTCGGCGAAACATACGTTGTTGCGCCGTCAGAGCAGTGCAGCGGCATGAGCCAGAAACTCACACTCTTTGACGACATGGCCCTGCGCTGCACCGACTTTCCGGTTGCCGTCGCGGGTGCCTGGAGTCTCGGCGGCACACCGGCCGACTGCGTGAAGGTCGCGCTGGATCATCTGCTGGATTTTAAGCCCGATTACATTTTCTCCGGTGTCAACGACGGCTGGAACGCGGGTTATGACATCGCCTATTCCGGCACCATCGGCGCCTGCTTTGAAGCCGTGATGAACGGCATCCCCTCCATCGCCTTTTCCGCAAAGGGCAGGGGAGACCTCACGATCGCCGAGCGATACATGCCCGAGATCGCGGCAGAGCTGATCGAGCGCGGCCAGGGGCGCGGCGAGATCTGGAATGTGAATTTCCCGTCGGGGCCGCTTTCTGAGCTGCGCGGCATTCTGCGCGAGCGCTTCATCGCCCCGATGCAGCTTTATAACGGCGTGTTCACCGCGCGGCAGCATCCCGAGGGGCACACGCTCATCAGCCAGAAGGGCGTGCCGGTCGAAAAGGGCGCCGCCCCCGCGGGCAGCGACATCGCCGCCGTGCTGGACGGGTACATCTCCATCGGGAAGATCGTGAGCCCGGTGATGGTGTAATTTCAAAACATACTTGCCAAAGATCTTCCAACATGTTACAATACATATTGTGCCAGAAGAAGTCAAAAGCTTCAACATTTTGTGGTTTTCCTGTATTCACCGCCCTCGGGCGTGAACATATTTTATTAGGAGGAATACCCTTCATGAAGAGAATCGTTGCCATGCTGCTTGTGCTCGTCATGGTTTTTGCCTTGGCTGCCTGCGGCAACAAACCCGCCCCTGCTCCTGCCGCCACCGAGGCACCTGCCGAGCCTGCCCGTCCCCATTTTGAAAAGATGACGCTCGAGTTTGTTCCCTCCAAGGACGCTGACGTTATCATCACCGGCACCGCCAATCTGCCTGAGCTCGTCAAGGCCGAGATGGCAAAGCTCGGTGTCGATGTCGACAAGGTCGAGATCAGCGTCGGCACCAGCTACGACGCCACCGGCGAGGCCATGTCTGCCGGCTCCATCGATATCGGCTGGCTGCCCGGCGGCACCTACGCCCTGTACTCCGATGATACCGACGTTATCCTGACCGCCACCCGCAACGGCCTGTCCAACGACAGCACCAATCCCGCCGACTGGAACGGCGAAGCCAACGCCACTCAGAAGAACGGCCCTCAGGTCACTTTCTATCGCTCCCTGATCTATGCCGCCCCCTCCGAGTACGGCAAGAAGCTGGCCGAGAAGGTCAACAACGGCGAAAAGCTCACCTGGGAAGATCTTGACGGCGCAAAGTGGGCCGTGCAGAAGACCTCTTCCTCCGCCGGCTACATCTACCCCACCATGTGGCTGATGGAAAACTACGACGGCAAGAAGATCTCCGATCTGTCCAACGTCATCCCCCTCGACTCCGGCTACGGTACCGCCTTCTCCTATGCTGCCGCTGAGTCTGTCGACATCATCGTCTGCTACGCTGACGGCCGCAACGACTATGAGGCATCCTGGACTCTGCCCACCGATCAGCAGGATTCCACCGGCAAGCAGGGCATGGGCCGCTCCGACTCCATCTGGAACGAGCTGAACGTCATCGGTGTGACCGACGGTATTTACAACGACACCGTGGCCATCTCCAAGGCCAGCCCCTACTACACGCCCGAGATGGTCGAGAAGCTGCAGGACTGCTTTATCAACATCATCAATACCGAAGAGGGCAAGGCCATCTTTGACGTCTACAGCCACACCGGCTATGCCAAGGCTGTCGACGCCGACTATGACGGCGCCCGCCTCGCCCAGAAACTCCTGGCCGAGTAAGTCTTTGTCTCGCACAGGGCCCTGTATCCCCGCATACAGGGCCCTTTTTACAACCATTCCCGCCGTAAGCGTTGAACGGTGTTCGCGCAATACCGCTGAACGGTTCCGACAGGGATACAAAGATACTAAAGGGAGTAAAGCAGCCGTATGATTGAATTTAAGAATGTCTACAAGACCTATCCCAACGGCTTCACCGCGCTCAAGGACGTAAACCTCCAGATCGAGCAGGGGGAGTTTGTGGCCATCATCGGCCTGTCCGGCGCAGGCAAGTCCACCATCCTCCGCTGCATCAACCGTATGCACGATGTGACCAAGGGCACTCTCACCGTTGACGGTGTGGACGTCAACACCCTCCGCGGCGCGGAGCTCAGAAAATACCGCCGCAAGGTGGGCATGATCTTCCAGAGCTTTAACCTGGTCAGCCGCTCCACCGCCATCAAGAACGTGCTTACGGCGGACGTGCCGGACATGGGCTTTTTCAAGGTCCTTTTCGGCATCTTCTCGAAGGAGCAGAAAATGCGCGCCCTCGAAAGTCTGGACAAGGTCGGCATCCTCTCCAAGGCCTATACCCGCTGCGACCAGCTCTCCGGCGGCCAGCAGCAGCGCGTGGCTCTGGCCCGTACCCTGAACCAGAACCCGAAGATCATCCTGGCCGACGAGCCGGTCGCCTCCCTCGACCCCATCACCGCCCGTCAGGTCATGCAGGACTTCGTGCGCATCAACAAGGACTACAACATCTCCATTCTGCTGAACATCCACCACATCGACCTGGCGCTGCAGTACTGCGACCGCGTCATCGGCGTACGCGCGGGCGAGATCGTCTTCGACGGCCCGGCCGCCACCATCACCCAGGAGCAGATCGACTATGTCTACAACGGCACCAAGGCGCCCGTGCTGGGCAATGGGGAGTGAACCGATGGAGAACGAAAACAATTCCGGCGTCAAGCTGACCTGGTTTGACAAGATTTTCAAACCCCAGGTCATCACGCTTGCAAACGGCCATTCCACCATCCGCCGCCGCAGCCGCGCGCCCATCATCGCGGCGCTGGTACTGCTGGCAATTATTCTTTCGCTCCGTATGACGGGCTTCGACCTCGGACTGATCATCCGCAAGTTCGACAAGCTCATGGACCTCATGGTCAAGCTCTTCCACCCCAAGTGGAGCTTCTTTGACAAGGTCACCCGCCCCCTGGTGGACACCATCAAGATGTCCATTCTGGGTACCGTTATCGGCTGCGCCCTGGCCCTGCCGGTCGCGGTGCTGTCCTCGACGAATATCGACAAAAACCGCGCGATCGTCTCGGTCCTGCGTTTCATCCTGGCCCTGATTCGCACCCTGCCCACCCTGGTCATCGCCCTGGTGTGCGCGCTCATCTTCGGCCTCGGCACCTTCGCCGGCACCCTGGCCATCTCTATCTTCACCTTCGGCATCGTGGCCAAGATGCTCTATGAGAGCATCGAGACCATCGACATGGGCCCCTTCGAGGCCATGGAGGCCATGGGCGCCAACAAGTTCCAGGCCTTCTGGTCGGCCTGCGTGCCCCAGATCCTGCCGGTCTACCTCTCCCACAGCCTTTACTGCTTTGAGATGAACGTGCGTGCCTCCGCCATCCTCGGCTACGTCGGTGCCGGCGGCCTCGGCATCACCATCAACGAGCGCATCGGCTGGCGCGACTATGAGGGCCTCGGCATGGTGCTGCTGACGCTGTTCGTGGTGGTCGTCGCCATCGAGTTCACCAGCGAGTACCTGCGCGGGAAGCTGAGCTGAGAGGAGACGCGATATGGCTGAAAAACTGGAAAAAATCGAAAAAACCATCGACGAGAAGCTGACCGTCGCCGAAATGTACGCAAGCCGCCCGCGCAAGTGGTGGATCTACACCCTCGTGGTGCTCATCATCGCGGTGCTGGTGGGCTGGTCCGGCTCCACGGTGGAGTTTGAGGGCCTCACGGTCACGGGCCGCTCGGTCGCCCAGGGCGTCATCAGCGGCATCACCCACCCCGACCTCAAGCTCATGTTCGGCACGAGCAGTACCGACGTACCCTACCTGCTCCTGCAGACCATGGCCATCGCTGTGCTCGGCACCATCTTCGGCGCGATTCTGGCGATCCCCTTTGCCTTCCTCGCCTCCACGAATATCCTGCCGAAGCCCATCGCCTATCTCTTTCGCGTGATCATCCTGCTCATCCGCACGATTCCCAGCCTTGTCTGGGCCCTCATGTGGATCCGCGTCACCGGCCCCGGCGCCGCCTGCGGCGTCATCACCCAGTCGGTCTGCTCCATCGGCATGATCTCCAAAATGTACATCACCGCCATCGAGGATCTGGACACCCGCATCCTCGAGAGCCTGGACGCCATGGGCTGCACGCCCTTCCAGAAAATCCGCTACGGCGTCATTCCCCAACTCACCGCAAGTTTCATCTCCACCACTATCTACCGTTTTGACATCAACCTCAAGGACGCCACTACCCTCGGCATTGTGGGCGCGGGCGGCATCGGCGCAAGCCTGGTGCAGTGCCTCAACTCCCGCCGCTGGGCCATGGTCGGCTCCTTTGTCTGGGGCCTGATGATCCTGGTGCTGATCATCGAGTACCTCTCCACACAGGTAAGAAGCAAGCTGGCACGCGGAGAATAAAATCAGTTTGGAGTTAGGAGTTTGAAGTTATGGTGTCGCTTCGCGACGATTCCATTCTTTAGCTCCAAACTCCACACTCCAAACTTCACACTCACAAGAGGTAACCCATGGACCGAAAGCTGACAATCTATTTCACATCGGATATTCACGGTTATTTCTCTCCCACGGATTATGCCAACAACTGCCGCGCAGCCTCGGGCCTTGCCAACTGCGCGGCAAATTTCACCCATGACAGTGACACCCTCATCCTCGACGGGGGCGACACCCTGCAGGGCAGCCCCTTCACCTACTGGCTCTACAGCCGCACGGAGGAAAAAAGCCTCATCCCGGCCCGACTCATGACTCTGGCCGGATACGACTTTATCACCCTCGGCAATCACGATTTCAACTACGGCACCGCAGAGCTGGAGCGCTACATCGAAGCCCTGGACGCAAAGTGCCTCTGTGCGAATGTTCTTGGCCTGCGCGGAGTGGGGCGCTGCGCCGTCGTGGCATTGGATAATGGTCTGCGTGTCGGCCTCACCGCCGTGACCAGCCAGTTCATCCCCAACTGGGAAAAGCCGGAGAACATCGAGGGCCTGACTTTTACGGACGCCTTTGAGGCCGCGCGGGATGTGCTGGCGGAAATGAAGTCACAAAAGGTTGACATAACAATCTGCCTCTATCACGGCGGCTTTGAAAACGACGTGGATACCGGCAGGCCCCTCTCCAAAACCCTCGAAAACGAGGGCTGGCGCATTTGTCAGGAGCTGGATTACGATATCCTGTTCACCGGGCACCAGCACATGCCCTTTGCGGACAGGTGCGTAAACGGCACCTGGACCTGCCAGCCGCCGGACAAGGCCAGGCAGTACATCCGCATGGACGTGACCGTGGATGATGACGGTAAAGTGACCGCTCACTCGGAGCTCTGCGAGCCCGGGAACGAGACCCCCGAGGCTTTCCGGGAGCTGCTCGAACCGCTGGAAGCCGAGACCGCGAAATTCCTCGACACGCCCCTCGGACACCTCGACACGGCCCTGCGCCCCGCGGAGCCGCTGAACCGGGCCATCAACGGCAGCCTGATCGCAAACTTCTTCAACCAGGTGCAGCTCGAGGCATCGGGCGCGGACATCTCCTGCACCTGCCTTGCCAACACCCTGCGCGGCTTTTCGGAGGATGTAACGGTGCGCGACATCGTGGCAAGCTATGTCTTCCCGAACACGCTCAAGACCATCCGGGTCGACCGGGCGGTGCTGACGAAAGCCCTCGAGCGCAGCGCGGATTACTTTGCCTTTGATGAAAACGGCGCAGTCAAAGTCAGCGACAGCTTCTTAAAGCCCATTGTCGCCCACTTCAATTTCGATTTTATCGCGGGCATCGAGGCGGTCATTGACCTCCGCAAGGCACCGGGGGAGCGGGTGACTTCCATCCGATTCCGGGGCGAAGAGCTGCCGGAGGACAAAACCCTCACCATGTGCCTCAACAACTACCGCGCGTCCGGCGCGGGCGGCTATGAGTTCTACGCAGACTGCGAGACCGTGCGCGAGCAGCCGGAAGAGATCTCCGAGCTCATCATCGACTACGTCGACCGCCATCGGGACATCACGGTCGATAAGACCAAATGGCTCACGGTTTTATACTAGTGTGGAGTTAGAAGTTTGGAGTCAGGAGTTAATGAGTCCGCTTCTCGGACAGTTTTTAATCGTCGCGCAGCGACACCATAACTCCACACTCCACACTCAAAACTCCAAACTCATGATGTACTCTAACGAAAAAGGAGATAAATCATATGTCCAACAACGTCTTCAAGGTCGTTCTGCTTCAGGCGCTGCCGGCCTCCGGCAAGTCCGAGGTGCGCAACTTCATGGCCCATGTGGAGCCTGACATCCTGCGCGATGAGTTCCATATCGGCGCAAACCTCCAGCTCGACGATTTTCCCTATGTCCACATGATGCGCCGCATCGACAACGAACTGCAGGCCATTGGCGAGCCCCGCATCTTCTACCCCGGCGAGGAGCCCTTCGTCGACGGGCGTGACTGGGGCACTCTCTGCAATCTGCTCAATGAGGATTACCACGATCTCATGAACCGCGTCAAGGTCTGCCCGGACTCCGCCGCGCAGTATCTCTTCGAGCGCATCGACCGCGCCGGACTCGGCGCCGGCATCGCCCCGCGCATGGGCCTGCTGGATGAGAAAGTCCGCGCCGCAGTCGCCGAAAAGCTCGAGGCCGAGGCCCGCGCCATGCTGGATGAGAAGCAGGACGCCTATCCCGAGAGCTTCGAGGACAAGACCATCATCATCGAATGCGCCCGCGGCGGCCCGGACGGGGCCTCCATGCCGCTGACCGGCACCTTCGGCTACCAGTACTCCCTGCCCATGTTCTGCCCGGAGATCCTGGAGAACGCCGTCATCCTCTACATCTGGGTCACACCGGAGGAGTCCAGACGCAAGAACGCCGACCGTGCCGACCCCAACGATCCCGGCTCCAACCTCCACCACGGCGTGCCCATGGCCGTCATGCTGGGCGACTACGGCTGCGACGATATGGAGTATCTGCGCGCAAACTCCAGGGAAAACTGCGTGAGCTTCGAGGCCCACGGCAAACACTGGGACATCCCCATCGGTGTGTTCGACAACCGCGTGGACAAGACCTCCTTCCTCCGCGCCGAACCCGACGCCTGGGATCAGGACAAGGTTGCCGACGTGACCGCCGCCATCCGCGCCGCAACGGATGCCATGTTTGAAAACTACGGGAAGTAATTGCATTTAAAACGAACAAGGGCCGCTGCAGAACGCAGCGGCCCTTGTGATATCTGATCAGCTTAAAGTGATTCCGCCGAAGATGCTCATGCCGAGGATGATCATGATGGCAAGCGGGGCGACGAAGCGGATGATGACGGTGTAGACTTTTTTGAGTCCAAAGTGCACGCCGTTATGCTCGACCTCCGCAATGACGCTCTCCGGCTTCCAGGCCCAGCCTACAAACAGGCAGCAGCCCAGCGCACAGAAGGGGATCATCAGGCGGTCGGTCAGATACTCCATCGCGTCGCAGAAGGCGGGGTGGGTGAGACCGTTTACGGCGTCGAGCCACAGACCCTTGAGGGGGCAGGCCGCCTGGGAGCAGGTGTAGAGACAGCCGATGAGGAACATCACCGCACAGGTGATGATGGTAGTCGGTGTGCGCTTCCAGTTGAAGTGCTCGGTCAGGAAGGCGACGATGCCCTCAATGAGGGAGATGCAGGAGGTCAGCGCAGCAAACAGCAGCAGCAGATAAAACAGCACGCCGAAGAGCCTGCCGCCGGGCATCTGCTGAAAAACGCCCGCGAGGGAGACAAACGCAAAGCCGCCGCCCTTGCCCACATGGTCGGCGCCGAGAGTGGCGAACACCGCCGGCACGATGATGAAGCCCGCAAGGATCGCCACCAGCGTGTCCATCGTGCAGATGAGCACCGTGTTCCGGTGCAGATTCTCCGAACGGGGAAGATAGGAGCCGTAGGTGATGAGAATCGCCATGCCGATGGAGAGAGAGTAGAACGCCTGTCCCAGGGCGGAGAGTACGGTGGTGAAGTTCACCTTGCTCCAGTCGAAGGAGAGCATGTATTTGAGACCTTCTTCCGCACCGGGGAGAGTTACCGCGCGCACCAGCAGGATGACAAGAATCATGAAGAGAGCGGGCATGCCGATCTTGTTGAACTTCTCGATGCCGCCCTCGACGCCGCGGATGATGACCACGGCATTGCAGAGCATAAAGAGCGCCGCAAACGCAATCGCGACCCAGGGGAAGTGCGTCGTTTCATCGGCGGCAAGACCGAGGGTGTTGTAGAAGTAGCCCAGGGGATCGCCGTATACCTCCGGTGCCTCGACCGCATAGCTGTACACATATCGCAGCACCCAGCCGCCCACGTGGGAATAGTAGCAGGTGATGATGAACGCGCCCAGCACGCCGACCCAGCCGACCCAGGACCAGCCCTTGTGGCCCAGCTTGCGGAAGCAGCCGACGACGTTTGCCTGGCTGGCTCTGCCCATGGAGAGTTCCGTGAGCATGAGCGGGATGCCGAAGAAAATGACCATGCACAGATAGATCAGGACAAAGGTGCCGCCGCCGCCCTCATAGGCACGGCCCGGGAATTTCCAGATGTTGCCGAGACCGATGGCGGAGCCGGCGGCAGCGAGGATGAAGCCCAGCTTGCTGCCCCACTGTGCGCGGGAATTGTCCATAATATGATGTACTCCTTTATAAAAATGCAGATTGCATCATATATTATAGGAAATGATTGGAACTGTCAATACTGAAAACAGACGGGCGGCATCATTACCGCCCGTCTGTTTGTATTTCGTTCTCCCGTCCTATTGACACCAGAGCCGCGACGGCGGACACCGAGTCCACCGCGCAGGAGACCAGATCGAGTATGAAGGCGTCGTAGATGGCCCAGAGAATGAGATTTGCGATGAGGTTCCATTTGATGGAGCGCGTGCGCTTTGCGTACAGGCAGCCGACGGTGTACACCGCCGTGGTCACCACCGGCAGAAGTCCCACGGCGCCGCGGTTGTTGGCGTAAAGGCCGAGGCCTGCCACCGCTGCGACGAAGCCATAGCAAAGCCGGGGCGTGAAGCGCTCATACGCAAGCAGCAGGTTTCGCGCCGTACACAGCGCATAGGTGGTCACACCGCTTAACGACGCGAAGAAGATGTTGGCAGCTGCCAGCACAAAGCACTGGGCCGCCTGATAGAGATAGATGCGTTTGCGGTTCCGGCTCCATGCGCTCAGAAACGTGAAGCACGCCGCGACAAAAGCAAAAATGTTTCCGATCAATACAGACATTTGATATCAGTTTGGAGTTAGGAGTTAGGAGTTAGGAGTTAGGAGTTAGGAGTTTGGAGTTAGGAGTTTTATGAGTTAAATAACTCCACACTCCACACTCCACACTAAATTTTGTATTTTTCGGCGTACTGGTTGTACAGCGCGTCGAAATTGTGGCTGCGCAGCTCCTTGAGGTTGTTGATGTAATTGTGGGCCTGGAACTCGTCCTGCTTCAGCTCGATCATCGCAACCGCAATGTTGGAGCAGTGATCCGCCACGCGCTCAAAGTTTGTCAGCAGATCGTTGAACACAAAACCGATCTGCAGCGAGCACTCGCCCTTCTGCAGGCGCTCGACATGGCGAAGCTTGAGCTCGTCGCACAGCACGTCGATATGCTCCTCCAGCGGCTCGACCTGATAAGCCTTCTCGTAATCCTCACTGATGAAAGCGGTGATGGCCAGGGCCAGGATCTCGTTGACAGCGCTGAGCAGCACGTCCATCTCATGCTCGCCGTTGTCGGAGAAGCTGATCTTTTTGTCGTGCTTTTCCTGCGCGACCTGGCGGATGTTCATGGCGTGGTCGCTGATACGCTCAAAATCGCTGAGGGTGTGGAGATACTCGGATACCAGCTCGTTCTCCTCCGGGCTCAGCTCCGAGCCGGTGAGCTTCATGAGGTAGGTGCCGATCTTGTCCTCATAGCGATCGACCAGATCTTCGTCCTGCTCCACCTTCTTGGCAAGCTCGTCGGAATACTCGTAGAGCAGAACCATGGCGTCGCCCACGTTTTCGCGGGCCTTGCGGGCCATGGCGTTGATGGTCATGCGGCTCTGCTCCACGGCGAGGGCCGGGTGCCTGAGGAAGCGCTCATCCAGCCGGTCGAAGTCGGCGTTGGCCTCGCGTTCCTGGTCGCTCTCTTTGACAAGGGCGTTGAGCAGCTTTTCGATCGCCCCGATGAAGGGCATCAGCACGATGGCGCACACCACACGGAAGATCGTATTGACGGCGGCGATGCTCACCGGACTCATGACCATCTGCTTGATGGAAAAGTCTGCAATACCGTCGGCGATGTACCAGACGGCGGCGCAGAAAACGGCGCCCAGGGTCTGCACCACCAGGTACGCCCAGGCGGTGCGGCGGCCGTTTGTGCGCGCTCCCAGCGCTGAAAGCAGTACCGGCACCGCGGCGCCGATCCCGATGCCGAGCAGAAGGGGGAAGGCTTCAACAAAGCGGATGGCCCCGGTCACGGACAGGGCCTGCAGGATACCGACGGCGGCGGAGGCACTCTGCAGCACGGCCGTGAAGGCCGCGCCCACGAGGATGCCCAGCAGGGGATTGGAGAAGGCGGTCATGAAGCGGATAAAGGCGGGGCTGTTCCTGAGGGGGGCCACCGCGCCGCTCATGGCCTGCATGCCGAACATCAGCACCGCAAAGCCCAGCAGAATGTCGCCCACATGGCGCTTTGCCTGCTTCTTGGAGAACATGCGCAGCACGATGCCGATCACGGCAACGATGGCGCTGATGGAGGACGTGGACAGCAGCGACACGAGTCCGCTGCTGCCTTCCATGTAGGAAAGACAGATGATCCAGCCGGTGATGCTGGTGCCGATGATGGCGCCCATGATAACGGTCATGGCCTGGCGGACCTTCATCATGCCGGAGTTGACAAAGCCCACCACCATGACGGAGGTGGCGGAAGACGACTGGATGATGGCGGTGACGCCCGCACCCAGCAGCAGACCCTTCAGCGGGGTGTTCGAGAGCTTGTACAGCAGCAGTTCGAGCTTGCTGCCGGCAACCTTCTTGAGGCCCTCGCCCATCAGCGACATGCCGAACAGAAACAGCGCCACCCCGCCGAAGAGCGTAATGATATTTGAAATACCCATAAAAAATCTCCCAATTTGTATATATAAAAAATACAATTCTATTTTATCATGCACCGGAAAGCACGGTCAATGCGCATTTCCCCGAAAAAACCCTCCCCGGGGGGCGGGGAGAGGACGGATTTCTTATATTTTGAACAAGCGGCGCCCGTTTTCCATAGCTGCCGCGGCGACTTCTTCCGCTGTCAGACCCTTAATCTCGGCGATCTTTTCCGTCACATATCGGAGATTCCGCGAGTCGTTGCGTTTTCCGCGGCGGGGGACGGGACTGAGGTAGGGGCTGTCGGTCTCAATGAGAAGGCGGTCGAGCGGGCAGATCTCCAATACCTCGATGGCCTTGCGGGCGTTTTTGTAGGTAATGGGTCCGTCGAAGCCCAGATACCAGCCGCGCTTCAGGAGTTCCTCCGCCATCTCCTTTGAGCCGGAATAGCAGTGAAACACGCCCCGCACGTCGGGGCAGCGGCGTACGATGTCCAGGCTGTCGCCGTGGGCCTCCCGATCGTGGATGATGACCGGCAGGTCATGGTCGATGGCAAGCTCCAGCTGCTGGATAAACAGCGCCTTCTGCTCCTCCTTGTGCGTATCGTCCCAGTAGTAATCCAGGCCGATCTCCCCGATAGCGACGCAGCGTTCGCTTTCACACAGGGCCTCGATCTTCTCAAGGTCGCCCGCCTGCATCCCGCCCAGCTCCTCCGGGTGGATGCCGACGGCGGCATAGACATGGGGGAAGCGCTCCGCCAGGGCGATCGCCATCTCGCTGCTCGAAACATCACAGCCCGGGTCAATGACAAGCGTGACCCCCGCCTCGGGCAGGGAGGAAAGCAGTTCATCCCGGTCTGCGTCAAAAGCTTCGTCGTCATAATGGGCATGGGTGTCAAAATACATGTCATTCACTCCTTTATCCCGCACATTCTACTATGTGTTCGGCGTTTTTGCAACACGCGCATTTCACATAAACCTATGAAGGTGTTTTTGCCGGACGAGAAGGATTGCACCCGGCTTCGTTCCTTTCTAACTGCAAAGCACACAGGCTTTGCGGTTAAGAGGAAAACGGAGGGAGCAGAGTGCAGTTTTCGCCTCAAGGCGGAAACGGAACGGCGCGAGCTTCGTTTGACGATTTGCAAGCATTTTGCTTGACGATGGGAGCGGCAGCGTGTAAAATAAAGTGCTAAACAATTTCTTACGGCAATACCGCAGAATTCGGCGAGAGCAGATTCTGAGAAAATTTGAGTTCTGATGAAGTCAGTTTTTCGCAGGAATACTTTGTGTATTTCAAGAAAAAGTGACAAAATCAGAGCACATATTTTCCAGAAGATGCCGATGGCGGATTGTGCGGTGTTGCCTTAAAAGGAGGCCGTTATGGCGGTCAGGAAGAAAAAACGTGTATCCTTTTTCTCGATCCTTCTTCTGCTTGTGCTGATCTGCGTCGCGGCGGCGCTGGCGCTGCTTCGCCCCAAGGAGGACCCGGCGCAGACGGTCACCGCCTCGATCGCGGCGGCACTCCCGGCGCAGGAGTCGGGCCTTGCCGGCATCGACGAAGAAATCGCGGACGCCCGCGCCCGCTGCCTTTCCTTCAAGGTGGACGGGCCCTTTTCCCAGACGCTGCGCAGCGCCTCGGGCAGCGTGACAAGGACGGAGCTGGACGCGGATCTCCTGACGGCGGGCCTGGGCGCGGAGATCCAGGCGGGTCTCGACGAAAAGATATCCGCCGCAAAGCGCAGCTCGGATCTCTACACCGCAGACGGCGCTGTCCTGCCGGAGCTTTACGATACACTGTACAACACCGCCCTGCGCGCGCGTCTTGCCCGCGCGGAGGACTATTGCCGCACAGAGCGCCTGCCGGTCACCCTCACATTTGAACAGGGGGAGTGGCATTTCGACGCTGCCGCGCTCATGCCGGCGGAGAAGTTTCCCGAGCGCCCCGGCTACGCGGAGGGCGCCGCCGCCCTCACGGTGACCCCGCTGCACTATGCCCTGGGGCCGCACGATCCGAGTCCTGTGCCGGACCCGGGCTGCTACGGTGAGAGCAGCGACCCCCGGGAGATCGCTGCGCTTTTGGAGACCCCCACCGCGCAGCGGCTCATCGGCGGACAGAAGCTGGACTTCGATCCCGAGCGCGACATGCTGGGCCGCTCGATTTACTACTATCTTGACGAGACCATCCTCGCCCTTGTCTGGCAGCAGGACGAGCACGGCGCCATCGGCACCTTCGGTGAGGTCTTCATTGCCGACGAAAGCCAGCTCCGGCGCAAGCTTGCCGACGATGAGTTCGGCAGCTATCAGCTTTACTACGCAAGTGAGATGGCCGCGCAGACCAACGCCGTCATTGCCGGCAGCGGGGACTATTACAACAACGGCCGCGGTGATGTGGGCCTGTTCGTCTACGACGGGAAGCTCATGCGCTGCGGACTGCACAGCGGCCAGAGCTGCCTGTTTGACGGCAACGGCGACATGCTCTTTACCTATGAGGATACCTTCCCCGATGAGGAAGCCGCCCAGCGCTTTATCGATGAAAACCACGTCCGCTTTTCGCTCAACTGGGGTCCGGTGCTTATCGACCACGGGGAGGATGTCACGCCCTATGACTACCCCTTCGGCGAGGTGCGCGATACCTACGCCCGCTGCGCGATCGGCCAGCTCGGACAGCGCCACTACCTCATGATGACCATCAACTGCGAGCAGCCTGACCACTATGTGCTGGTCACCCTGCGGCAGGCAGCGGACTCCATGATCGCCCACGGCTGCTATAACGCCTACACCCTCGACGGCGGCCAGACGGCGAGCATCCTCATCGGCGGGCAGCTTATCAATCCCGTCCAGTTCGGCGTCGAGCGCGAGGTGAGCGATATCTACTACTTCGCCACGGCGATTCCCAATTAACAAATCGGAGAAACAACATGCAGACTCTCAAACACGATTGGAGCGATCAGACCTGGCGGCGCTTTCTGGCCTTTGGCGCCGGTGCGATGGTGCTGTTTTACATGCTCGTCCCGGTCGCGCCGCTCAGATGGCACGATCTCTATCTCTCCTACGGCAAGACTGCCATTGTCGCGCTCGCCGCGATCTACTTCTTTCGCGCCCGGCTCGACGGGGTGAAGGAAGTAAAGCTCGTCATCTGGTACGCGATCTGGATGTTCCTCACGCGCCTTTTCAACACCGATCTCTACCTGCAGAATGAGCTGGACCTCGTCATCAGCCGCGTGCTGTGCTGCGTGGTGCTGCCAGCGGGCCTCCTTCTTGAGGAGAAAGAGCGGCGCGTGCTGCTGGACGCGGTCATCGCCGTCTCCGGCGCGTTCTACTTTGTCACCGCGCTTGTCGGCCTCTATGCCTGCATCTTCGGCCGTTACTTCTATGTCGGACCCGAGCAGGTGGTCTTCGGGCTGGATAACGCCGCCTATGCCAACAGCTATGTGCGCATCGTCGCCTGGGAGACCACGCGCAACATCTCCGCCGTGTGGTTCTATCTCGCGGGCTGCATGATGGTCTACGAGTTCTTTGCCTGCAAAAACAGGCTCTGGCGCGTACCCATCTGCCTTGCGCTGTTCGTGTTCCACCTTGCGGTGGCCTTCACCATGACGCGCAGCGTGATGCTGGCAGCTTCCGTCAACGCCGCGATGCTTGCGGTGCTGCTCGGGATGAAGCACATCCGCGCGGACAAAACGGCTGTGAAAATCGGCGTCATCGCGCTGCTGGCTGCCCTGTCCCTGGTGATATGCTTCAAGAGCTATGACTGGCTGCGCACGGGGACGGCAAAGGTCTACGACATGATGGATGTGCAGCTTGAGCGCACCTCCGACCAGTTCCTGACCCCCGAGGCGCAAAGCGCCGACGGTGTGAACTTCAGCGACAGCCGCGACCTTGCGGAGAGTGCGTCCACCGGCTCCATGCGCTTCGGCGTCTGGGCCGCCGCCATCCCCGCCATCCGGGATGAGCCGCTGTGCCTTCTCATCGGCAAGTACAGCTCCAAGGTCATGGACGGGCCGCACCGCTACCAGATCAGCGCGGAAAACGGCTCCTTCGCCCACATGCACAACTATCTCATCCAGGTGCTGATGCTGACGGGCCTTGTGGGCTTTCTGCTGGTGCTCGTGTTCAGCGTGCTGCTGGTGCTGCGTATGATCCGCCTGTTCTTCACGCAGAACCCGGCCGCCACCACGGCAATCAAATCCCTGACCCTGCCGGTGAGCGGGATTTTGCTCTACGGCATGCTCGAGACCGTGATCTTCACAAACTCGGCCGACGAGCGGGCGCTCACCGATTTTCGCGAGCTTTGCTTCTTCCTGCTCGCGGGCATCGTGCTGGCGTACTCCTATGAACTGGCGCCGGGGAAGAAGAAATAATACAAATATTAAAAGTATTACCCGTTCTGCCCCTTGCGTTCATTGCTAAGAAATGATAAGATAATTCAAGATGTTTGAATCAGGAGTGATCTGATATGCCCAAACCTGTCGTAATCACTGCCGACACGACCTGTGATCTGTCCGAGGAGCTGAAAGCGCGCTTCCATATCCGCACCATCCCCCTCACCATCCAGCTGGGAGAGGAGAGTTTCCTGGACGGCGTAGACTTCAGCGCGGAGGATATCTACACGCGCTACCGCGCGGACGGGACCCTGCCCAAGACGGCGGCCCCCGGCATCCAGCAGTTTACGGATTTCTTCACCGAGATCCTGGATACCGGCGCGGAGATCGTCCATCTGGATATCAGCTCCGAGCTCTCCGGCTCCTTCAACAACGCCTGTATCGCCGCCTCCGAGCTGGAGGGGGTGTATACCGTGGACAGCCGCTCTCTGTGCACCGGCGTTGGCCTGCTCGCAATCGAGGGGGCCGAGTGCGCGCAGCGCGGTATGTCTGCCGCCGATATTGCCGGGCATCTGCGCGACATGGTGGACAAGGTGGACACGAGCTTTGTGCTCGATACCCTGGAGTTTATGTGGAAGGGCGGGCGCTGCTCCGGCGTCACCGCGCTGGGGGCAAACCTGCTGCACCTCAAGCCCGGCCTCGAAATGCGGGACGGCAAGCTCAGCGTATATAAAAAGTACCGCGGCAACATCCAGGCCGTCTACCGCCAGTACACAAAAGAGCGCCTTGCCTCGGCGGAGATCCGGCCCGGTCATGTTTTCGTCACCGATTCCGGCGATGTACCGGAGGAGACCATCCGGGAGCTCATGGACATGGTGCGCGAGGCGGTGCCGGGAGCGGAGATACACAGCGCGAAAGCGGGCTGCACCATCACCTCCCACTGCGGGCCGAAGACCCTGGGCGTACTGTTTTTGAAAAAGTAAGGAGTCAGCCATGATCGATCCGAAGGATGTAGACAAAGTCTCCGAAGAGGACTGGGAGCAGTTCAAAAAGGACGCAGCCAAAGACGAGCTTTATTACAACGGCCCCGGCGACCTGCTGGATACGCCCGAGGGACGGGCCAAATTCTGCCGCCTCAACAAGACCAGCGTCTACCGCAAGCCCGACCCCAGTTATCCCGGTTACAAGATCTGGGTTTTCAACAACCAGGGCGAGGGAATGGTCGTCAAAAAGCGCAGCCATGTCGACCCCATGCTCATGGAGGACATCGAATACGACGCTGAGGGCAAGGAGATCAGCCGCTCCTACGAACCGGCCTAATACTAATCTCAAATAGAACCCTTCACGTCTTCCCGGCTAAATTTGCGCCATGCTTCGTGAAAGCCCTTGACCATATATCTCCATTATGCTCTGCGGTCTTCGCCTCGCCTGACGCAAATTTCACTCGGGAATCCATTAAAGCTTTCTATCTGAGCTTAGTATAAGAGAACAAAAATGCGACCCTGTACGATGTACAGGGTCGTTTTTCAATATATCGGATCCGCCAGACCCCAGAGCCACATCTTCTGCATCATGGGACTGTCGGGACTGTAGCGGCCGCCGGTGTCATAAGCCGCGTTGGAGACAACGGAGTAGGGGAGATCCCCCGTCTCATACTCGAACAGCAGTGCTTCCTCCTGGAAGAGCAGCACGCCCAGCGGTACATGGTAGTCGCTCGACACGATGGCCAGGACCTTCACCTCCGGGTGGTTTTCCACCAGAAGCCGACAGGTAAACTCCGCGTTGTCCGCGGTGGTGCGGGAGGCGTCCTCCTTCAGAATGCGCTCTTCCGGGACGCCGTGGGCGATGAGCCAGTCGGCCATCACGCCCGCCTCGGTGGCACCGGGGTTTTGCGAGGCCGTGCCGCCGCCCGTGACGGCGATAAGCGCGTTGGGGTAGCGCTCGGCGCATCTGAGCGCGGTTTCACATCTTCCCAGAAGCTCCGGCGCCATGGAACCGTCAGACTCCAATTGGAAGCCCAGCACCGCGATGCAGAGGCTTTCATCCTCCGGCAGGCCGTCGGGCAGCACGCCGGGATTCAGCGTGAGCTCGCTGTTGACCGAGGACCAGGTGCTCATCAGCTTTGTCCAGAGCGAGCCGAGAGCCGGGTCAAGCTCGGTGAGCTGCTCCAGATCGGACTGGATCATGTCCGCCGCCGCGTCCTGCCTGTCCGCGTAGGCGTAGACCATGTCGCTCACCAGATTGTAGCTTTCCTCCGTGTAGCCCAGCGGCGGGAAGATAAAGGCAGGCTCCGGAGTCAGAACCGGGGAGGGAGCAGGCACAGATTTCGGCGTCGGAAGCGGGGAGAGAGTATGCGCAGGTGTCGGCGTCGGAAGCGGGGAAAGGATCAGTGAGGGAATCGCGGGCGGTGCGGTCTTCGCGTTCACCGGGACTGCGGATTCTTCCTTCGCCTGCCAGCGCAGAAACACCAGGACTGACAGAAAAAGGCACAGGATCAGGAAAATCAAAATGTGTATGATGTTGGTTCTTTTCATAGCTGCACCTCAGTACCCGATCACTTTGTCCACCCCGTAGTACTTCGCCATGTAGACATTGGGCCAGTCGTCGGGGTCTTCGGTGTTGAGATAGGCGAGGCCCTCCAGGGCGCTCCATGAGGTTTTCGCGTAGGGGCGCGGAAGCTGCACCTCGCGCTCGCCGCGGGCGGCACACTCCGCAATGAAATCCTCGTTATACTGCAGCAGATAGTGCGTATCGCGGATATCCGGCAGGCCGACGAACCAGCTGCGGCCCATGAGGAGCCCCCCCGCACAGCACAGCGCGATCAGCAAGTTCCGGCCCGGCAGATCATAAAGCCTTGAAAGCAGCACCGCGTCGGCTGCCAGCAGCAGCACCAGAGCGATGTGCATGCTCCTGCCTGCGCAGTACATGGCGAAGGTCAGCACAAACTGTCCCGCCAGCGAACCGAACAGCAGCACAAGGGACAAAAGCCGCGTTTTGAGATCGACCTTCCGGTAAAGGGCCAGGGCGTAGAAGAGCGGGAAGCACAGGAGCAGAGGCCAGAAGCGCAGATACATCCGCCCGGTTTCCGCAAAATTGGAGAGCAACACGGAGATCGTCATCTCGGCGGACTTGTTCACGGTCTCTGCCGGGGCGAGCATCATGTACGCAAAGCCCGCCAGCATGGAGACAAGGGCAAGAGTTTTCCACAGCACCGGGCTTTTTTTGAACCAGAACCAATCGACCAGCGCGAAGGCCAGCCACATGGCGACCAGGGCGACGGTGCCGTTTTCGCTGTAAGCGCCGACGGGGAAGGAGAAGAGCACATACAAAACCCGCAGCACCCTGCCCGGCTCCGTGCCGTCCCGGAAGCTTTTCACCATCGGCAGCAGCCACAGAAGGCTGAACACGCCGCACCAGAGGTAGTTGACCGAACCGGTGAGCCACAGGAAGACCTGCCCGAAATCCGGCTGGAAGGCCCAGAAGGCGAAGAAGAGCACGCACGCCAGCACCGGATTCGGAAGGCCTTTCCCGACTGCAAGTTCGTGCAGCAGCCAGATCAGCAGAACAAAGAGCAAGGCGTTGGCCACGTCGAAGATGCCCTTGGGCAGCAGCAGAAAAAGCTGCACCAGAAAGTGCGGCATCACACGCCCGTTCATGCTGTGCCGGTGTGCCGCCATGGAGGGAATGATCTGCGCAATGCTCTCAATGCGCGTATCGTCCGCGTAGGAAAAGCAGTAGCGGTAATCGTCCGCGATGAGGTCGGTCCAGTGATTGCACAGGAACATCATGGCAAAAAAGGCCAGGCAGAACAGAAGCAGCAGGAGCCGCGAGCGGCTGAAGCGGAGAAGCTTTTTCATCCCGCCACCTCAGTTTCCCAGGACCCAGAGATGGGTCACGCCGAAGGCCTCACGGATGAAGTAGTTGAGCATCACGAAGAAGTAGCCCCAGGGGGCGGCGACGCCCGCCGCGTCAGTGACGCCGAGGGACTTCGCCATGAGCTTTGCACGGTAGAGGTGGTAGGCGCTCGAGACGATGGCGACGTTGCCCTGCGGCTCGTCCCCGCGCTCCCGGATGATGTCAAAGGAGAACTTGAGGTTTTCGAGAGTCGAGGTGGCCTTAGGCTCCATGACAACCCTCTCCTCGGGTACGCCGTGGGCAATCAGCCAGTCGTGCATGGCCTGTGCCTCGGTGACCGTCTCGCCTTTGCCCATGCCGCCGGAGACGATGGCGACGGTGTCCGGGTGCTCGTTTAAGTATTGGAGCGTGCCCTCAAGCCGCCGCACCAGGGTGAGCGAGGGCTGGTCCTTGTACACCGCCGCGCCAAGCACAATCAGGTAGTCACGCCCCACATCCTTATCAGTGCGGGCATTTTTTATAATGAAATACTCCACAAAACAGAAATAAGCAAGGCCGATGCAGACCAGAATCACCACCACGCGCCAGAGAGCGACGGGCAGATACCGGTGCAGCAGAAGCAAAGCCGCCACGAACAGCAGCGCGTAGCCCCACCAGGCATAGCCCCGCAGCGCAAAGCGCAGGAAGGCCGCGGCGCCGGTCAGCGCGGCACAGATCGCCCAGAGATGTTTTTTCATGCGTTCAGTTCCTCCCAGCGTTCGTAGAGCTCCATGAGCTGCGCGTCCAGCTCGTCCTTCTCCGCCTGGATCTCCATGAGCTTCTGATAATCGCTGCCGTTTTCCTCGGCAAGCTTATCCAGCTCCGCGATCTTCTCCTCCTGGCGCTGGATCTCGCGCTCGAGGCGGGCGATGGCCTTGTCGTTGTTCTTCGGGCGCTCCGGCTTCGGCTTTTTTACTTTCGGCTGCTCGCGCTCCTTCTGCTTTTCGATCTGGGTGACAAGCTGCTGCCGCTCGCGCCAGGCGGAAAATTCCCTGTAGCCGCCGCGAAAATCGGTGATATGCCCGTCGCGGAGCTCCCAGATGCGCGTGGCGAACTTGTCGATGAAGTAACGGTCGTGGGAGACAAACAGCAGCGTCTGCTCGTAATCGGACAGGGCTTCCTCCATCCACTCGCGAGAAGCGATGTCGAGGTGGTTGGTCGGCTCGTCGAGGATGAGGAAATTGATATCCCCGCCCATGAGCATGCACAGGCGCAGGCGGCTCTTTTCGCCGCCGGAGAGGGCGCCGACCGGCGTCATCACGTCTTCACCCCGGAAGCCGAAGGCGGCGAGGCGGTCTCTTGCCTCCTGCGGCTGGCAGCGGCAGTCCCAGAGCATGGTGTCGAGGGCGGAGCGCTCCTCGTTTGTAAAGCCCACAAGCTGCGGCAGGTAGGCCGTGCGCACCGTGGGGCCGAGATAGAGAAATCCCTTGTCCGGCTTTTCCACGTTCATGATGAGCTTGACGAGGGTGGACTTGCCGGTGCCGTTGTCGCCGATGAGGGCGATGCGCTCCCCGCCGGTGACGAGGGCGTCGAGCCCGGAGAACAGCACGCGCTCGCCGTAGCCCTTTTCAATGCCGTCCATGACCAGCACCTCGTCGCCCACAAACTCGCGCTCTTTGAACTTGACATTGAGCTTGCGCTGTTCGGTGGGCTTTTCGCTGCGGCTCAGTTTTTCAATGCGCTTTTCCATGGAAAAGGCCCGCTTGTGCAGCTTGTCGTTGCCCATGAAGGCCCAGAGGTGCATCTGCTCGGCCGCTCTCGTGAGCTGCTCGATCTTGGCCTGGTCCTTCTCATATTTCTTTAATTTCTCTTCAAAGCGGCGCTGACGTTCCTCCACATAGAAACTGTAGTTGCCGCTGTAGAATTCCGCCCTGCCGTCGCTGATCTCGATGCAGCGCTGCACGACCTTGTCGAGAAAATAGCGGTCATGGCTGATGGCGAGCACCGTGCCCTTGAAGTGCAGCAGATAGTCCTCCAGCCATTCCGTAGCCCGGAGGTCCAGGTGGTTCGTCGGCTCGTCGAGCAGGAGGATATCGGTATTTTCCAGAATCAGACGGGCGAGGTTTACGCGCGTCTTCTCCCCGCCGGAGAGGGAGGCAAACTCCTGCGAAAGCATGGCGGGAGAGATGTCGAGACCGTTTGCAACTCTTGCCCGGTCCACATCCATCTCATAGCCGCCGAGACGGCGGAAGTCCTCCTGCAGCTTGTCGTACTCCCGCAGCAGGGCGGGGGACTGGTCAGACTCCATCTGCAAAGTCAGTTCGTCCATGCGCTCGCTGATCTTATACAGGCGGCGGTGGGCGTCCTTCAAAACCATCTCGGTGGTGAAGCCTTCGGGGTAGACGGGGATCTGGGAGATGAGGCCCATGCGCTTGCCCGGCGCAACGGCGATCTCGCCCTCGTCGGCGCGCAGCTCGCCCGTCAGGATGCGAAAGAGCGTGGTCTTCCCGCAGCCGTTGTGGCCCAGGATGCCGATGCGCTCCCCGGCGGTGACGGTGAAAGAGAGCCCGTCGAGCACGTTTCGCCCGATCTCGAAGGATTTGACTAAATTGTTGACGGATAGGTCTGTCATAACTATAGGTTCCTCGTAGTCAGTCAGGAGTTGTTTCAGTTAGGAATTAGAAGTTTGGAGTTTGGAGTTTGGAGTCAGGAGATTAAAGTAAGGGATTAAAACTCCAAACTCCACACTCCACACTGTT
>JBGUQD010000153.1:0-12533 GCA_045130755.1 Candidatus Limivicinus sp. | reverse complement strand
TGGAGCATCTGACAAGGCTCTTTCCGCGCGTGCCGGAACAGGCGTTGAAGAAGTTTTTGAAATAAATGGAGGATCGGGTTTGAAAATCACACAGGAAATCTTGAAGCAATACGCACGGCTCATCGTGCGCTCAGGGGCCAATGTGCAGCAGGGACAGACGGTGCTGCTCAATATCGCGGTGGATCAGGCGGCGTTTGCCGAAATGGTCACCGAGGAGTGCTACCTCGCCGGGGCAAAGAAAGTGAATGTGGAGTGGCAGAGCGACGGCATCACCCGCCTGCACTACACCTACGCCGAGCAGGATGTGCTCGCCGCAGTTCTGCCGTGGGAGGAAGAGAAGGCAAAGCAGATGACCGTGGACCTGCCCTGCCGCATCTTCGTGGAGTCCGAGGACCCGGACGCGCTCTCTGGCATTTCTCCGGAGAAGATCTCCGCCGTCGGTCAGGGCAGAGCTCGTGTGCTCAAGCCCTACCGGGATGCCATTGACGGCATCCACCAGTGGACCATCGCGGCGATTCCGTCGGAAAAGTGGGCGCGAAAGTGCTTCCCGGAGGAGACAAGCGAGCGTGCCATGGAACTGCTCTGGGACGCGGTAATGGAAACCGTGCGCATCGACGGTGAGAGCGATCCCGTGGCAAAGTGGAAGGCACACACGGACTTCATTTCCGAAAAAGCCGCCTGGCTCAACGCCCAGGGCTTTGCAAGCCTTCGTTACCACAGCGAAAACGGCACCGACTTCACGGTCGAACTGATCCCCGGCGCGCACTGGGAGGGAGCTGCGGCGACAAATCCGCGAAGCGGCGCCCGCTATATCCCCAACATGCCCACCGAGGAAATCTTTACCTCTCCGCTCGCAGGCGCCTGCGAGGGTACCCTGGTATCCACAAAGCCGCTTTCCTGGAACAGCCAGCTCATCGAGAACTTCTCCATCACCTTTGAAAATGGCCGCGCTGTTTCCTGCAAGGCAGAGAAGGGACAGCAGCTTTTGGAAAAAATGATCAAAATGGATGAGTGCTCAGACATGCTTGGCGAGGTGGCCCTGGTACCCAAGGAGAGCCCCGTGAATGCCTGCGGCTTTCTCTTCTATTCGACCCTCTTTGACGAAAACGCCTGCTGCCATGTGGCCCTCGGCGCGGGCTTCAAAGAGGTGCTGCCGGACGGCGACAGTCTCACGACCAAACAGGCGCAGACGCGCGGCGTGAACGACTCCATCATCCATGTGGATTTCATGGTGGGCAGCGACGATCTTTCCATCGACGGTATCCGCTCCGACGGCAGCGCCGTTCCCATCTTCCGAAACGGCACCTGGGCAGAATAAGCAGTATAAAGAAAGACCTCCCATACCGGAAACCGGTGTGGGAGGCCATTTTTTATTCGTGCCGCTATTCGGTATAGAACGGGGCGACCAGCCTGTTGAAGAAGGCGATCACGGGGCCGAAGCCGAAGGCGGTGACCAGGGTGCCGATGCCGATGATGCCGCCGGAGAGCCAGCAGACCAGAGCACAAAGCCCATCGGTAAAGATGCGGCACCAGAAATAGGGGATGCGCGTGAGCTTGCGGTCGAGGATGAGGGACGCCGCGTCATAGGGCGACACACCCAGATCGGCTGTCTGGTACAGCGACAGGCCGAAAGAGCAGATCACCATGCCGATCAGCATCACGAGCAGCTTTACAAGCAGAGAGCCCGGCAGCCCGAAGCAGGATACCGACAGCTTGTAGAAAAAGTCCACCAGCGAGCCGATGAGCAGCGCGTTGACCACCGTCCCGAAACCCACAAGATGGCGTCCCCAGATGAGCTGGATGGTGAAGAAAGCCAGATTCACGCCCAGCTGCAGAAGCGGGAAGCGGATACCGAGGAGCTCGGCCAGCGCCATGTTCATGCCCGTGTAGGGATCGTTTCCCAGCACGGACTGTTTGAAGAGCGCGATGCCGACTGCGACAAGCAGGTTGCCGAGCAGGCTTGCGATCACGCGCTTTTTGCCCACGCGGCGAAAATACGATACAAGAAACGCAATCACAGACAATCCCTCTCAAACGATATAGGCTTTTTCTGCTCCAAGCTCCCGCGCAAGGCGGGCAAAGCTCTCGGCGTATTCCGCGTCGGTCTCATCCTCGCCCAGGAGCTTCTGATACCGCTCCCGCACGCCGAAGGGGCGGTAGCGGATGAGCTTGTAGAAGCAGCCGTCCCGGATATGCGCGGCGACGTAGCGCACGGTCTCCTCGTTCTCCCTGTCCCGCCCGGGAAACAGGATCGTGCGCACCTCATAGAGCTTGCCGACCCGGAGCAGATAGTCGAGGTTTTTCAAAACGATCTCGCGGGGGTGGGAGATGAGCCGATTATTCCATTCGGGCTCCACGGCCTTCACGTCCAGCATCACGCCCTCGGACACTTCCAGCACACGGGGATCCTTTTCAAAATCGAAGGAGCCGTTGGAATCAATGAGGCAGGTCTTGCCCATGGCGCGGGCCCGGGTGAAGAGCTCGATCAGAAACTCGTTCTGCAGCGTGCACTCACCGCCCGAGGTGGTGATTCCCCGGATATAGGGCGCGGCACGCCTAACTTCCCGCATGACCTCTTCCACCGTCATCCACCGCACCTTGGGCGAGGCATCATGCGGACAGGTCTTGATGCAGGTGTCGCACTGGACGCATTTGGAAGCGTCCCAGTGTACCGTCCCATCCGGATCCTGACACAGCGCGCCGGCAGGACAGGTTTTGATACACGCCCCGCAGTTCCGGCAGAGATGGATGGTTTCCGGATTATGGCAGAACAGGCAGTTGAAGGGGCAGCCCTGAAAGAATATGGAGGTCCGGTTGCCCGGACCGTCCACATTCGAAAACGGGATGATTTTGTTAACGGGCGCGGTCAGCATCGGTCTGCACCCGGCGATCCAGCGCATGGCCGCCGTCCTGGGCGCCCATGCCGAACACGGTCACGTTGTTGAGGGACTGCTTCTTGGCCCTGAGCTTTTCTATCTCACTCTTCTTGACAAGGTAGCCGGTGACGCGCACCACGTCGTTATTCTCCAGATATCCGGAGAAGTAGCGAAGGCCGCGCTCCAGAGAACCCTTGATGATGGCGAGGATGGCGTCCGGTGTCCTGAGCCAGGTCTCCTCGAACTTGAAGATGTCGCCCGTGCCGGTGGGGAAGTAGGGGTGGAACTTCTCGTTGACCTCGAGCTGCTCGAGCATGGTCGGCTCCACACCGATGGGGATGCGGGTGCCGGGAGAGTCGTCCATGCCGTCGGTGTCGATGCCCACCTGGGCGTGCAGACGGTAACGATGGCCATAGGCATCGCAGTAGGGGGCCTCGTGGGCCTTGACGCGCGCGTCGATGGCGTCCATGATGCGGATGCCGAGCTCGGTGGCTTCTTTGTTCATGCCGAAGCCCTGCTTTTTATCGGTGATGCCAAGCAGATAATTGCAGCACTCGGCAAGGCCGACCACGCCGAACATGCCGGTGAAGTTCTCCTGCTTGACAAAGCCCTCGGTGACGAGGAAGTTGGTCTTGAAGAACGTGGACTGCTCCACGATGAACTTCACGCGCTTGTCCATGTACTCAAGCTGCAGGTCGATGTGGCGCGGCAGCTCACGCTCAAGGAAGTCCTCCACGCTCTTTGCGTCCAGCGCGCACTCATACAGGCGCAGACGCGGCAGGGTAAAGCCGCCTCCCGCGATGGACAGACCGTTATAGCAGGAGGCGATGGCATAGCGCTCGCCCCACTCGCTCACAAACATGCGGTGGTTTGCGAAGGAGGGCTTTGCGGTTTTGAGCATGCAGTGGATGCAGGCAAGAGCAAAGTCGTCGCTGGTCTTTTCAGGGTCATATTTGAGCGTCAGGTTCGGCACCGCGAGCTGCATCTCCTCGGTCAGCTCCAGCAGCAGACGGCCGGTGACACTGTCCTCAGGGCCGATATCGGCGTGGACGAAGGAGTCGGTCTGCACACGGTCGATATTCCGCAGGAACAGACCCAGCACCTTTTTGGCAAAAGTGCGGTCCTCTTTGATGACAAAGGGCTCCAGCAGCTTGTCAAGGTCGCCCAGATACACCGGGAAGGAGGTGATGGACGGCACATGGCAGTAGAAGATCTCCAGCACGTTCAGCGCTTCCAGCAGATCCTTCGGCGGCTCCAGCTCCAAAAACTTGCAGCCCTTTTCAAAAAGCAGCTCATAGTCGGGGCAGATGTAGCGGGGACGGTAGGGCATGACGCCCTCGTTCAAATCGCACAGGGCGCCTTTCTTCTTGGCCTCGTAGTATTCATCGGAATAGCGCAGGGAATCGTCGGTGCTCTCGCCGAGTCTCGCCAGGGCCAGCAGCTCCTGCTTATAGGTCAGGGTCGGATCCTGAATGATTTTCAAAGCTTCAGACAATCTGTATCCCTCCAGATTCTATATATTGGTGCTTCTATTGTAACGGCTTTTTTATACACTGTCAAAGGGAAAATGTCAATTCTCCATCTCTTTACAAAGCGGCGGATTCTGCGGTATAATTCTGCGCGGCAGGGATGGAACGATTCTGAAAGTCCCGGACGCGAGCCAGAGAAAAAAAGGATGCCCGCCCGCCGGCGGGCGCTGCCGCGGGCTGACAGGAGCGGGTTTCCCGGGCTCGGGAGTCCGCGCGATGGGAGTGAAGAAAACTGTGAAAAAGGTTTTGAGCAACGATGCGGCGTTGGATCCCTCTGGCTTTGTGCTGCTGGCGGACTATGTGCCGCATATTGTGCAGGAGATCCGCTATTATTCCACCTACAATTTTATCGGGGAGCGCATCGACGGGTACGAGGAACCCTGCGCCCTGCTCACCATCGAGGCCGCGCGGGCGCTCAAGTCCGTCAGCAGCGAGATGATCGTGCAGGGCTGCCGTCTCAAGGTGTTCGACGCCTATCGGCCGGTCTGTGCGGTCAGGCACTTTGTCCTCTGGGGCATTGAGGATCAGGATATCCGCATGAAGCCCTATTTCTATCCGACGCTTGAAAAACAGGAACTCTTTGCCAAGGGCTATATCGCCAGCCAGTCCAGCCACAGTCGCGGCAGCGCGGTGGATCTGACGCTGCTGGACATGCAGACGGGGAAGGAACTCGACATGGGCAGCCCCTTCGATCTGTTCAGTGAGGCATCCCACCCCGATTACCGGGGCGTTACGGACGAGCAGTTTGAAAACCGCATGCTCCTGCAAAAGGTGATGGTTCGAAACGGCTTCCGGCCCATCGACTGCGAGTGGTGGCACTTCTCCCTTGCAGACGAGCCATACCCCGACACGTATTTCAATTTCCCGGTTTCTTCGGCGTATTTGAAACGCTGAAGGAACGAATAAAAAAGCAAGCCCCGGCGGCCGAAAGACCACCGGGGCTCGCTGCTTTCTAAAATGCGGAAAAGGGGGATCAATCTCTTTTCTTGCTGCCGAAGATGCGCAGAAGGCGGATAAACAGGTTCGCAATATCCAGATAGATATCCAGCGCGCTGTCGATTGCGTTGTCCACCGTCTTCGGGAACTGCTGGGAGCGGTGGATGTCGTAGGCAATGTACAGGCTGAAGATGCCGGCGGCGACCCAGTCGATGGCAGTCTGCTGCACGTGCATGAGGGCCAGCACGACTTCGCAGACGATCAGGCCGATCAGAAGCCCCAGCAGGGCCATTCCCAGCTTTTCAAAGAAAGTGGGGAACATCAGTTCAAGGCCCAGCATGGCCAGCGTGATCACAAAGGTGTACGCCAGGGCGTCGCGCACGACACGGGAATCCATGCCGCCGAATTCCTGCACGACGACGGAGAGTACAAGGCCGAAGGGGACGACGACCATGTTGTAGCCCAGGAAGCTGAGCGCAGGGTTATGAGATCTGTTCGTGAGCATGATCCCGCCGAATACAAGGACGAGATATCCTACGAGAAAGGCGATCGGATTGATGGAGTTGACCACATTGCCCGCAAACGTGCAAAGGATCACATTGATTAAAAAGCCCCAGACAAGCACGCCGATCAGAACGGCGTTATAGGCCCGGCTGCTGATGATCTTGTTCGGGTCGACATAGGCTTCGAGTCTCGCTTGGCGCGCAGCCTGACCAAAAGCGAACGCGGTGTCTGCGCCCGCAGTGGCCACTTGAACGCGCTGCTGTCTCACAGGCTGGAGATTTGCCCCGCACTCCGTGCAGAAACGCGCGTCATCGGGGATCTCGGCGTGACATTTCGGACATTTCATAGTATTCACCTCTTTGTAATAAGTATAAGTATATGTATTATAATACCTTCGCTTTCCGCTTGCAAGGGGGATGATTGCGGCTTCATAAATCTTCAAAAAGTGAAAGAACATAGGGACTGCGGCTGCCGTCCCACAGACATTTGGTGCATTTTCCCTGTACGAACACATGCCGGCAGTTCGGATAGCCATAGAGGATATGGGCACATTCCGGGCACAAATCACGCATTTTTGAAGACGACCGCAGGAAAGCGCTTCCGCATTCCTCACAGACCCGAACAGGATCAGCTTCATTTTTCATGTTGCCGGTTTCCTCTTTCACTGGAATGCTTAGAAGCTCTGTATGTTTTTCGGAAGCTGCTGATCTCCCCATTTTTCTCGGATAAACGCATCTATTGATCTTATTACTTCTTCGGGCTCACGAATGCGATATACATTTCCAAACTCATCGTAACTGTAGATGTGTTTGAAGACTTCGGGCATGGCATCGTATTGTTTTTCGACCTGTTCACTCAATTGAATAAAGCAGGGATACTGATATGTTTTCACCAGATAAGGCAGCAGATATTTGCCCATCATATCTTCAAATAGGTTGTATGCGTACGGAGTGGTTTCAGGCACTTTTATAAGAGAACGCATGATAATCTCAACAAACTGTTCTACCTCGTTTTCGGCGGCAAAACAGGCATAACCTCTCAGTGCCATTAGTTTCAAATCCAGTTTTCGCTCTTTTTTAAATGCTTTCTCAAAAAATTCTTTTGAACAAAATTCGCACTTGAAAACGAGGCCTTTTAAGATCGCCCTTCTTTTGTCCACGCTTCTTTCATGGAAATACTGCTCTGCCAAATCATTCAACATTTCTTTTCTCCTGATAAAGCAATTAAAAGTTTAAAGCAAACTGCATTTGATCGGCCTGATTGCCCCAATTGTCACCCGACATCCATGGAAGGCCCTCAACCTTGTCCGTGCGTTCATCATAGCATAAAAAGAAAAGTACGGCAATTCTATTATGATTCCCGTGCTGATATGGCTTTAACAGGCCTTGATCATCACACATTGCCCGCACATTGCTGTACGCTGTCACAATCCGCGGAAACGGAAGGGAGTTAAGCTCTTCTGACGAGGCGGAGTTGGAGAGATCATAATTATTGGAAGCATGTAAAATGCTGAAAACCTAATGCAACAGAGTCGTTGATATAAGTGGGATAGCGGTTTTTCGCGTAAAAAAAGATACTGCTTTTGAAAAAGGCCTAAGCAGAAAGCTAAACAGAAAATGCAAGCTGTTCCGCTCTGCTTTTGGCACACGGCACAGCTCTGCATGGTCAAAGACAAGTCCACCTCAGAAGCGCAGGAAACGGCCTTTAACGGCATTGCCTTTTGTGCTGTGATATATTGTTCAAAGAGGATTGCGGTAGTCTGTAGGAGTTGTCTCCGAGGGGCTGGTCTGTATTGGACGAGCAATCCTCTCTTTTTAATCTCCGCGTTTTCTTTCGCCACTCCATTAATTGGAATGGCGTTTTTTCTTCATGGGCGGAGCACCCAACCGAGGCCCCGGTCGATATATCGGTTCCAGAAGGTCCAGTTGTGGCCGCCGGGGCCCTCCTCATAGCAGAAGTCTGCCCCTTGCGCTTCAAGAAAGCGGCGAAATTCCTGATTGGCGCCGTATAAACTGTCTTCGGTGCCGATGGCGAGATAGATAGATGGAATGTCCTTCCCCATCGCGCACAGCGCGCTGTACTGGTATTCCGGGTTTCGGTCTGAGTCGAGCAGAGAAGCGGGGTCGCCAAACACATCCCGGAACATCGCCGGCGGCATTACACCGTCCTGCCTGCCGGCGGCAAGGGCGTGGATGCGCAGCGCGGAGGATAACGCGATGCAGGCCGAAAACCGCTCCGGCCACCCCAGCGCCGTATGCAGCGCGCCGTACCCACCCATGGAGAGTCCCCCGATGAACGTGTCCTCGCGTTTTGCGCAGAAGCCGAACACCTTTTGCACGTAGTCCGGGAACTCCTCACCCACGAAGGTTCCCCAGTTGCCGCCGCGGTAACCCCGGTCCAGGTAAAAGAAATTGCCTGCCGTGGGCATAAAAACGGCAAGATTATATTGGATAGCCATCTCCTGCGCGACACCGCCGAAAAGCCAGTCGGTGTCTGTCCCCGTCAGGCCATGCAGCAGGATCAGGGATTTCGTCGGGCGCTCATAGTGCCGGGGATCTCTGACCTCTGCCATCTCAACGTCATTGGGCAGGACATAGGCAAAGTTCGCGTGCTGCATGATGCTCTGGGCATGAAACTCCATTCTTCCGCTTGCCATAATACCGTGTTCCTTTCTTTCAGTTTTTCTGTATAGACTGAACGGTGCTCTCTTCCAAAGTCGTACCGCCGCAGGCATATTGAACCGGTAAGCAGATATTCACCGGATTTGGAATGTTATCGGCGTTAAGAAGTAGCTTTACCGCCTCCTCCGCCATTCGGGGGATCGGCTGTACGATCGTCGAACAGGGATAGCGCCCGGTCGCATAGTCGGCCAGCCCGTCGTATCCGATGATCTGAACGTCCTGCGGGACACGCACGCCGTGCTCGGTAAGAAAGACAATCACCCGACAGGCGAGATTGTCAGTATTGCAGAAAATGCCATCGAAGTCCAGTTTCCTGTCGTGAAGGTGTTCTGACAAAAAGGCGTAGAAGGGCGCTTCGGTATCTTCATCGTTCAGGATTATTCGCTCATAGTCTGTATGCAGCTGACGGCATGCGGCCTCAAAACCTTCTCCGCGCTTATCCACCTCGCCGGGAATGCCGGACGTCACCCCCATGAACAGCAGCCGCCTGCATCCGAGCTCCGCGAGCTTTTCCACGGCCATCTCCCCGCCGCGGAAGTTGTCCGAAGAGACGCAGGGGATGCTGTCGCCGCAGTGGCGGTCGATCGTCACCATGGGCGTTGAATCGTCAGGCCTAAGGTCCGGGCTGTAGGTGAGCGCGATCACACCGTCCACCTTGTTCTCATGCCCGAGGAGCAGACACTTTTTTTCCGCCTCGGGATCGTAATTGGTGATCATCAGCAAGCTGCGGTAGCCGTGCCGCATCAGGCAGGCGGTGAGCTCATCCGTCAGGATGGCAAAGAAGGGGTGATACAGCGACGGCATCAGCAGCGCCACGCAGTTGGTCTTGTTGGTCTTCAGACCGCGGGCATAACTGTTGACGCGATAGTCCAGCTTCTCTATCGCGTCCTCCACACGTTGGCGATAGCTCTCTCCCACGGGGATGCCATTGATGACCTTGGACACGGTGCCCAGAGCGACGCCGGCCTCTCTGGCCACATCCTTCATGGTGGGACTGTCCGTTTTCTTCATTGTGTACACACACCCTTTACTCTGTCTGACCATGATTATAACAACGCAAATCCCAATTGAAAAGCCTTTTTTATTTCCTTTCGACGCTTCTGATACAGAGCATTCATACTTTGTTCAAAATGTTGAATTTCGCGCTTTGAAATTGTTGCAGCTTCACAAAAAAAATATGGAAGCAGCAAAATGCTTTGACATGCCTGCCGCGCTATGATATCTTTTTATTGAGAAGATGTGTAACGTTTCATGAAATGTTGAATGCGGTCGTTCAGGCCAGTCGGACAACACATAAATGGGCGGGGCACATAATCGATAATAACAACAGGAAAGGAAGTAAAAAATGAAAAGAGCAATTGCACTGATTCTCATGCTTGCCATGGTCATGGCACTTTCCCTGTCCGGCACTGCTTACGCAGCAGACAAAGTCACCCTCACCATCTTCAACTCCAAGATGGAAATTCAGAGCCAGATGGAAGAGATGGCAGAAGAGTACATGGATACCCACAAGAACGTTGAGGTAGAGGTCTACTACTCCAGCGACACGGTTGCGGCGCACATGTCCACCAAGTACGCCTCCAAGGATCCCTATGTCCTCTCCATGGTTGACGCGAAGGACATCTACTCCCTCGGCCCTGACCACGCCATCGACCTGAGCGGCGAGCCCTGGGTCGCCGAGACCACACAGGCTATCTCCGTTGACGGCAAGGTCCTCGGCTTCCCCGTCTCCGTGGAGGCCCGCGGCGTCCTGTACAATGCTGACGCCATCGAGGCTGCCACCGGCGAAGCCTTTGATCCCGCCGCCATCAAGACCACCGCTGATTTCCAGGCCCTCATCGACAAGCTGATCGCCGGCGGCATGGAAACCCCCACCGGCCTCCAGAAAGAGGACTGGTCCCTCGCCGCGCACTTCTTCGCCTCCGTCTACGAGATGCATGACGATCCCGACGCTTTCATCGCCGGCATCAAGGACGGCTCTGTGAAGCTGGCTGAGGATCCCGTGTTCAACGCCATGATGGACACCTTTGACGTCTTTAAGGCCAACAACTGGATGAAGGCCGCGCCCCTGTCCGCTGTCCGTGAGGATACCGAGATGAACCTGGCCCAGGGCAAGATCGCCTTCAAGTACGGCGGCAACTGGGACTGGTCCGACATCAAGGACTTTGATCCTGCCGAGAACATGGGCATGATGCCTGTTCCGAGCGCTCTTGAGGGCTACAACGAAAAGCTCGTCGGCGGCGGCTCGAAGTACTTCTTCATCGACAACACTGTTTCTGAGGAGCAGCAGCAGGCTGCGAAGGACTTCCTCAACTGGCTCGTCTTTGAGGAAGACGGTCAGGCGTTCCTGGTTGAAACCTGCGCTCTCGTCCCCGCTTTTGCCAACATTACCCTGCCTGTCTCCGATCCTCTCGGTGCCTCTGTCAAGAGCTATGCTGATACCGGCGCCATGACCGGAAACTACAACTATCTGCCCGACGACCACTACGCCAAGGTCGGCATCTCCTTCCAGAAGTATCTGGGCGACCAGATCGATCGCGCCGGTCTGGCTGACGAGATCACCGCTTACTGGGCCACCGCCGAAGTCGGCGCTCACTAAGCTCATACAAAATCGAACCGGGCATCGGTGCTTCCGGTGCCCGGCTTCCTCATACCGCTAAATGCGAATAAGGAAAGAGAGGCTTTATGAAGCAAGATTCTTTATCGTATAAAGTAAAGCAGTACCTCATGTTTGCCGGCCCGGGAACCGTGCTGTTCCTGGCGGTCGTGATTGTGCCGTTTCTCTATGGCCTGTATCTGACCTTCACCAGCTGGGACGGCGTCAGCGTTTCCAAGCCCTTTGTGGGTCTGCAGAATTTTGCGGACGCCTTTAAGGATACGACCTACTGGCAGGCCATGGGCCGTACTGTGATTTACTCCATCTTCGCCGTTATCCTGATCAACATTGTCGCCTTCCTGCTGGCGTATCTTCTGACCAGCGGCGTCAAGGGACAGAACTTCTTCCGCGCCGGATTCTTCGTGCCGAACCTCATCGGCGGCATCGTTCTCGGCTATGTTTGGCAGTTCGTCTTCAACCGCGCTTTTGTCGCCATCGGCAAAGCTCTCGGAAACGCCGGCGCCGTGTCGCTGCTGTCCTCGCCGAACGGGGCCATGTTCTGCCTGATCCTGGTGTCGGTGTGGCAGTACGCGGGCTACATGATGCTCATCTATGTGGCCGGCTTCATGAGCGTTTCCAACGATGTGAAGGAAGCCGCCATGATCGACGGCTGCACGCCCTCCCAGGCAATGTGGAACGTGACCGTTCCCCTGATGCGCTCCTCCTTCGTACAGTGCATCTTCCTGAGCATTACCCGCTGCTTCGTGGTTTACGACGTGAACCTGTCCCTGACCAAAGGCGAACCCTTCGGCTCCTCCGTCATGGCGGCCATGCACGTGTACAACCAGGCGTTTACTTACAAGAACTACGGCCTCGGTCAGGCTGAGGCTGTCATTCTGTTCCTGGTCTGCGCCATTGTCGGCGTCACCCAGGTCATGGTTGGTAAGAAAGGAGAGGTTGAAGCATGATGACCGATATTGCCGACAACGAAAAAGCCGCGCGCCGGCAAAAAATCTCGCACGCCCTCATGTGGATTTTCCTGCTCCTGATGTTCTTCTGCTTCGTCTTCCCCTTCTTCATGGTCATTATCAATGTTTTCAAGAGTAAGGCCGATATCGTCTCCAACCCGCTCGCGCTGGTCGGCGCCCACGGTTTTACACTGAAAAACTTCCCCGAAGCCATGAAGAAGATGAAGTTCTGGACAGTGTTTACCAACTCCTTTATCATCACCTGCTCGGCTACGGTACTGACGATCCTTGTCTCCTCCATGATGGCTTTCGTCATCGTGAGAAACGGCCGCTGGAAATTCTGCACGCTGATCTTCTCACTGATGATCGCCTCGATGGTCATTCCCTTCCAGGTACTGATGGTCCCCCTGGTGAGCGTCTACGGCGGCATCTTCAACGTACTT
>JBGUQD010000152.1:0-22681 GCA_045130755.1 Candidatus Limivicinus sp. | reverse complement strand
AGGTCCGCGGCGGTATAGGGCTGCTCGGGCGTGATTTCAAAGAGATCAACGCCCAGCGCCCCGGCCGCATCCTTTGCCGCCTTTGCGGTGGTGCCGTTTTCGGCGCTGAAATAGCAGATCAGAGTTTTCATATCGTGAGCCTCCATGTGTCCGGATGGTTTTTGGTAATGTTGGTAATGATTGATTATATCATAAACGCGCAGGATATGATACTGTTTTCTTGTCGGAATGCCGGCGGCCGAAGTAAAATCGGGAATTGACATTTTTTCGATTCGACATTAGTATGATAATGATTATATGATGGCGAAACGCCGTAAGGCGTTCCGCCGGCAGCTTCGCTGCTCAGCGCAGCAGCCTTGCTGCGGCGCCATATATTCATTGCAATGAGCATCGCGCGAATGATTCAAAAAACATTCGCCGCCAAACTTGTCGTTTGGCGGCGAAATCAATCAAATTCCTGATTGATTTCGCCATGTGATGATCATTATAAAGCATCAAGCCTGAAGGACGGAAAGCCCATGCGCAGAAGGAAAAGCAAAGAGAATAAGGTAAGCATCGCCGGGATCGCAAAGCAGCTTCTGGGAAACCGGGTGTTTCTGATCGCGCTCATTTCGGCCTGCGTGCTGATCATGCTGCTGTCGCTGTACTCCATCATCCGCTCCTTACAGTTCATGCACGAGGTTCGCGCATCCGAGCTCACACCGGAACAGATCGCCGCGCAGACGCCGGACCCCTACTTCGTGCCGACGCCGGAGCCGACGGTCTTTCCCACGCCGCGGCCGATCCCCACCCCGACGCCGGAGCCGACGCCGGAACCGCCCTGGGGCTTCAAGCGCTTTGGGGGCAGCGAATACTATCTGCTGGAAAACGGCAACCTGCTCACGGGCCTGCACCTCATTGACGGCAAACTCCACTATTTCAACATCGACGGGCAGCACGCCTCCGCCCTCGGCATCGATGTCTCCTACCACAACCAGGGCATCAACTGGAACGCCGTGCGCGCCCAGGGGGTGGACTTTGCAATCATACGGCTGGGTTACCGCGGCTGGGAGACGGGCCTTCTGCACGTCGACACCTGCTTTGAGCAGAATCTGCGCGGGGCAAAGGCCGCCGGTCTTAAGGTCGGCGTGTATATTTATTCCACCGCCGTCAACGCCAACGAGGCCCAGGAAGAGGCAAGCCTCGTGCTCACGCAGTTAAACGGATTCCCCCTTGATCTGCCGGTCTACTTTGATACCGAGCAGTCGGGCGAGTACCCCGGCGGCCGCGCAGACAAGCTTCACAAGGTGCGGCGATATGAAATCATCACCGCCTTCTGCCGCACGATCCGGGACGGCGGCTATGAGGTGGGGGTCTACTCAGGGCAGAACTACCTGAAGAACCATGTAGCCTTCCACACGCTGGAGGCAAATCCCGTCTGGCTTGCAAGCTACACGCGCTATAACCGCCTGCCGGACTTTCCCTATGCTTACGACATGTGGCAGTTTACCGACTGCGGCGTGGTCACCGGTATCAAGGGCGTGGTGGACATGAACGTTGTATATACTCCCTGAATCCATTTATTGTATCAAATTATCAAAATCCCCTTCGGTTCATCATCGTTCCGAAGGGGATTCTTTCTATTCTTTAGACTCGTTTTCCTGCTTGCCTGTTTCGGTTTCCTGCCGGTCGTCTGCTTCCACATCCGTTTTCTGCCTACGGTTGAAGAGCAGTACCCAGCCGGCCACGCCGATCACAAGGCCGAGCATGAGCCCTGTGTTCATGTTGTCCATAAGCTTGCCAAATACCGTTCCGATAGCCACGCCGATGACGATGGCAAGGCTCAGCCCCTTTGTTCCGCTGTACTGCTTCGGCGGCTTGTTGTTCTGTTCCATGGCGTTCCTTTCATTATGTATATCGTTTTATGTTTATTTAATTACGTTTATTATATTCTGTAAATAATATTATGTCTACTGTTTTCTGTATTTTGCTTTATGTTATCTATGTTATGTAAATCAATAGACCGTCTTCACATCTTCAGCTTTTACCCGATAGCGGCGGCAGAAGGCAGCGAGATCCTCATCCGAGCGGATGAGCATCAGCTCCTGCAGCTTGCCGGTGCTTTTCTCCCGCATGCAGGCCACTTTCTCCCCCGTGCAGATGCTCGAGCGGATCACAGGCTCATACAGTGCCGGATCAAAGGCTGTGGTCTCCGGCTCGACTTCTCTTCTCTTTCCAAACAGCTTCATTTTGTTCTCTCCTCTCACCAGATATGCGGGATCAGGCGATACCTGACCTTCCGCTCATATTCCCGATAGCCCTCCAGCTCCTGTTCCAGCAGCGCTTCCTCCCCGCGAATGCGCGCAACAATGATCGGTATGTAGCCCAGCATGATCACAAAGGAAAAGACCGACCCGAGGATCACGGGCATAGCCAAGAACATCACCAGCGTCGCCGAATACATGGGATGGCGCACGATCCCATACAGACCCTTGTCCACTACACGCTGCCCCTCCTGCACTTCCACAGTGCGGGAAAGATACTCGTTTTCCCGCAGGACCTCGCCGAAAAGAGTGTAGCCAAGCAGAAAAATGCCGGCAAATGCCAAGCATACCCAGCGCGGCAGCATGTACCATCCGAAGCGACAGCCGAGGCCCGCCAGCACAAAAGCAGCAACAAACATCAGCCCGCTCCATGCAATAACGCCCTTCTGCTGTGCTTGCTTTTCCTTTGCATTCAGCCTGCGGCGCAGAAGCTCCGGCGCCTTGAAAAACATAAGCAGTCCCGCGATAAACATGGGGATAAACAGCGCGCAGATCAGCGCCCATGCATTCCAGAAGTGCACAGTCCCCGCAGGGATAAAGAGGAGCACCGCCACCAGGAGCAGACCGAGGGCAAATTTCGCCAAGGCGTTTGCCAGAAGCTTTAAGTCCATACGCTCACCTCTTGTTTTATTTTACATAATATCATTAACTTAATTGAGTTAACAGAATTGCAGTTCGATGTAGTAGGGGCAGATGTCCTCGTAGTGTCCGTCTTTCATGCGAAAACCGCCGGGGATCACGCCGAGCTGGGTAAAGCCGAGCTTTTCATAGAGCCTGCGGGCGCGGGCGTTGGTGGCGACAACGGCATTGAACTGCAGGACCCGATAGCCGAACGCAGGCGCGGATTCGATGCAGTCCCGCACCAGTTTTTCACCGATGCGCAGGCCCCGGCTCTCAGCGGACACGGCATAGCTTGCGTTGCAGATATGCCCGCAGCGACCCACGTTGTTGGGGTGCAGGATATACAGGCCGAGCACCTTCCCGTCGCTCTGGCGCACAGCCACGGCGCTGCGGGTCTGGGAGGCGAAAAAAGCGCGGGCCTCGTCAAGGCTCAGGCACTCCTCCTGCGGGAAAGCGATCCCATCCTCCACAACCTCATTCCAGATCGCCGCCATGGCGGGCAGGTCTTCTTCCGTATAGGCTCTGACAAGAATATCTTCCATGTGTGCATTCTCCTCATGAGATTAACATAATATTTTTAACGTAATATCGTTTACCAATTTTATTCATTGCCCCACACGCGAAAGTCTGTGCCGCAGTCCGGGCGGACGGAAGCGAGGTAGGCGGTGTAGAGATTGGCAGTGCGGTCAAAGAGGGCAGTGATCTCACCATCCGGGTCAAAGGATGCGGCAGCGCGCATGTCGCCCGAGAAGTAAGCACGGTTGAGCCTGACGATGTATTCGGTCATACGTTCGATTTCTTCCGGCGTAAAGCTGAAGAGAGACAGGGTCTCGGCGGTGTTCGCGCGATTGCGGCCGTCAAAGAAGCCTGCCGCGTAGGTCGGGAAGTCCAGCAGCTCCGGCTCCGTCCTCCCCTGCTCCTTTGCCCAGGCGGAGACATCCGTCTCCTTTGTCTGATAGCGCAGTTTATCCCCCGAAACCGTCAAAACCCCATACTGGCACGGCGAAACAGCGAGGGCCGAGGTCGCGATCTCGGTGAGGCCGTCCTCGGTCTTCCAGTGCTGGCAGTGCAGGTGCCCGCTCAGGTACAGCGTCACGCCGTACTGCCTCAGCAGATCGGCAAGCCGGTCGGCCTTGTCGATCACATATCCCGCGCGGAAAACGGTGAGCTGGAAGAGGTTCTGATGGCCCGCCGCGAGCACATGAAGTCCTGCGTCCCGGGCGGCCTTGAGCTGTTGTTCGACCCACTCGAGGCTCCTGTCCGAGATGCCGCAGGGGTCATGCCGGGTGTTGCAGTCGAGCATCAGAAGGCGGGTATCGTCGTTGAGATCGACCACATAGCTGAGGGAATCCGTGTCGATGCTCAGGGCCTCGTCAAAACCGAAGTCGGCGTAGATACGGCGGAAATCCGCACTCTCCGCGAAGGGGACGCGCTGAAACTCCGCGCCGGAGAAAAGCGCGGCGTTGGGGTTATCCAGATCGTGGTTTCCGGTCAGGACATAAATCCGCACTCCGGCGGCCTCGGCGTCATGGAGCTTTGCCGCCAGGGCCGAATGGCTTAAAAGTGCGCCGTTGAAGGTGAGGTCACCGGTCAGCAAAAGCGCCTCGGGCTTTTGCGCAATGGCCTCCGCGAGAAAAGCATCCATGATCTCCTCGCTGTATTTCATGAGCTTGCCGTCGGAATTTTCGGTGAGAGCGGTGAAATGCGGGCCGTGATCTGTAAGGCTCGGCGCAATAAAGTGCGGATCCGTCGCCACAAGCAGTGTACAGCCGTCCTCCCCATGGGCAGCGCACGGGAGCAGCACGCACAGCAGCGCAAGCACCAGCGCGCACGACAGCAGTTTTTTCATTCCCCTCACCTCTTTTTACATCTATATTAAACGATTCCGTATCAATTTGCAATCCGGGAAGTATTCTGATATAATGCAGAATCATTCCGCATTGGAGGCGTGCCTGTGCATCCTATCGCCCATTTTGAAACCATCACCCGTCACCGCAATCTGGTGTGCAAATACTGCTTCCGTCTCGGCCTGTATTCCCAGGGACTTATGCACGATCTGAGCAAGTATTCCCCGGCGGAGTTCATCACCGGCGCGAAGTATTACCAGGGCAGCCGCAGTCCCAACGACGCCGAGCGCAAAGCCACCGGCGTGTCACTTGCCTGGCTGCACCACAAAGGCCGCAATCGCCACCATCTGGAATACTGGGTCGATTACGTCATCAACCCCGACGGCAGCGTGGGCTTCGGCGGCAACAAAATGCCGCTGCGCTTCGTTGCAGAGATGTTCTGCGACCGCATTGCGGCAAGTCAGATCTACCTCGGCGAAAAGTACACGAACGCCTCTCCGTATGAATATTATGTAAACTCAAAAGGCGTCATCATGATCCACCCCGAGACCGGTGCGGAGCTGCAGGAAATGCTGCGCGTACTCAAGGATGAGGGCGAGGACGCTGCGTTCGCCTATGTGCGCAAGAGGCTTAAGGAAGATAAACAGCATAACGGATAACAAACAAGGGACGCCCGCATGGGCGTCCCTCAGCTTGTCAAAAAAGTCATTGTCATGACTTATTTGTCTGCGCTTCGCCGCCGAGCATTTTGCTTGAGGCAAAATGCTGTTATCTGAAAAGCCTTGATATTCAAGTCTTTTCAGACGGCGGTTTATTGTACTCGAGGCGGGCCTTGCCCCCTCGAGCTCCCCTGCGGCTCAGTTGTCGTACTTTGCTATGTGGTTTTTGACAGCATGTGAGGGACGCCCGCACGGGCGTCCCTCATATATCATTTCTGTATCTTTTTTATTCTCTCCACCGCGTCTTTTTTAAGCGCGGCGATGTCGACCTTTCCGGTGCTGAGAAGAGGCAGCTCTTCATACACGAGGAAGAAAGACGGCACCTTGTAGCGGGCAAGGCGGGCCGAGAGCGCGGCGCGGGCGGTGTCTTCGTCAAATGCTTTTCCGGGAGCGCAGACCACGCAGGCGCAGACCTCCTCGCCGAAAAACTCGCTCGGCACGCCGATGACCTTGGCGTTTGAAACCGTGTCGAGTTCGGTGAGCGCATACTCGATCTCGCCGGGCATCACGTTCTCGCCGCCGCGCAGGATGAGCTCCTTGTACCGGCCCAGCAGGCGCAGATAGCCTTCCTCATCCAGAAAGCCGCGGTCTCCGGTGTGCAGCCAGCCTTCCGCGTCGATGGCCTGATCGTCAAGCCCGATGCGGTAATAGCCGCCCATGAGGCTGTAGCCCTGCACCAGGATCTCGCCGTCCGTGCCGACGGGACACGCCTCTCCGGTGTCGCGGTTGACGATCTTGAGGCGGATATCGGGCCAGGGCTTGCCGACGGTGAACATGACATGCTCGTCCGTGTCCTCATACTCCGTGATGCTGACAGGCGCCATCTCGCTCAGGCCGTAGGAAGAGAGGAAATGGTTATTGGGCATGGCGGCCTGGAAGCGCTCCATCTGGGCGCGGGTGGCCGCCGCGGCGGAGATGATGGTGCAGCGCAGGCTTTTCAGTTTCTCGGGCGTAAAGCTCTTGTTGTTGATGAGTGCCAGGAGCATCGACGGCACCGAGTGGAAGACCGTGCACTGCTCTCGGCTGATAAGGTCCAGGATCGTATCGGTGCGGATGTCCCTGGGAAGATACAATGTCGCATCGGCACAGGCACCGGCAAGGAGCCCCGCGACCAGGCCGAAGATGTGGAACATCGGCAGGATGAGGCAGATCTTGTCCGCCTCCGTCAGCCGCTGATTCCCTGCGCTGCCGTAGGATGCGTTCAGCACCCCGTAGGACGACAGCAGCACTCCCTTGGGCGTGCCGGTGTAGCCGGAGGTGAAGATCATGAGGGCGGGATCGTCCGCCCGGACAGGGGCCAGCGGATAACTGACATGCTCAGCCTGCCGGGTACGAAAGTCCAGGGTGCTGCGGATAGAATAAAAGCATGTGAGTCTCCCGCCGGAAGCGGCTTCAATCTTCTCCAGAAACACCCGCTCGTCCTTCATCTCCAGGATCTCGCCGTAGCAGAGGAAGTCCGCGTCCCCGCCCATGGCAACTGACGCGATCTCGGCGGCCTTGAGGCTTGGGTTTATGAGCGCCGCGACGGCGCCCAGCTTCTGCACGGCATAGAAGGTATAAACCCAGTTGACGGAGTTTCTGCCGCAGATGGCGACATGGCTGCCCTTGCGCACGCCGAGGCGGGCAAGGTCGGAGGCGATCACATCCGCGCAGGCGTCGATCTCCCGCCAGGTGTGTTCTCCCGCTTCGCTCACCATCGCGATACGGTCACCCATGGCATAGCGCTTGGTGGCAAGAAAGTCCCGGAAGCTCAGACGTTTGTACTCCGGGCCCGGATCCGCTGCCGCCCCGATCTCGAAATAGTCCTGAAAACCGCTGACCTTCAGCGTCCCCATGACCTTGGGGCGCACATTGACAAGCCGCATGATGCCTGCGGTGAAGCGCCGGCGGGCAATCAGCAGCTCACGCAGGCCCCGAAGGGTCACATCGTTGAGCGCCGCGCAGTCCACGGTGATCACTTCTGCGTCATTGGGGATGGCTGCAAAGGTCATGCGGGCATTGTCCGCGCTGTCCGGGTCGAGCCTGCCGCTCAGGTACACACGCCAGGAGCGGGCACTAAGTTGTTCCATTCTGATTTTCAAGGCAGTTCCTCCTTAAGGCTTGATAATGTCAATGACCGCGATCTCGGAAAAGGTGCCGGTTTTGAAAGGGATCGCCCAGCCGGAAATGCCGGAGGTGATCACAAAGCTGGTGTTTCCGCGCTTCGTCACGCCGTAGACGGCGTCGTTTGCGCCCATGAGCCGGCCGATCTGTCCTGCGGGGAAGATATGCCCGCCGTGGGTGTGGCCGGAGAGCACCAGGTCGGCGCCCGCCGCGGCCTCGGCGTCATAGTCGTTGGGCTGGTGGTCAAGCACGACGGAATATTTTGTCCCGTCGAGCCCCGCCATGAGCTCGTCCATGGACAAGCGGCTGTGGTCAGAACGGTCACGCCGCCCGACAAGGTACAGGCTGTCATCCAGCAGGACGCTCTCGTCGGCAAGGATGGTGACGCCGTTTTTCTCCAGCTCATTTCGAAGCTCGGCAGAGTCAAAATTGCGGTATTTGTAGTAGCCGTTGTCGTGGTTGCCGTAGACGAAGAAGACGCCGAAGGGGGTATCGAGATCGCCCAGCGCCTGGCAGGCCTCCACCATGTCTGCCTTGTCGCTGTCGTCGTCCACGAAGTCGCCCACGATGACCACCGCGTCGGGGTTTAATGCCTGGACGCGCTGCATTTCCCGGGCAAAGGTCGCGCCGGTCTGGGTAATGCCGAAGTGGGAGTCCGCGATCTCCACAATGCGGTAGTCGCGCTTGAGGGGTTTTGCGGATTCAAAACGGTAATCGGTCCGGGAAACGTGGTGGCCGTTATACCAGCCGACGCCGAGGTAGACGACGGTCAGCACGATTGCGGCCGCACCCTCAATGTTGTAAGAGATGCCGCATTTGCCGATCTTTCTGAGCAGGAAGAACACCAGGCCGCACAGCAGGAAGGCCGCCATCAGGTGCAGCAGCACCACAAAGAGCGTCGTCACATTGAAGCGGAGCCAGAACACGCCCGTGAGCAGCAGCGGCAAAAGCGCAGCGAGCCAGGACAGCAGGCGGCTTTTTTCGCCCAGCGCGCGGATAAACGTAAAGTTGTGAAAGCGCGTCAGCAGATAGACAAACGCCGCCAGCGCCGTAAGCCCCAGCACCAGCATGATGATAACCCACATCAGATATTCCCGCTCCCCGAAAAACACATGCGGCTTCGACAACAGACCACACCTCGACACACCAAAATTGCGGTTTTGTTATTATAGCATGTCTGTGAGGATTGTTCAATTGTTTCCTGTGCAGAAATCGCGGTTTCATATATGCCGCATCCCTTCCCCCGGCGTGTGAAGCGGCAGCTTTTCTGCCCCCGGCGGCGTGACGCCCGGAAATCTCACGCCGCCCCGGGACCGTGAGGCAGGAGAAACACGGGAACATTTTTGTCGTAATTCAGTCTTACTCTCTGCTGCGAACAGGGATATCCTTAAAATATTTCCATTGTATTTACAAAAACCAGCAAAATCCGCTTGTCAGGAGGTAATGCTTATGGTAAAATACTTTGGTACTTTGGGTTGTTATGTAAATGACTTGACATATTACTTACAGTGAAGGTGCAGAAGTGGAAAATACAACGAATATGAACGAAATAGATTTCGAGCAGGAAAAGGCTCTCAAGAAAAAGAAGAAGCTTCGCCGCAAGCTCAAAGCCCGGCGCTTCTGGGATCGGCTTGCCGGCTTTATCATCGTGACCGTGCTGGCAGTGGGCTGCGGCCTGCTCGGACTGGAATGGGTCATCCTCAAGGGCCCCTCCCCCGCGCTGCGCGATCTGTTCATCAGCACGATGGACGAGACAAGGCGCTTCCGCTTTGTGCCGCAGATCTTCATGACGGCCGATGAGCTCAACGCTATCCGTACCCACAAGAAGATGGAGACCGACATTGCCACCGATAAAAGCCTTATCACGGTCGCTGTCAATCAGGAGCGCACCGTTACCCAGATCGGCAGCGCCAGCGGCACCAGCAATGACGCCGGCTCCGACCCTTACGGTCTGGTGGATGAGGACGGCGACGGCATCATCTTCACCGAGGTCAAGGGCAACGGCTATCTCGGCTACATGACGGTGATCCTCGACCCCACGCGCGTCTTTGTCGGCATGCCCGACAGCTACGGCGGCGTGGGCCTCACTCTCGAGCAGATGTGCCAGAAGTACGGCGCCATCGGCGGCATCAACGCCGGCGGCTTCAAGGATGACGGCGGCGGCGGCCTGGGCGGCATGCCCGAAGGTCTGACCATCATCGACGGCGTATGCTACAACCGCGACATGGATGTGACCGAGGGCTTTGCCGGTCTCGACAAAAACGGCATTCTGCACGTCGGCTTCTACTCCTATGAGGACTGCCTGGCAAACGACATCGTCCATGCGGTGTCCTTCGGCCCCATCCTCATTTCCAACGGCGTGCCCACCGATCCCGAATACCTCACCTCCAGCGTCAACCCCCGCACCGCCATCGCCCAGCGTGCGGACGGCGCGATCATCATGCTGGTCATCGACGGCCGCCAGGTGCACTCCATCGGCGCGACCTATCAGGACATGGTCGATCTGCTTTTGAGCTACGGCGCGGTCAACGCCTGCAACATGGACGGCGGCTCCTCCACGGTCATGTACTATGAGGGGCGCTATGTCAACAGCTGCTCGGCCGAGGGCGGCAACCCGCGTCCCCTTCCCAATGCATTTTTGTTTAAGTAAGTAAGGAATTCAACCTATGGCAAAAAAGAAACGGCTTTTGGGGAGAGTCCTCTATACGCTCTTCCTTGGCCTGTGGGCGGTACTGCTTTGCTACGGCGTGTACTACGGTCTCGGCAAGGTCTGGATCTACGCCGAGGAGTACGAGGCCTCCCGCCCCAATCACACGATGGACGCGTACGTAAGCGATCTCAGCCGCAACCTCTGGGACGAGGGCATCGCGGACACGATCAAGGCCATGCCCCATGAGGTCCAGTCCGACGAGGAAGTGGCCGAGCACGTACGCGAAATGCTTTCCAGCGGCATCAGTTACACCCGCAAGAGCGGCGGCGGTGAGGGCCGCGCGGTCTACGCCCTGCGCTGTCAGGGCAACGAGTTCGGCACCGTCACCATCGCGGAGACGGACGATTACGAGCCGCCCTTCGACATGTCCCGCTTCCCCTGGAACCTGCTCCCCTGGAGCATTCGCCCCTGGCATGTGGAAAGCGAGAGCTTTGACTTCGGCGGTCTTTACAGCTCGGTAGAGATCGTGATCCCCCGCACCTACCGCGTTCTGCTCAACGGCGTGCAGCTCGGCGCCGAACATGTGGTGGAGACCGGCATCCCCTTTGACGTGCTGAAAAACTACTATGAGCGCTACGACGGTCTGCCGACCAAGATCCGCTACCGCTTTGACAATATCATCGGCAGCATCGATCCTGTGATCCTCGATGAGGAGGGAGAGGTTTTCGTCGTCGATTCCACAAAGGATGACTCCCAGTTTATTAAGCCCTGCACGCCTGAAAAGCTGGAACGGCTTGCCCAGTTCACGGCGGGCTTTGTGGATCGCTACCTGCGCTACACCTCAGGCGTTGTGGACCCGACCTACGGTTACCAGCGCCTGCAGCCCTATCTGCTGCTCGGGGCCGATCTTGACAACCGCATGCACGACGCGCTGGACGGCCTGCATTGGGCCCACACCTCGTCGATCAATGTGGAGTCGGCAACGCTCAACGGCGCGCTTGCCCTGGGCGACAACTATTACATTCTGGACATCACCTCCGTCGCCACGACCTTTGCGAGCGGCAAGGGCGAGACGGAGAGCGTCAGCAATATGCGTGTGATCGCCCGGGAGAGAAACGACGATATACGAGCAATATTTCTTGAATTATACTGAGTTTATTGCGTTTTATAATCTGCCTTTGGGCGGGAGAGAGAGGATAGAGAGATGGCCGGAAAAAGAAATCGCAGGAGGCGCCTGTTCGGGAGATTTATTTATACGCTGCTGCTGCTGGCGTTCGCGGCTTTCCTTGCCCTGACGGCCTACACGTGGCTGGAACGGGTGTACGACTATGCCGAGCAGTACGAGCTGTCGCGCCCGCAGAAGGCCGTGGACGCCTATCTTGAAACGCTCAACCGCGACAAATGGAACGACGGCATGGAGCGCGCCGTGCAGAGTATGCCGCATGAGACGCAGAGCGACGAGGAGATCAAAGCCTTCGTACAGGGGCGGCTCAGTGACGGTATCACCGCCGTACGCAAAAGCGGCGCAAGCGATGCCGGAACGCTCAGCTACAGTCTGCGCAGCGCGGGCCGGGAGATCGGCACCATGTCTATCGTTGAGGATTCCAACTACCGCGGCAAGGTGAATCTGGACGAAATGCCCTGGCCGCTGGTCAGCCGTTTCCTGCCGGGCATCCTCGAATGGGGCCTCAAGCCCTGGGTGCTCTACTCCGACAGTTTTGACTTTTCCAATCTCTACAATTCCTTTGAGATCACCGTTCCCAGTACCTATACGGTCTACCTCAACGGCCGTCAGCTCGGCAGCGAATACATTGTGGCCGACAGCATCCCCTACGATGTGTACGAGGATTATTACTACGATCTGCCCATGCTGCCAACGAAGGTTACCTACCGTTTTGACAACGTAGTCGGCGACGTGCAGGCGGAGATCCGCGACGAGGACGGCAATATAGTCAACATCGATCCCACCAGGGGTGACGTCCAGTTTATCAAGCCTGTGGATGACGAGACCCAGCAGCGTCTTGTCAATCTGATGCAGCCCTTTACCGAGAAGTATCTGCTCTTCCGCTCCGGCGCGACCGACAGTCTGACTGCGCTCAACAATCTCAAGCCCTATATCATCCCCGGCTCCGATATCGCCAAGCGCGCACAGGATGCGCTGGACGGCCTGAGCTGGGCGCATACCTCGTCCTTCAAGCTCACCGACTTCCAGTTCAACGGTGTGCTGCCCCTGGCGAACAACTGTTATGTCTGCAATGTTACCGCCACGACCGACACCTATACCTACGGCAAGGGTGAGGTTACCGACATCATCCCGCTGAGCGTGATCGTATACGACGACGGCTCGACCACGCTCGCCTTCAAGGTCAATTAACGGAGGGATTTCCGTGGAACAGTCACTAAACCTGGATTGCCGGGCGTGTATGGCGATCGTTCTGCCGTCCCTCGACCCGGACAAGAAGTTTATAAACGTCATTGAAAGCCTTCTTCAGGAAGGCTTTCAGCACCTTGTCATCGTCAATGACGGAAGCAAAGACGAGCGGCGGCACTTCTTCGACGAGGCCGCTGCGATGCCCGGCTGCACGGTGCTGACGCACGAGGTCAACAAGGGCAAAGGCCGCGCGCTCAAGACCGCTTTCGGCTATGTGCGGGAAAAACTCCCCGCGCTGCGCGGCGTCATCACCATCGACGGCGACGGACAGCATCTGACAAAGGACATCATCGCCTGCGGGCAGCGCATGCTGGAAAACGAGGAAAAGGTGGTGCTCGGCTGCCGGGATTTCAGTCTGCCTGGTATTCCGCCGCGCTCGGTGGCGGGCAACAAAACCACCTCGCGCTTTTTCAAAATCCTGTTCGGCATCCGGCTGTCCGACACGCAGACGGGCCTGCGCGCCATCCCGGTCCGGTATCTCGGGACCTTCTGCGACATTGAGGGCGAGCGCTTTGAGTACGAGACCAATATGCTGCTGTATATGAAGCGCCTCGGCATCGGCTTTCTCGAACAGCCCATCGCCACCGTCTACGACCCCGACGACTACAGTTCCCATTATAACGCGGTGAAGGACTCCTGGCGCATCACGAAGGTCATGCTGCGCTTCCTGATCACCGGCTCCGGCTTTCGGTATCTGGTGAGCTCCGTGCTCTCCTTCCTGCTGGATAACGGACTGTATCGTTTTCTGTTCGCGATCCTTTTCGGCTCGATGGCGGCGGAGGCTGCCTCGGCAGCCGGCCAGGCCATCGCCCGTGTGCTCTCCTCTCTTTTCAATTTCACCATGAACGACCGCTTTGTTTTCCAAAACAAGACAGCACACGGCAAGGCGTTTTTGAAATACTACTGCCTGTGTATCCCGCAGACACTCATTTCCATGGTGTGCCTGACGGCGCTGGTCAGGGCGCTGGAGATCTCCTCCCCCGGCTTTGCGACCTTCGTGAAGATTCTGGTCGAGACGGCGCTGTTTTTCATCAGCTACTTCATCCAGAAGCTCTGGGTTTTCAAGAAGAAATGAACATGAAACAGGGACAAATGCCGCGGCATTTGTCCCTGAGTCTTTAAGCAAACACTTTTTCGATATTTTCATCCGTATACCGCGTCAGAGCGTCAAAGTCCATATACGGCCTGCAGATTGCCTCGAGCTTGTCGTGCAGGGCCTTGGCCGCGCGCAGTTCTTCAATCCCGGCGGCAAGTGCCCGCTCGCTCTTCAGGCACTCCCCCTGCGGCACCTTGAACGCGGCAGGCGCACGCAGGAAAGCGATCCCCTGCTCCGGCAGAAGTACCGCCTCAAGCTGATCCGGCCGCAGCGGGCGCGGACAGAGAATCAGCTGTCCCGTCTTCTTCTCCGCCTGCGCCGCCGCCTGTTCGAGCACCGCGTGGCCGCGCAGATGATAAATTTGTTTACATAATGAGTTTACAGTATCATACAGGTGCAGCATCCCCCGACACGAGATCGCCGAAAGGAAGCGCCGCTCTTTCCGGCATGCACCGCCGTTTCGCTCCGGCAGGGTATCCAGTATTTGAATCACCCGCCGTACTTCCTCCTGCGAAGCTTCTGCATCGTGCAGTTCCTCCGCCTTCTCCAGCGCGGCCGCAGCGGCGAGGTGCTGGTAGGCCGCGTCGTAACGGGCCTTGTATTCACGGTTCAGCGCCATGGCGCGGTCACGATCCCGTTCGTCAAGCGGCAGGCGGCAGAAGTTGCCGAGGTTAACATAATCTGCATCCGTTCCGAACAGTTTCGGCTCCCGGACATGCGGCGCGGTGCCGTCCACCCAGGCCTGCCCCAGCGCCGGGACAAGCAGACCGTCGAGGGAATCCGGGTCGCCGGAGCACGGGATACTGACGGTGTCGAGGCCCCGGGCCTGCGCCTCGGCGCGGATGCGCTTCATGAAGCCCGACTTGCCGGTGCCGGGTCCGCCCTTGATGATATGCAAAAAATGCGGTTCACCCGGGAAGCCGTCATACAGCGAGTAGAAGCCCTGCCCGGAGTTTGCCGCGAGAAAGAATGTCTGATCCAAGGTTCTTCCCCCTTCCATACCATAGTGTATGCGGGAAACACCGGATTGACACGCGGCGGAAAAGCCGTTATGATATTTCCGAAACTGGAGGGCAAGAACATGATCGACTGTCTGCTGTTTGATTTTGACGGAACACTCTTCGACACGGTGGAGGGCATCACCAAATCCGTGCAGTACGCCGTGAACAAGCTGGGGCTGAGCCCGGAGCTTGAAAGCCTGCGCTGCTTTGCGGGCCCGCCGCTGGTGGATATGTTCATGGAGCATTTCGGCTTTGACCGGGACACCGCCGTGCAGGCGACCGCCGATTTTCGCGAACGTTACAAGCCCATCGGGCTTTATGAGTGCCGGGTCTTTCCGGGGATCCCGGAGATGCTCGCGAGGTTTAAGGATGCCGGGTATATGCTTGGCGTGGCGACCAGCAAGCCGCAGGTGCTGGCCGAGGAGCTTTTGGAGCGTGAGGGCATGCTGTCCCTTTTTGACGCGCTCGTCGGCAGCAGTCCGGACCGCAACAACGACTCCAAGGCCGACGTCCTGCGCCGCGCGATGGAGGCCCTCGGTGTCGGCGCATCGCAAACCGTTCTGATCGGCGACACGAAATACGATGTACTCGGCGCAAAGCAGTGCGGCGTGCCCTGCATCGGCGTCGGCTGGGGCTATGCCGCCGAAGGAGAACTCGAAGCGGCAGGCGCGGACTGGATCGTGCCGGACATCCCGGCGCTGGAAAAGCTGCTGGAAAAGAAAAAATGAGCATCAAAAAACCACCTTCCGGGGAAGGTGGTTTTTTGATATCGGATGATTTTTATTTCTTGTTTCCGAACAGGCCGCGGAGTATGGCACCGGTGCTGCTGCGCATGGCGGAGCTGAGGGCGTTGCGGGCCGCGCGCTTGGCAATGGTCGAGGCGCTGGTGGTCTTGCCGCCGGTGGCAGCGTTGACGATGTTGGTGGACAGCGCGCCCATCACGGAGGACGCGGCAGTGGTCACCGCCTGCTGGGCGATCTTTTTCTTCTTGGCAGCCTCGCGCTCGGCCTCCTTCTGGGCGGCAAGCTCTGCCTTCTCGGCCGCCTTCTGCGCGGCGAGCTCTTCCTTGAGGCGCTGCTTCTCAGCGGCGGCCTCCTCCTTGAGACGCTGCTTCTCGGCCTCGCGCTCGGCCTTTTCGCGGGCCGCTTCCTCGGCAGCGGCAGCGGCGGCCTCGGCCCTCTGCCTCTCGAGTTCGGCATTGGCGCGGGTGAGGATCTCAAAAGCGGACTCGCGGTCGACAGCTTCGCGGTACTTGCCGTCCAGCTCGTCGCCGTAAATGAGGCGCTTGACCTCTTCCTCGCCGGCAGCGCCCATCAGGCTCTGGGGCGGGAGAATGCTGGCGCGCTCGACGATGCTGGGGATGCCGTCCTCATCGAGGAAGCTGACCAGCGCCTCGCCGACACCGAGCTCCATGATGGCGTCCTCGGTCTTAAAGGCGGGGTTGGCGCGGAAGGCTCTGGCGGCGGCGCGGACAGCTTTCTGCTCGTCCGGGGTGTAGGCGCGCAGCGCATGCTGAACCCGGTTGGAGAGCTGGGCCAGCACGTCGCCAGGGATATCGCTGGGGCTCTGGGTGATGAAGTAGACGCCGACAGCCTTGGAGCGGATGAGCTTGACGACCTGGACGATCTTCTGCAGCAGGGCCTTGGGCATGCCGTTAAAGAGCAGGTGCGCTTCGTCGAAGAAGAAAATCATCTTAGGCTTTTCAAGATCGCCCACCTCGGGCAGGCGCTCGAAGAGCTCGGTCAGCATCCAGAGCAGGAAGGTGGCGTACACCGTGGGGCTCTGTATGAGCTTCTGGCTGGAGAGGATGTTGATATAGCCGCGGCCGTACACGTCAGTGGCCATCCAGTCGCTGATGTCCAGTTCCGGCTCGCCGAAAAAGAGCTCGCCGCCTTCCTGCTCGAAGGCGAGCAGGGCGCGCTGGATCGCGCCGATGCTGGCGGCGGAGACGTTGCCGTACTCTACAGTGAACTCCGCGCGGTTTTCGCCCACGAACTGGAGCATGGAGCGCAGGTCCTTCAGGTCCAGGAGCAGCAGGCCGTTATCGTCGGCAACTTTGAAGACGATGTTCAACACGCCGGTCTGAATCTCGGTCAGGCCCAGCAGACGCGCCAGGAGCACAGGGCCCATGGAGCTCACGGTCACGCGCACAGGGTGGCCCACTTCGCCGAAGATGTCCCAGAAGCGGGTGGGATAGGCGTGGTAGGAAAAGCCGTCGATACCGAAGCGCTCGATCCTCGCCTGCATGTCGGCGCTGTCCTTGCCGGGCTTGCACATGCCGGTCAGGTCGCCCTTGATATCGGCCAGGAAGACCGGGACGCCCATCTCGGAGAAGGACTCGGCCATGACTTTCATGGTGACGGTCTTGCCGGTGCCGGTGGCGCCCGCGATCAGGCCGTGGCGATTTGCCATGTTCGGCAGCAGGAACAGCCGCTTGTCCGACTGCGCCAGCCAGATTTTATTGTCTGTAAACATGTATCGTTCCCCCTGTAGTATTTTTGTATTCGGTGTTTCTATGATACCACAGTCTTTTGCGCGGTACAACAAAAATTGAAGCACTTTTTATTCAAAATTTTGAAAATCGAAGCGGCTTACGCTTTTTGACCTGTTGTGTTTCGCTTATGTTTATGGTATTCTATATTAAATTTATGTACGAGATATACCCATGCGAGAAAGAGAGGAAGCCGTCTTGAAGGATCGCGTCAAATCCGCTGTTATTCTGGTTGCCGTGACGGCGGCCTGCATGCCCTGGGCCATCACCCGCATCCTGTATTTTGCCGTGGCGGGCGGTCTGTGTGCCTATGAATACAGCAAGAACGTGGAAAAGCTCAACGCAAGGTGCACGCTCTGGGTCATGATCGTCTATCTCGTTGCACAGGCGGTGCTGGCGTATCTGCATATGGGGCTGTTTCTGTATGTGGTGTGCTTCATCTTCTGCCTGTATCTGGCGCTGTTCTCGGGCGTGATCCATAAGCGGGTTTCGGGTATCGGCGCGCTGTATACGCTGGCGGGCATGACCTATCCCTGTGTGCTCTTCGGCATCATCCTCGTCATCAGCGTGAGCGATATCTGGTGGCAGACGCTGCTGACGGCCTGCCTTGCCACCTGGGTGTGTGACAGCGCGGCCCTTTTCGGCGGCATGCGCTTCGGCAAGCACAAGCTGGCCCCGGCGGTCAGCCCGAAGAAAACGGTCGAGGGCGCATTAAGCGGCCTGTTGTCGTCGGTTCTCTCGGGTCTCGCCGCGTACTGGATCCTTGGCCTCTCGACGCCCGTATCGCTGCGCCTGTGCCTGCTGACGGCGTTTCTCGCCTGTGTGATGGGACAGATCGGAGATCTGGCTGAGTCTCTTCTCAAGCGCATGATCGGCGTAAAGGATTTCTCCAATCTCATCCCCGGCCACGGCGGCGTGTTCGACCGGGCCGACAGCCTGCTGTTTTCGATCCCGACGGTGTATGTGTGCTTTCTTGTGACCGGGATCTGATACTTCAACAGAATACCTGCGCCGCTCCCCGGCGAACGCATACATGGTTGCGCTGTCCGATGATTTCGGCGCTGCTGCTGTTCAAATCACAAAAAAGATGGCCCTGCTCAAGCGGCAGGGCCATCTTTCCGTTTGTCAATAGTTTCGGCGGGAAACGCTGTCGGCCAGCTCCTTGACCAAGGCGCGCGCTGCGGCTTCCTTCTCCTCCATGGTGGGTTCGGGCGGCGAGGGCGGCTCCACAGGCTCGGCCTCAATGGTCTCCTGCGGTTCCGCCCGCTTATGGCGGCGGAGAAAGTACAGGATCGGCACGCCGGTACAGGCGGCTGTGCCCAGCACGTGCAGGAGCTTTGAAAGCTTCGTATAATCATCCCAGAAAAACGGCAGGGCCGCGTCCAGGACGCCGCAGACGAGGCACAGGATGCCGATGCAGAGGATGCTGCGTTTGTTCAGGATCTTTTTGAGCGGCAGGTCGGGAAACACGGTCTTCACCGCGAGAATAAAGACCAGCACCGCCATCAGCGCCGTCAGTACCCAGCTCAGGGCAGCCGCTGCCAGCGGAGGCAGGGCGCTCATCCAGAGGGTACTCAAAAATGCAGCCATCAAACTGCCCGCGATCCAGAGCGGTATTGCAAGTCGCATGCGTACTTCAAAGGGAGCCTCGCGCATGGCTTTTCGCACGCTCGCATATTTGCCGCGCTTTTTCTCCTCCTCCACGGCGACCGCTTCCTCCGCGCCGCCGTCGCTGCCCCCCGCGTCCACCTGAACCTGCGGGGCAATGCTGACGGTCTGAACAATGGCATCCGGGCTGTCATTCATCGTATCATCAGGCGAGGACATCGCGCCGCCGACCATCACGCCCGCCGCCGTCATCGCCGCCACCGCCGAGGTTGTCAGTGCGTTGCTGTGTTTCTTTTTCTTTTTGCGTTTTTCAAGCAGTTTCATATCTCTGACCCGCGCCGGAACAATTATTCCGGAAAAACGTCTATTCCTGTGACGAACATAGAAAGGAGCCGTGATCCATGGAAAAATTCATTCCCTTTGAAAAGCTCTCCAAAAAGGAACAGCGCAAACGAAACCGGGAGAAGCGCAGCGGCTGGGGTCCCCTCTCCCCCGTGACCCGGCGGAGCGAGAATCCCAAAGCTTACAACAGACGAAAGGCACAGCGGTCAGATCCGACCGGCTGTGCCTTTTGCTTGTCTTTTGCTTACTTGTCCAGGTAGCACTTTAACAGCTCCTGCATCAGCTCATCCCGGTCGATGCGGCAGATGAGCGTACGGGCGTTGTTGTAGTTTGTGATGTAGGTCGGGTCCTCGGAGAGGATGTAGCCCACGATCTGGTTGATAGGGTTGTAGCCCTTGACCATCAGAGAGTTATATACCGAAGAGAGGATCTCCTTCATCTCGGCCTTGCTGTCAAGCGCTGTAAATTTACGGGTTGCGTCTTCCATGGTGAAACCCTCCTCTTTTCAATCTTACTGTGTTTATTATAGCATAGACGCGAAGCGGCTTGCTATAATATGTCATGTTTTTCGGTTGCCCCTTCAGGGGCGAGAAAAACGACTTGGATTTTATATAATAAGCACTTGTGCTTATTATAACAGAAAAGATTGTCAAGTAAAGTCCCGGACGGTCGAAAAATCTTTAAGAATGCTTAAATTTTTTGTCTTACCGGATGACCGCGCCGTAATTGTCTGCCAGGGCCTTGAGCACCTTCGACACCGTCTCTTCGGCGTGCTCGACGGTGAGGGTCTGCTCATCCGAGCGCATGGTCAGAGAGAAGGCAACCGACTTCATGCCCGCCAGCACATGGCTGCCGGTGTACACGTCAAAGACTGCGCAATCCTTGAGGTACTGCCCGCCGTTTGCCATGATGCAGTCCACCATGTCGCCCACAGGGATGTCCGCCTTGCAGACCACCGCGATGTCTCGGGTGACGGACGGGAAGCGCGGCAGGGGCTTGTACACCGGCAGTGCGCCCTTTGTCTCATTCAGCGCGTCAAACTTGAGCTCGGCGCAGTAGATTTCCGCGTCCACGCCGTAGTTTGCGGCGACCAGCGGATGGATCTGGCCCAGAACGCCAATCTCGACGCCGCCTGCGTAGACCTTGGCGCAGCGGCCGGGATGGTAGGCGGGATTGGCCTTCTCGGCGACAAAACGCAGCTTCTGCGCGCCCAGCTCTTTGAGGAGCTTTTCAACCCAGCCCTTGAGCACAAAGAAGTTCATCTTTTCCCCGTAGGCGCCGAGAGAGACGATCTTCGGTTCGTCGGCCATGCCGTCGGGGCGCTTGAGATAGATGCGGCCGATCTCATAGAGGGAGGCTTCCTTGTTGCGGAAGTTGTAGTTGCGGGTCAGGATCTCCAGCATGGAGGGGAGAATGGTGGTGCGCATGATGGAGGTATCCTCGCCCAGAGGATTGAGGATCTTGAGGCTGTCGCGCAGGGGGGAATCGGCGGGCATGCGGATCTTGTCGTAGTAAGCGGGGCTGATGAAGGAGTAGGTGATGATCTCGTCGAGGCCCATGCTGCGGCAGACCTCGCCGATCTTCCGCTCAAGCTGCTGTTCCGGCGTGTAGCCGCCCGCGGTGGAGATGCCGCCGGAAAAGGCGGTGGGAATCTCGTTGTAGCCGTAGAAGCGGGCTACTTCTTCCGCGATGTCGGAGTAGTGCTCCACGTCCGCACGCCAGGAGGGGACATAGATGGTGTCGCCCTCGAGCTTGAAGCCGAGGCGCAGAAGGATGTCGCGCATGGTATCCTTAGACAGGTCGGTGCCAAGCAGGGCGTTGACCTTCTCGGGCTCGAGCTTGACGGTGGTCTGCTTGAGTTCATTCGGGCAGACGTCGATGACGCCCTCCACCACTTCACCCGCTCCCAGCAGCTCAATGAGTTCGCAGGCGCGCTGCACGGCGGCGTAGGTGTTCTGGGGGTCGAGCCCCTTTTCATAGCGGGAGGAGGCGTCGGTGCGCATGCCGAGGGCAGTGGCGGTGCGGCGGATGGAAGTGCCGTTGAAGTTTGCAGACTCAAAGAGCACCATAGCCGTGTCGCCCACGATCTCGGAATTTGCGCCGCCCATGACGCCCGCAACGCCCACGGGCTTTTCCGTGTCGCAGATGCAGAGCATGGAGGGATTCAGCTTGCGCTCCGTGCCGTCGAGGGTCTGGATGCTCTCCCCTTCTCTGGCGCAGCGCACGTGGATCTCGCCGCCCTTGACGCAGCTGAAATCAAAGGCGTGCATGGGCTGGCCGTACTCGAGCATGACATAGTTGGTGATATCGACAATGTTGTTGATGGGGCGCATGCCGGCGTTGCGGATGCGCTCGCGCATCCAGGCGGGAGACGGGGCGATCTTGACGTTCTTGACCATACGGGCGGTGTAGCGCACGCAGAGGGGATCCTCGATGAAGACTTTGGTCAGGTCGTTGATGTCGCCGCCGGCTGCGGCCTTGACCACCGGCTTGTGGAGCTTGAGCTCCTTGTTGAAGGTGACGGCCGCCTCACGCGCAAGGCCGATCATGCACAGGCAGTCGGGGCGGTTCGGGGTGATCTCGAACTCCACCACATGGTCGTCGAGGCCGAGAAGCTCGCCCATATCGTCGCCGGGCTTGCAGTCCTCGTGCAGGATGAGGATGCCGTCGGCGATGCAGTGGGGAAATTCCTTCTGCTCGGCATGCAGGTCATCGGGGGTGAGGATCGTATTCTTTTTGGTATCATAAGCGACCAGATCGCCCGCGTGGATGTTCTGGCAGTCGGTCACGAGCTCCGCGCCCGCGCTGCCGGTGTCGAGCACCACATTCCAGAGGTTCACGCCGGCGCACTTGATCTCCTTGACCTGTGCCGCGATGACCGTGCCAAAGACCTTGTCTCCTGCCTTGATGTCGGCGGGGATGGAAGGTTTATTCGGGTCAATGGGGTGATAGTCGTTTAAGAGAGCGGCGGGTTTGATGTCGCCGTAGGGGAAGTCGTGGGTGGTGCAGTTTAACTCCTTCAGGGAGCAGAGCATACCGAAGGACTCCACGCCTCTCAGTTTGCCCTTGGTGATCTTGGTGCCGTTCGGGAGGATGGAGTTGTGGAGCGCCGCGGGGACCAGATCGCCCTCGTGCACGTTCCAGGCGCCGGTGCAGATCTGGACGGGCGCGTCCTCGCCCACATCGATCCGGGCTACCAGCATGTGGTCGGAGTTGGGGTGCTTTTCGAGCTTTACGATTTTGCCGACCTTGACGTTCTTGATCGTCGCGCTCAGGTCCTCGGTCACCTCGACCTTGGAGCCGGAGACGGTCATGGCCTCGGCAAAGCTGCGGTCGTCATACTGCGCAAGCGGCAGATCAACAAACTCATTGAGCCATTTTCTCGATAACTGCATGTGTCTGTCCTCCCTTAAAACTGCTCGAGGAATCTGACGTCGTTTTCGAAGATGAGACGCAGATCCGTGATCTT
>JBGUQD010000151.1:0-2761 GCA_045130755.1 Candidatus Limivicinus sp. | reverse complement strand
AGTCAGCAGGCGCTGACCGCCCAGAAGGCCCCCGGCCCGAAAGGTGAGGGCGGCAACGGTCACGGCTGCGGCCACCATTTGCTGGGGACTGCGCTGCTGGGTGCGGCCATCGCGCTGAAGGAGTATCTGCAGGAGACCGGCCGGGATGGTACCGCCGTTTTCTACGGCTGCCCGGCGGAGGAGGGCGGCTCCGGAAAGGTCTGGATGCTGCGCGCCGGTGTCTTTGACGAGGCGGATATCCTGCTGTCCTGGCACCCGGACTGCATCAGCCGCGTCAGTCCCAACGACGTGCTGGCCACTGCCCAGATGCGCTATGCCTTCCACGGCGTCGCGGCTCACGCCGCCCTAGCGCCGCATCTCGGCCGCAGCGCGCTGGAGGCGGTAGAGCTGATGGGCGTTGGCATGGCTTTTCTGCGGGAACATATACTGCCCGACGTCCGCGTCCACTACGCGATCGACAACGCCGGCGGCAGCGCCACCAACATCATCCAGCCGGAGGCATCCGTCAGCTATCAGATTCGGGCGCCCAAAATCGCCCAGGTCCAGGAGCTTGCCGAGCGCATTGAGAAGCTGGCACGGGGCGCGGCTATGATGACCGAAACGGAGGTGGACGTGCAGTTCCAGCGGGCCACCTCAGAGCTGCGCGTCAATGAGACGGTCAACGATGTAATCTTTGAGTATCTGCAGGCCTTCGGCGCGACGGAGGCGACGGCGGAGGATCTGACCCTTGCCCGGCAGCTCTACGAGGCCATCCCCGAGAAGAACCGCGGCGGCACGGCGGCCAATGTGGCGGCCTCCTACGATGCGGAGGGCGAAACCTTGGCTGAGGCCATGAAGGACAGCCCCCTGGTGCAGCTTGTGATGCCGCGCAATGCCTGTGTGCGCCGATACGGCGCCTCCACCGACGTGGGCGACGTGAGCCAGATCAAGCCAACGGGCTTTCTCACGTACGCCTGCTTTGTCAAGGACATCCCGCTGCACACCTGGCAGGCGGTCAGTTTTGGAAAGACCCACTATGCCCACGCGGGCATGCTGCAGGCTGCGCGAATTCTCGGCGCGACCGCGATGTGCCTTGCCGACAGCCCGGAGCTGGTGGAAAAGGCAAAGGCCGAGCAGCGGCGTCAGAGCGAAAAGGAGCCCTATGTCTGTATCTTCCCGGAGCAGATGAAGCCGCCGATAAAGCCCAGGCCATCGGAGAACTGAGACAGGAGGGACAGACATGAGCGACAGCATTAAAATTCTCGCCTCCGGCGACTCCTTCACTACACGCCGCATCCCGAACAATTACCCCGGCCGGGCGGAGCTTCAGAGGCTGATCGAAGCGCACGATGTGAGCTTTAACAACCTGGAGATGACTTATCACTACGCCGAGGGAGCCCCTGCCGCCTTCAGCGGCGGTACTTGGGCTATGGCAGATCCCACGATCCTGGACGACATGAACGCTCTGGGCTTTAATCTCTACAACACGGCCAACAACCACTCCATGGACTACGGCCCGGACGGACTGATGGCCACGGTTCGCCATCTGAAAGAGCGGGACATGCCCTTTTCCGGCACTGGCGGGAACCTCTATGAGGCCGGACGCGCCGCCTACCTGGAGACGGCGCATGCCAGAGTCGCACTGATCGGTGTGACGGCGGACTTCCACGATTCCGACCTGGCCGGTCCCCAGGGACCTGTGATGCGGGGGCGGCCCGGCGTCAATGGCCTGAGGGTGGAGACAAGCTACTTTGTCCCCGAAGAGAGCTTCCGTTCCCTGCAGGAGCTGGTGCGGCAGACCAACATGAACTACTACGAGGAGTACGGCGCAAAACTTGGCTATCTGCGTCCGGCCCCGGAGGGGCAGCTGACCATGAAGGGCCTGCGCTTTCTGCTCTCTGACCACTTCGGCAGCCAGACACGGTGCAACAAGAAAGATCTGGAGCGCATTCTGACCGAGGTCAAAGAAGCCCGGCTCCAGTCGGATTATGTAATGGTTTCCGTCCACACGCACCTGGGACTGCCAGAAAACTACATCGATGCGCCGGAGTTTCTGGAGGAGTTTGCCCACAAGTGCGTGGAGGCCGGAGCGGACGCTGTCCTGGGTCACGGGCCCCATGAGCTGCGCGGCATCGAAATCTATCAGGGCAAGCCGATCTTCTACAGTCTCGGCAACTTCATCTTTGAGACGGAGACCGTGGAGCGGCAGCCTGCGGAGGCGTTTCTCAACAAGGGGCTGCCCGCTGACACCGGCATCGCTGCCTACATGGAGGAGCGCAGTGACCACGGACGCAGGGGCTACGGGATCATGCCGTCCATCTGGTTTTCTGTACTGCCCTCCTGGACGGTCGAGGAGGGGCACGTCAGGGAGATCCGCCTGTACCCCATCACTCTGGGAATGGACCTGCCCCGCAGCCGCAAGGGCCTGCCGCGCCTGCAGAGGGACGACAAGGTGCTTGCGTACCTGGGTGAACTGAGTGGGCGCTACGGCACGAAGATTGAGATCGAGGACGGCGTCGGCGTGATCCGGCTCTGAACATTCCGGATAAAACGAATTGTGTCTGCATCTGTGCTGTACACCTCACCGCCCAAAAACTCGTATAATTCGGTATACGGCCCGTCATCAGAGGTCGTTAATGTGTGAGTAATGAGATCTGTGTGATGAGGAAATGGACAAGGCCCCTTACTGAAAAAATGAACCGCGCCAGATTGTGCGGACAGCACAAAAAGGCCCCTGATGAAGGCATAAACAATTCAAGCAACGAACTGGCACCGCAACTCT
>JBGUQD010000150.1:0-3372 GCA_045130755.1 Candidatus Limivicinus sp. | reverse complement strand
GGCGTTGGTCAGGAACTCGCCCATGAGCTTCTTCTCGCCGGTGGCAGGGTCGCGGGTGAAGGCGACGCCGGTGCCGGAGTTCTCATTGAGGTTGCCGAAGACCATCGGCATGACGTTGACGGCAGTGCCCCAGGAGTAGGGGATGTCGTTCTGCTGGCGGTAGTAGTTGGCGCGGGGGTTGTCCCAGGAGCGGAAGACGGCGCGGATGGCCTCCTTGAGCTGGACAACGGGATCGGAGGGGAAGTCCTCGCCGATCTGCTTCTTGTACTCGGCCTTGAACTGCTCAGCCAGTTCCTTGAGGTCGGCAGCGGTGAGCTCGACGTCGAAAGTGACGCCCTTGCGCTCCTTCATCTGGTCGATGAGCTGCTCAAAGTACTTCTTGCCGACTTCCATAACGACGTCGGAGAACATCTGGATAAAGCGGCGGTAGGAATCGTAGACAAAGCGCTCGAACTTGGGATCGGGGTTGCCGGCGATCATGGCGGCGACAACATCGTCGTTCAGGCCGAGGTTCAGAATGGTATCCATCATGCCGGGCATGGAAGCGCGGGCACCGGAGCGAACGGAGACCAGCAGGGGGTTCTTGAGGTCGCCGAACTTCTTGCCGTTGATCTGCTCCATGATCTCGACGTTCTTCATGATCTCAGCCATGATGTCGTCGTTGATCTGGCGGCCGTCCTCATAGTACTGGGTGCAGGCTTCGGTGGTGATGGTGAAGCCCTGGGGAACCGGCAGGCCGATGTTGCTCATCTCGGCGAGGTTTGCGCCCTTGCCGCCGAGCAGCTCACGCATGTTTGCATTGCCTTCGGAGAAGAGATACACGTACTTTTTGCTCATGCTGTCTTTCCTTTCCTTTTTAGAAAAAAATATGAAAAATTGACTGGTATTTCCGTCTTTATAGTTTACCACATCTTATGTGGTTTTCGCAATACCTTTTCGCTGTATATCTGCGTTTTTTTCTTGTTAAAAAATTGTGTTTCTCATTTTTTGTTCAATTATGCCTGTTGTCTGCAAAGCCGCCCGGCGATTTGCAGGAAGTCGGCGGTACTCAAAACCTCGCCGCGGATGCGCACGTCAAAGCCGAGCTCTCCGAGCGCCCCTTCGATCTGCTCCTTCGTCACCCCCGCCACCTGAGACGAGACCGCGTTGACCAGTGTCTTGCGGCGCTGGTTGAAGGATGCGCGCACAAGCTTGAACATCATGTCCACATGCTCCGGATCCTCCACCGGTACGGGCGGGGATTTGCGGCGCGTCAGGCGGATCACCGAGCTTGTCACCTTCGGCTGCGGAACAAAGCAGGAGGGCGGCACGTCGAACAGCAGCTCAGTTTCCATGTACCACTGCACGAAGATGCCGAAGGCGCCGTAGTCCGCCGTGCCGGGTCCGGCACAGATGCGACGCGCTACCTCGCGCTGAATCATGACGGTGATGGTCTCGAAGCACGCCGCCTCGATGAGGGCCGTGAGCACGGGCGAGGTGATGTTGTACGGCAGGTTTGCGCAGACTGCGTGGCGCATGCCGGGCTGGCGCTCCTCCATGAGCGCGGGCAGGTCCTGCTTGAGGACGTTGCCGAAGACGATCTCCACATTGCCGCATTCGGAAAGCGTCTCTGCGAGGACAGGCTTCAGCGCGTTGTCGAGCTCCACGCACAGGACCTTGCCCGCGCGTTTGGACAGTTCCTGTGTCAGACAGCCGACACCGGGGCCGATTTCAAGTACGCCGGTATCCTCATCAAGCATGGCGGAGGCGGCGATATCCTCCGGCACCCAGGCGGCAGTCAGGAAGTTCTGCCCCATGGACTTGGAGAAGCGGAATTTGTGCCGGTTCAGCAGGGCGCGGATTTCATTGTAATCAGTCAGGTTCATTTTTTGTCCTTTAAAATCTTTTCAAAAGCCTGGCGGTGCGGGTCATGTCCCGGCTCAGACTCTACCAGAATATTTCCCCGGTAGCGGAAGCCGCTTTCCCGCAGGAGATTCTGCATGGGCTTGTTCTTCTTGTGGGTATCCACGCGGATGCACTTGAGGCCGTAGGCCCTCGCCTGCTCTTCGGCGCAGCGGATGATCGCCTGCGAAATGCCGCTGCCGCGGTATTCCTTCGCCGCCGCTGCCCGATGCAGGACACAGTAGGGGATGTCGGCCGACCACTTGCCGTCGGTGATGGCAGCGTAGCCCGGCTCTGGCAGAGGGCTGAGCACAAAGAAAGCCGGGATATCCTCGCCATGGGTCAGCACAAAGCACTGGCCCAGGCGGATGTCCTCCTCAAAGCGGGCAGCGTCCGGATACGGGCCCTGCCACTGGTCGATGTGGAAGCGTTTAAGACTTTCCCGCGCGTCCTGTACGATCTCCAGAATACGGGGAATATCCTCCGAGACAGCGAGGCGACAGCTCACGGGCTCGGTGAGCTTCCTGCGTCCCCGCTCCTTTTCAAGCTCCCGCAGGAGCATTTTGTCCTCATCCGTCTCAGGCTGAAAGACGGCAAACATGTCCGGCCGCTTGTCGCGGGTGCGCTCCAGCTGTTTTTTGCGCCGCCAGTGTTCGATTCGGGCATGGTCGCCGTTCAGCAAAATCTCCGGCACGGCGCGGCCCTCCCAGGTTTCGGGACGGGTATACTGGGGGTATTCCAGCAGGCCGTCCCAGTGGCTTTCCCCGGTGTAGCACTGCTCGTCGGCCAGCACGCCCGGCACCAGACGGCACACGGAGTCCGCTACCGCCATGGCCGCGATCTCTCCGCCGGTGAGTACGAAGTCCCCGAGAGAGATCTCTTCGTCCACACACTCTTCGATAAAGCGTTCGTCCACGCCCTCATAGTGTCCGCAGACGAGCACCAGATGGTCATAGTCCCGGTTGAGACGCTTTGCCGTCTCCTGGGTGTAGGGCTTGCCCTGGGGAGACATATAGATCACACGCGAGCGCAGGTTTTCCGCGCTCTCCATCACATGGTCGAGGCAGGATTTGAGCGGCTGAGCCATCATCACGCAGCCGAAGCCGCCGCCGTAGGGGTAGTCGTCCACCTGCTTCTGTTTGTTCTCGGTAAAGTCGCGGATCTGGACACAGTTGATATCCACGATTCCTTTTTGTGCTGCCCTGCCGATGATGCTCTCATGCAGCACGGCGCTGACGGTATCGGGGAAAAGGGTCAGTATATCGATTCTCATTTACATGCCCTCGATCAGATGCACTGTAATGATGCCCGCGTCGGCGTCGGACTTTTTGATAAATTCCGGCACGGCGGGAATCAGGTGTTCGCTCTCTCCTTTTACCACGTAGATATTGGAGGCGGGGGTCTCCATGACTTCGCTCAAAATGCCGATCTCTGTGCCCGCCTCATCGACGACCTTTGCGCCGATGATATCCTGCAGGAAGAAGGCGCCCT
>JBGUQD010000149.1:0-4182 GCA_045130755.1 Candidatus Limivicinus sp. | reverse complement strand
CTCGATACTGCCATCTTTGGTGGTATTTCCAGCAGCATATGTACATGATCCGGGCATACCTCAGCCTCCAGTATTTCTACTCCCTTCCACTGACACAGTTGCCGCAGTATCGCTCCTATCTCCAACCGTCTATTTCCATAAAACGCTTTCCTTCTGTATTTCTGCGCAAATACTACATGGTACTTACAATTCCACTTCGTGTGTGATAAACTATGTGCGTCATTCAGATTGCTTTCCGCCATTTGTCTGACCTCCTTTTGATGTTTCTTTGGTGCAGTTGCCAGACCGCATCTTTATTTTACATCAAAAGGAGTTTTTTGTCCTGTCCCATAGCTAAAAGCGCTTCCGAACCACCCGCGCCTAGCGCGGGGTTTTCCTCATACAAAAAAGCGACACGGCTGCCCGTGTCGCTTTCTTATTTTGTGGGGATCAGCCTTTGACGCCGCCGGAAGTAAGGCCGGAGGTCAGGTGCTTTTCGATGCTCATGAAGAGAAGCACCACCGGGATGGTCGCCACAAGGGAGGCGGCAAAAAGGTACTGCCACTCGATCATGTTGAAGCTGGAAAACTGCGTGATGCCCACGGTGATGGGACGGTTTGCGGACGTGGAGATGAGCACTGTTGCGATGGTGTACTCATTCCACGCGTTGATGAATACGAAGATAAGCGCCGTGACGATGCCGGGGGCCGCCATGGGGATGAGCACCCTAGTCAGAGCGCTGACCGTGCCGCAGCCGTCAATGAGGGCTGCCTGCTCCATCTCCGGAGAAATGGAGACGAAGGTGCCGCGCAGAAGCCAAATGGCGAAGGCCTGGTTGAAGGCGGCGTTGATGAGCATGAGGCCGAAAACGCTGTCGTTTAAGTGCAGGGTGTTCATGAGCTGAGAGATACCGATAAGCAGCACCACGGGGGAAAACATCTGGCTCATGATGACAAAGCCGAGAAACGCCTTCTTGCCCTTGAAATTCATGCGCGCCATGGCATAGGCCGCGGGGATGCCGCAGAGCATGGCCAGCACCGTCGCCCCGCCCGCCACCAGCAGGGAGTTGAGCAGATATCTCGGCACGCCCCGGTGGATGATGTCGCTGAGATTCGACCAGATCCACTTTGTCGGAAACAGATGCAGGAAGTACATGTCCAGCGTCTCGGCGTTGGAGCGGAAAGCCGTGATGGTCATGACGTAGTAGGGATAGAGCGTGACGACGCAGATCACTACCACGAAGAAGTAGAGCGCAGCCTTCCCTGCCGTGCTTTTGATGCTGCCGAAGCGCAACTGCACGGCGGCAAGCAGGGACATTCCGATTGCGGGCAGAAGAAGCCACAGCATGCCGGAGTGCTGCATTGTGAGCCCGCCGAGGGCCTTGCCGATGCCGTCGCCCATTTTGCCCTCGAAGAGCAGGCGATCCATTTTCGCAAAGAGCGCGTCCTTTCCGTCGGTCAGAAGCTCCGCGTTATAAAGCTCGATCTGCCGGGAGAAGGTATAGTTGTTCATCAGAATGAAGACAGGCACCATAAGCAGCGCAAGGAGCAGGCACACCGCCGCAAGATTCCGCAGCAGCGCGTGCCGCCTGTCCAGATAGTGATGCACCAGATCCAGCGTGCCAACCGAGCCCAGGATCGTCAGCCCCAGCGCCAGGACAAAGAGGCACAGCATGGCCGCAAGCACATAGGATGCGCTGAAACCCATGCCGAGCAGAGAAAGAGGGCTCTTGCTGATGCGCTCGTTGACGGTGAAGGTAATGAGGGAGGTGATCTCCCCCTTGGAGTTTACGCGCTCCAATACGTCCTCATTGATCTCGCACTCGAAGCCCTGGGCGCGGTACTCGTCCGCCACCGCCTCGACCTCGGCCCGCACCGTCTGGTACTTCTCGTCCCCCACGAAGGTATTGGGGGATTTTTTTGTGTAGACATTGGCATTGAAGCTGTACAGCGGCATGGAGAGCAGAAGCATACTCAGGACAAGGCCGAGAATGACCAGTATGAGCGCCCTGCGGTTGGAGCGGAGAACATCGGGATCTCTCATTGTTCATCCTCCTTCCGCATGACGGTCATCATGTAGATGCCCGCGCACAGGCACAAAATCAGAAATCCGATCACCGACATGGCGGTCGCCGGGCCCTTCTTTCGCTCATAGAACGACAGCATGTACAGGTAGGTGATCATGGTGTCGGTCTTGTTGGCGGGGGCGCCCTTGGTCATGGTATACACGATGGGGAAGGAATTGAAAACGTAGATGATATTCAAAACGGTGCTCACGGTCAGGGAGGGGCGCACCATCGGCAGCGTGATGCGGAAAAGCTTGTCCCAGAAGCCCGCGCCGTCTACCGTGGCTGCCTCGTAGAGCGAGGTGTCGATGGACTGCAGGCCCGACAGCACGCAGAAGGCGACGAAGGGAACCGTCACGAAAATGCCGACGCCGCACTCCCAGATAAACTCGATCTGATAGCTGGAGCGCCAGTTGATGGCCTGTTTGATGATGCCGAGATTTAAGAGCACGCTGTTGAGGCTGCCATACTCGTACTTGATGATGTAGTTCCAGACCGACGCCTGGATGACCAGCGAGGTCGCCCAGGGGAAGACCAGGATGGCACGGGCGATCTTGCGGCCGTGGAACTTCTGGTTGAAGACCAGGGCGATGATGAAGCCCAGGACCGTGGAGATGCCGACCACCGAGATGACCCACCAGAAGGTGTTGAGCATGACGGTCTTGAAGGCAGGCAGCTGCACAGCCTCCTTATAGTTCTGAAAGCCCACAAAGCCGCCGATGACGCCGGCCTTGGAGATCTCGCTGAAGGAGAGTTTGAAGACGATGATGATGGGAAAGATCACGAATACCGCGATCAGCAGGATGCTTGGCAGCAGCCAGAGATACGGCTCCCATTTGTTTCGGTTCAGAGGTGAGTACATGGTTTTCCTCCCTTCGGAATAAGGGCGAATACGCAAAGGAGCCGGCTGAAATCAGCCGGCTCCGTGAGAAAGCGGATTATTTGACGAGCGCGGCCTGGAGATTGTCGAGCTCCGTCTGGATGTCGGCGCCGGTCAGGGCAGCCTGCTCGGCAGCGATGACGCCCTGCTTGACCTGGTCCCACTCAGCCTTGGCGGCGGGGTAGAACTGGCAGGTGCCGAGAACGTCGAGCCAAGCCTCGAAGCTGGGATCGGAGGCGACGAGCGCTTCAACGGCGGAGTTGACGGCGGGCAGGAAGCCTTCCATGCTGACCCAGCCCACGTAGTTCTCGGGATCATAGAAGAACTTGAGGAACTTGCCGATGGCCTCGTTGCGCTTGGCCTGGTCGGGAGCGGTGTCGTCCTTGAAGGCCATCACGCGATCCATAACACCGACGGAGGAGCCGGTCTTGCCCTCGTTGGCGGGGATGCCGGCGGTCGCCATGTTGATATTGCCGCCCTTGTCAGCGACGTAGGTGGGCAGCTGGTTGGGGGCGATGAGCATGGCCATCTTGCCGGCTGCGAACATATCCTGCAGATCGTAGCGGGTCTGGGTAGCGGGGTTGGGGTTGGTGTAGCCCTTCTCGATGAGGCCGAGGGCGAACTTGATGCCCTCCACGTTCTCGGCGGAGTTGACAGCCCAGTTGCCGTCAGCGTCCACAAAGCCGCCGCCATTGCCCCAGGTGTAGTAAGCGAAGGCAGCCTGGCCTTCGTCGGTGGTCAGGTCGATGCCCCAGGGGTAAACCTCACCGCCGTAGTAGTCGATGATGGCCTGGGAGGCATCCTCCAGCTCGGCCCAGGTGGTGGGAACTTCCACGCCGGCTTCCTTGAGCATGTCCACATTGTAGAACAGGGCGCGGGCAGAGGCCAGATCGGGCACGGCCCACACGGTGTCGTCAATGACGGACTGGGCGATGAACTGGGGGAAGAAGTCCTGGAACAGATCGTCGGGGCAGTAATCCTTCACGGGCATGAGCAGGCCCTCGTTTGCGTAGTTTGCAAACACGTCGATGTTCAGGATGTCGGGCGCATTGTTGTTGCCAATGCGGGTGTCGACCTCAGTGTACACGTCATTCCAGGAAACTACGTCCAGATTCAGCTTGATGCCGGGGTTCTCGGCTTCGAACTTCTCGACGAAGTTTGTACCGTTCATGCCTTTGCCGAGGAACCATTCGTTGGTGTTGGGGCCGTACTGGCAGATGATGACGTCCAGCGTGATCTCATCGTCGGCAAACGCGGC
>JBGUQD010000148.1:0-5150 GCA_045130755.1 Candidatus Limivicinus sp. | reverse complement strand
ATATGAACGTAAACGGTGCTCTGCACCTCGGCATCCTGACGGACAAGGGCGTAGTCGACGTAAGCGAAAGCAGGGAACCCGGTGTGCCCAAAACCATGATGGAGGCCCTGCGTATGGGCCGGGGAGAGGCACTGCCGAAGCTTAACAAGGTGCTTGCAGATGCGGAAAGCTTCCTGCCCGAAAATACCGTTGCCTATGCTCCGGCAGTGGACAGCCCCTCCAAAATCCTTTGCGTGGGCGTCAATTACCGCGCACATATCGAAGAGACCCGCGGCAGCTTCGACCCGGCGGCAGTCCCTACCATCTTTGCCAAGTTCAACAACAGCCTCACGCCCCACAAAGGCATTGTGCGGCGCAACCGCAACTCCCGGAAGCACGACTACGAGGCGGAGATCGCTGTTGTCATCGGCAGGAGGGCGGCTTATATCAGCCCGGAGGAAGCGGAGGACTATATCTTCGGATACACGCTCGCAAACGACGTCAGCGCCCGCGATCTACAGAAGGCCACGACCCAGTGGATCCCAGGCAAGACATGCGATACCTTCTGCCCGCTGGGCCCCTGTATCGTGACTGCCGACGCCCTTCGGTATGATGCCATGCATATCACCGGCTTCAAAAACGGCGAACAGCGCCAGGAGGGCTGGAGTACGGACATGATCAACAGTATTCCCAGGATCGTGAGCTTCCTGTCCGGCTGCTGCACACTGGAGCCGGGCGATGTGATCCTCACCGGTACGCCCTCCGGGGTCATCCTCGGCAGACCCGAAGGGATGCAGGACTGGCTGCAGCCGGGTGACGTGCTCACTGTGCGTGAGGATTCCATCGGCGAACTCACCGTCACCGTCCGGGACTGATCCTTTTTCAGCTTGTTAAGGGCCGCGTAAAAACGCGGCCCTTAAAGTTTATGTAAACATTTTTCTGAATTGATTTCTTTTCCATTGTTTTTCCTGAAACAGTGTGATACAATCAAACCGAATAATTGTCTCCATGCGAAATAACCCGGAGACAGACAGGTTCATCTTATACCTGCTGACCCCAATGTACATAAGGGAGGATGACAATTCATGAGGAAAAGAATCTTTTGTGTTTTGCTTGTGGCGCTTATGGTGATCGGCCTCACCGCCTGTGATAAGCTGCCGCTGCCGGACTTCCTGGGCGGCAATAAACCAGCGCCCACACCGGAACCGCTGCCGTCGCCCACCTTCGTACCGACCCCTGTGCCGACGCCTATGCCGACCCCTGTGCCGACCCCGATCCCGACTCCAACGCCCACACCCATGCCGGTGTCCACGCCGAGTCCGACGCCTGTGCCTACGCCCACACCCGTGCCTACGCCCGTAGCGCCTGCGCCTGTGATCACCAAGCAGCCCACCGGCGAGAGCCACTACAACGGTGACAGCGCTCTGTTCATTGCAAATGCCGACACCTGGACCTCCATCAGCTGGACAGCAGTGGCACCCGACGGCACGGAGGCGGATATGGACACCTTCCGCGGCGCCTTCCCGGGATGCTTCATCGCGGGTGATACGACCGGCTCGCTCACCGTCGGCAACCTGCAGCCCGGTATGACAGGCTGGAGCTTCTACTGCACCTTCTATAACTATGGTGCTTCCGCAAGAACGAACGCCGCTCCGCTGAAGGTGCTCGGTGCCAAGGCCGTGACCAACAATGGCGGACAAGCCTATGTGACCTGCCCCATCTGCGGCAGCACGATCCCGGCCAACACCTCCGTCTGCCCCAACTGCGGCGAGTTCATCAACGACAATATCACCTATATCTACGACAACGCTACCGGCAACTACGGCTATATTGGGAATGACGGAAACTTCATCGCTTATGACCCGGACGGCAATGTGATCGGCTCCGGCAACGTCAGCGATTACAGCTGACATAGCATTTCAGAATAAAGGACGATTCTCGATGAGAAGAAAAGTACTTTGCGCTCTGCTTGTGCTTGCTGCAGCATTGACGCTGTGTGCCTGCAGCAAAAAGAGCCGGACGCCTGTGCCTGCGGCGACGACTGCGCCGTCATCTGCGGCTGCGGTGACTCCTGCGCCGTCATCTGCACCTGTGGCGACGACTGCGCCGTCATCTGCGCCTGCGGCGACGACTGTGCCGTCATCTGCGCCTGCGGCGACGACTGCGGCGACGCCTGCACCGTCATCTGCGCCTGCGGCGACGCCGACCCCGGTGGCGGACGCAATCCCGAGCGTAGTGCTGGCTCTGCAGCAGACACCAAAGCCGACGAACTCGCCTGCACCGGAGACTCCCATGCCGATGACAACCCAGACTCCAAGGCCGACTGCAGCAGCGACTCCCATTCCGCTGGCAACCCAGGCTCCCAAGCCAGCTGCGGCAGAGACTCCCATGCCGCTGACGACCCTGGCTCCCAAGCCGGCTGCGGCAGAAACTCCCATGCCGCTGGCAACCCTGGCCCCCAAGCCGGCTGCGGCAGAAACTCCTAAGCCCGCTGCCACACCTGCTGCACTGGCGGCTGCTCAGTCCAACGCTCCGATCGTCCTCAAGCAGCCCAACGGTGAGGGCCACTATATCGGCGAGAGCGCAGTGTTCATTGTCGATGCGCGGCACTATACCTCTTTGTATTGGAACGCGGTCTCTCCCAGCGGACGTGAGATCGATATGAAGACTTTCCGCGAGGTCTTTCCGGACTGTACCGTCTTCGGCGAGAAGGACACCACACTCACCATTACCAACCTGAATATCGATATGAGCGGCTGGAGCTTCTTCTGTACCTTAGAAAATGAGGAAGCCAGCACCTCGACCGCTAAAGCGCGCCTTCGGGTCCGCGATCCGCAAAGCACCGACTCCACCGAAACCGGGACCGGCACCGCCGTGGCGACAAAGTCCAAGCGTCTGCTCTGCCCCGCCTGCGGGTCGGAGGTGCCGCGTGATCTGCTCAACTGCCCGTACTGCGGAAAACAGATCTATACTCAGAATGAGTATGCCCATGTGACGCAGGATCCGGCAGGCGATATCTTCTACTGGGACAATACCGGTGCCATGTATTATGACAGCACCGACCACATCAGTACCTATGTAGATACCAACACCAACTATACTGTCTTCAACGACAGCGGCCTTGTCCATTCCGGCAACTACCAGAAGGAAGAGGAAGAGGCGAAACAGCGGGCCATTCTGGAAAGCTATCTTGCAATGGCGGGATATTGACAGACACAGCGCCGGGAAAAACAATTCCCGGCGCTGCGATCATTTATTGCATCAAAAAAGAGACCGGCCAACCGGTCTCTTTTTGATGCTGTTTGATGTTCAGCAGCTTTTATTGGGGCCCCATGTATTCCGCATCGCCAAAACCGAGGATCGGGAATCCGATAAAGCTGAACAGGAACAGGACGATGCCAAAGCCGGTTCCCTTGTCGAACGCCCTGGCAAGCTTGATGCAGGGATAGACAAATACGACGGGGAGCAGGATGCTCAGGACGGTGAACAGGCCGACGCTGTCTTTCAGCGCGATCTTGCACATGTCATAGGTGCTCAGGATGGGGATCAGGCTGTGCCAGCCGGGAATGCCTGCCTTGGTAAATACCTTCCAAATACCGATAACGACCACGATGCCCAGAATCAGCATGATGATATTTACGACCGGGCTGTTGCTCTGATAAGTGTAGCTGTAGTTTTCCATGATTATAACCTCTCTTCTCCTTCATGAATTCGGGATCTTTTCTTACAAAATCCCATATTTTTATTATATACTGCAGGGAAAAACAAGTAAAGCTTTTTCGGCTTCCGGTTGAATGCGCCTTGTTTTTCTCTTGTTTACGGGCACATCTTAACACATGGATTGTCACAAAAGCATCACACACAAAGGCAAAAAAGGAAAAGACGCCGCCTCATGAGGCAGCGCCTTTTCCGCAAAGCCTGCATTTTGCGGCGTTTACGGCTTTCTGCATCAGGATCGGCACAAGGATGCCTGATGCGAGGTAGAAGATATAGAAGATCCTGCCGCCGGGAGCGTAGAAGTAGGCAAGATCGGTCTTGAAGAGCTCCATGTCGAAATTCTGGCAGCGCCCGGTGGTCATCTGCAGAAAAGCAAAGCCCGCCTTGACAAGCATGAATCCCAGGAATTGATTGACCATAATGGAGTAACTGTTTTCGGCAACGGCGTTGACCCATTTGTCTTTTCCCAGCGACGGCTCCAGGATTATCGCAATGCGCAGCCAGAAGGCGATACCGACAAAGCCGACGAGGAAGGGAATGATCCCGCCCTCAATAAAATCATCACAGCGGGAGAGCGTGTAGTAGGGGACACGTCCGCAGAGGAGGATGATCACATACTGAACAAAAAACACAAGGGCGAAATACCAGCCGTGCGCCAGGCGATCAAATCGCTCCAGCACGCGCCGGTACAAGATCCCGAACCCATAGAAGGGGAGGAAATAGAGTGCGCGCACCACGGCCAGTTCCCAGCTGCGCCGAAATCCCCGCCTCGCCAGATATACACCCATCGCACCGAGAAGAAGACTGAGCGCGAAAGCCGCCGTCTCCTTTTTCCATGAACCGGACACGGGGCACAGCCGCCGAAACAGCGCCGTCATGACCTCAACGGTGAAAAGCGGCACTACGAACCATGCGCCCATGTTGTACTCAAACTGCGAGCCCTCGTACAGCGGCATGGTCACCAGCGTCTGAAACGACGGCAGCATCCCGATTGTGAAGCCGAAGCTGCGCAGCAGCAGCACCAGCAGCGCGTAGAAAAGATTCCAAAGATACATGGGCAGCAGCAGCGACTTTGCCTTGCGCAGCAGGAAGCAGGGCAAATCCCGCTCGTAGCTGTCCTTATAGAAATATCCTGCGCAAAACACAAAAAGACCGAGATGGAAGCCATAAGGGGAAAACCAGTCGTAAAACAGGTTGACACCCCCGCCGTTGCAGTGCCCGGACACGATGAACACCATGCCCAGCGCATACAGCAGCCTGAAGCGATAATCCACAGCTTCGTGTGTTTTTTCCATCCCGATCCCTCCGCGCCGTGAAAAACGGCTGATAATCCAAAACGGAAGCCTCAAACTGAGACTTCCGTTTTCTGGTGACCCGTACGGGACTCGAACCCATGTTACCGCCGTGAAAGGGCGGTGTCTTAACCACTTGACCAACGGGCCATATAAAAGGCG
>JBGUQD010000147.1:0-15002 GCA_045130755.1 Candidatus Limivicinus sp. | reverse complement strand
TAGCGCAGGGCGCCGCGTATTCCACCTTAAAGTGCCTGAAAATTCCCTGGGCGCTGAACTCCGGCTGCCGCAGTTTCTCATTGGCCTCCTGCCAGATCCTCTCAGCATTGGTTCCGCAGAGGGGGAGCGTGATCCCGAAGACCTCCTCCATCTCCATGCGTGACCAGTCGTACAGCGGGCCGCCCATGAGCTGGGGATAGACCTCACACCAGGCTTTGAATTTCTCGTAATGGGAAGCCTGTCCGGTGATCAGCGTCTCGTCCACACCGCAGATACGCATGGCGCGGTGCTTGTAGGGATCACTCAGCAGCCAGAGCTCCGCAAGGTCCTCAAACGAGCGGTCGGAGGACAGATCCGCCACGGAGAGATGGTTGTGATAATCCACAAGGGGCAGGTCTCTGGCCGCCTCTTCGTAGAGACGCCGGGCCGTTTCGGTCGTCAGCAAATAGCGTGCGCCCAACAGCGATCACTCCTTTTTAAGCTGGTTTTTCTCTTCCTGCCCATAGTATAGGCGTGGAGCCGCAGGCTGTGCAATGCCTGTTCTTTACAGGAACCTGCGTTTTTTTTACATTCTGGAGGCGATTCTATGCAACCCTGTCCCGTCCCGGAAGCAGCCCTGCTTCCTCACATCCGCATGGCACGTTTTTACGACACTGAAAAAGCCGGCATCTGGGGAAAAACCGCGCTGCGAACGGTGAGCGGCTATGAACTGAGCTTCTTTTTGAACAAGGGCGGCAGCCTGTTTCTGGATGGACAGGAGCGGCTGATCCACCGCTGGGATCTGCGCTTTTCCCGCCCGGGAGAGCAGCTGTGCAGTCTCCCGCCCTATCGCTGCTGTACGGTCTTTTTTGACTTTGGGAGCGCGGGCTGCGTCGGCAATGAGATGCTCGAGCGCATCCCTGCGTTCTTTCCGGGGCGGGAGGAGCTGGAACCTCTTTTCCGTGAGCTGGTGAATGCCTTTGTCAAACGGGAGCCGGGAGATCTTGCCCTCGCAAACGGCCTGCTTCTTCAGCTTCTTGCCCACTGCGTCCGTCTGCAGAGTCAAAAGGAGCGGTATCATCCGGCCACGTGCCGCTGCATGGCCTACATTCGCGAGCATTTGTCCGAAGATCTCAGTCTGGAACGTCTGGGGGAACAGACCGGCTATTCCGCCCTGCACCTCTTACGGCTTTTTCGCCGGGATACGGGGCAGACGCCCCATGAGTATACCCAAGCTCTGCGCATGATACAGGCCCGACAGCTTCTGGCCGAAAGCGATCAGACGATCCTGGCCATTGCCCAGGCCAGCGGATACTCCTCAGAATCGTACTTCCAGACTTTTTTCAAAAAGCTCAACCACATGACGCCGGGGGAATATCGCCACCGGGCCAGGCTGTTCTGATCGGGCAGATTATATAAATCCACCGAAGGGCTGGTTTTATGATATGCTCCCTCTATGAGAGACAGTGAACAGAGGCAAATGACAAAGATCCCCCCGAGGAGCATTGACATGCTTATCGGGGGGATTTCTTTAGGTTAACTGCACAGGGTTTTCGGTGCTTTTCTGCCGCTGCTGATAGCAGTGAGAGCAGTATTTGGATCAAAAACCCAGTCGCATCAAGGGCTTGAGCTTCTTTGTGCAGCAGGTGTTTCTTATGGAGAGGGATACCTTGAATAAAGCGCTTCCTCTTGCTATAATAAAAAAACACAAAACAAAACGGAGTGTTTGTATCATGCCGTATTTCATAACAGACTTTGGCGCAGTGAGCGACGGGAAGACGCTCAACACCGCCGCAATTCAAAAGGCCATCGACACCTGCACCTCGACCGGTGGCGGTCAGGTCATCGTCCCCGCCGGGAAATACCTCTCAGGAACGATCTGCCTCAAATCCAACGTGGATCTCCACCTGGAAAGCGGGGCCGAATTGATTTCAAGCCTTGACCCGCACGATATGCCGGACCTCATGGGCGGCTTTGAGGATGATAACCGTGATACCGGCTGGGATGGCGGCTGCTTTCTCCTGGCACGGCACGCAGAGAACGTGACGATTTCCGGCTTCGGGCGGATCGACGGCCGGGGCAGGGATGTTTTTTACGAGGACACCGATGACGGCGGCAGCCACGAAAGCCCCCTGAAAGTGCGCGGTTACCGTCCGCGCATGAGTTTTCTGGAGGATGTGCGGAACCTGACGGTGAAGGACGTCACCTTCTTTGACGCCGCCTTCTGGACACTGCACATGGCGGGCTGCCGCAACGTGCTGATCGAAGGCATCCGCATCGAAAACAACGAGCGCGGCCCGAATAACGACGGCATCGACCCGGACTGCTGCCGGGACGTGATCATACGAGGCTGCAATATTCGCTGTGCCGACGACGCTATCGTGGTCAAAACGACCGCGCCGATGACAAAGAAATACGGCCCCTGCGCCAACATCCTGATTTCAAACTGCATCTTGCGTTCTCATTCCTCTGCCCTGAAAATCGGGACGGAGACCTGGGGCGACATCCACCACGTGACCATGAGCGACTGCATTTTGGATAGCTGCACCCGCGGCATCGGCATCTGGTCCCGGGACGGAGGACACATCCACGACATCATGATCCACCACATTACGGGCAGCACGCGCCGCTACCGCGACCGGATCCGGCAGGATTCCGAGGTCGTTGTCTGGTGGGGCAAGGGGGAGCCGGTTTTTCTTTCTGCGACCCACAGAGCCGGTGTCGACCGCACGCCGGGCGTAATCGACTCGGTTTTCATGGACCACCTGTACATCACTTGTGAGGGCGCCATCATGATTGCGGGCGAGAAGGCGTGCCCGATCCGGGATGTGAGCATCCGGGATTCCGCTTTCACCTGGAAACAGCAGGGCTCCCTGACTCCCGACTGTCTGGATGAACAGCCGTCGAGACGCGGCGTGTACCCCTATGATGTACCCACGGCGTATATCCGCTGCGGTGAAAACATTTCGATCCGCGACAGCGTCCGCTATACGATCGACGAATCCATGAGGGCATATATCCGCGAATCCTTTGTATTTGAATAATCCGAACAACGGAGGTATCCTGTCATGTCAGAAAACCACAACGCCCTCAGCGGGAAGAAATGGGTCGTCTGCGGAGACAGCTTCACAAACGGGCTGGAACAGAACACCCTGATCCCGGAGGGCCGTTATCGGGGGCACCGAAGCGTTTATCCGTATCTGATCGCCAATCGCAATGATATGGAGCTTGTTCCCTTTTTTGAAGGCGGGCGGACGCTCGCCTATCCGCCGGAGCCTGGGGCTTTCCGTAATTCCCTCACTGCGCCGGACATGTCCTGGAATTACCAAAACATTCCGGAGGACGCCGACTATATCACCATCTATCTCGGCATCAACGACAGCCATCACGCACCCCATGCCGCTTCCGGCGACGGGGAGGACATCACCGGCAAGATCCCCCTGGGCTCTCTCGAGGACAAAACGATTCACAGCTTCGGCGGGGCATGGAATGTCGTGCTCTGGTGGCTGGTCCGGAACCGGCCGCGCGCGCATATCGGCATCATCGTCTCCAACGGCGTCGAGACTGAGGATTACCGAAACATGACCATCGCGGCCGCGAGGAAATACGGCCTCCCCTATCTGGATCTGAACGGAGATGGCCGCACCCCCGCCATGATCCGAAGTGTGAATCCCGATGTGGCGGATTTTGTAAAGGAAGAACTCAAGCGGCGCTGGGCGGTGGACTATGACGGCAGTCTCACCGGAGCCTGCAACACCCACCCCAACGACGCTGCCCATCTTTATGAATCCTTCATCATTGAAGCTTTTTTGCGCAGCATCTGACGCATCGGCACTGTGATTTTCTCCTTTTCAATCACGTCAGAGCCTGCTATAATGATCGTCGCATAACGAAATCAATCGAGGATTCGATTGATTTCGTTGCCAAACGACACGTTTGGCAACGAATGATTCTATATATCATTCGTGCGATGCTCATTGCAATGAATATATGGCGCCACAGCCGTGCTGCGGCGCTGAGCAGCAAAGCTGCTCGGCAGAACGCCTTGTGGCGTTTCGCCATCATATAGTCATTATAATAATTTCTGCATTACCCCGGCGGAACACAAAGAAGAAGGAAAAGTAAATGGAAAAGAAGAAGGAATTTTTCCGGGCGCTGAAATTTGTGCTGTTCTCCGCTTCGGCGGGGATCATCGAACTGGCTGTCTTCGCGCTGCTCAACGAGCTGATCGGTCTTCCCTACTGGCTGTGCTATCTGGTGGCGCTGGTAGCTTCGGTCGTGTGGAACTTCACTCTCAACCGCAAGTTCACCTTCCAGAGCGCGAACAATGTGCCGAAGGCCATGCTGCTGGTGGCGCTGTTCTACGCGGTATTCACGCCGCTGAGCACCATGCTGGAGCACTACCTGACCGAAGGGCTCCACTGGAACGAATATCTTGCTACGGGAATCAACATGGCGCTCAATCTCACTACAGAGTACCTCTACGACCGCTTTGTGGTCTTTCGCGGCAGTATCGACACCAACGAGCGCGCACAGAAGAAAGCGCAATAAACTCTCAACCGGCAAAAAAACGGAACGCGAAATGCGTTCCGTTTTTTGTGTTTAAGTTGTTTCCTACATGGAGATTGTGGTGTTGATCGGGCCGTAGATCAGATCCGGCACCACGGTGACAAGCACCGGGATGAAGGTAATGAGCAGCAGCACGATGAACAGGCATAGGATAAACGGCCAGACCTCTTTGATAAAGTCGCCGACACGGCAGCCGGTGATGCCGCAGGTGGTGAACATCATGGAGCCGAAGGGAGGCGTGATGCCGCCGATCATGATGTTGACGATGCAGACAAGGCCGAAGTGGATGGTGTCGACGCCCAGGTTCTGGGCCACCGGGAGAAGCAGCGGGGTCGCGATCATGAGGGCCGCGCCGCCTTCGAGGAACATGCCCATGACGAGCAGCACCAGGTTCACCAGCATCAGGAAGACGTACTTGTTGGTGGTGATGTTGGTGATGGAAGCCGCTACAATCTTCGGCAGATTCACATAGCTCATATAGTTGCCGAAGGTGGAGGCGGACACCATGATCAGCACGACGCTGGAGGTGCCGGCAATGGTATCGAGCAGGATGGGGATAAAATGCTCACGGAAGCTGAGCTTTTTATACACAAATTTACCGATGACGAAGCAGTACAGAACCGCCACCGCGCCGCCTTCGGCCGGGGTGAACAGGCCGAAGCGCATGCCGAGGATGATGCCGAAGGGGAAGAACAGGCCCCAGAACGAGATGAACGCCTGCTTGAGCACTTCCTTCATGGGCGGGAACTTGTCGCGCGTAGTGGGGTAATTGCGCCTGTGGGCAATGATGGTCACGACGATCATCATGGATATCGACATCAGGATGCCGGGGACGTAGCCTGCGGCAAAGATGCGGCCCAGAGACGCCTGCGCAATCAGGGAGTAGACGATGAGGTTGACGCCGGGGGGGATGACGGGCGTGGCAGCCGACGAGGCCGCGGTGATGGCCGCAGAGAAGGCCTTGGAGTAGCCGCGCTTTTCCATCTCGGGCACCAGCATCTTCGACTGCATGGCGCAGTCGGCGTTGGCAGAACCGGAGCAGCCGCCCATCAGCATACTCAGCAGCACGTTGACCTGAGCAAGGCCGCCCTTCATGTGGCCGGTGACACATTCACAGAAGTCCATCATCTTGTCTGAGATGCCGCCGTAGTTCATGACGGAGCCCGACATGACGAAGAACGGGATGGCCAGCATGGAGAAGGACTGGGTGGAGTTCATGACCTTCTGCAGGATCGTCCAGGGCTGGACGCCGGTGTTGATGAAGTAGAAGTAGAAGAAGGTCGAACCGAAGAGGGCGTACACGATGGGCATGCCCATGAAGTACAGGATGAAGACCAGAAAGACGGGGATGAGGTTTACGAAGCTCAGTGTCATCAGTAAGCTCCCCCTTCCTGGCTGCCTGCCTCAACAGGGGCCTTGGACTTGATGATATGCAGCCGGTCGCGCAGGAAGGCCACAACGGAGTAAAGCAGCGACACACCAAAACCCAGGGGCACCGCCACGCCGGTATACCACTTGGGGATACGCAGGGTGTCGGTGTAGGTGAGCTTCACCTTGCCCCAGGCAAACACCCCGTCCTTGATCTGGAACAGGATGCCGCGCTTGAAGATCAGGTTCAGTACGTACTGCATGCTGATATAGGTCAGCAATGCCAGGATCAGGATCTCCAGAATCTCCACGATGACCTCGATCACGGTCTTCGACGGGCCTTTGACGAGGTTCACCACGATGTCAACACCCAGGTGGGCATGGCGGCGATGAGCATAGGCGCTGCCCATGAACACCGTCCAGACAAAAAGTGAGGTCACGACCTCATCCGTCCACCTGATGGGGTTATTGAGGAAGTAGCGGAACACCACGTTTACATTGACCAGGATCACGCACAGGGTCAGCGTGGTGCCGCAGATGATCGCGTCAAGGTTTGAAAATATCAACTTTGGCGTTATTTTCTTTTTCATAGGCAAAAGTCCTTAAAAGAAGCTTGGATTGTTCGTACCATAATACCGGACATGGACTGCCCGTTAAAAAACGGGCAGTCCAATAACCGTTTTTGTAATAAGATTGCCTGACAGCTTATGCAGCCTTGCTGGCGCGGAAGTCGTTGATGAGGTCAACGAGCTGCTGGTGCAGATCGGGATTGGCGCCGTACTCTTCGACGATCCAGTCATACACGGGGGCGCAGGCTTCGGTGAAGGCGTCGATGTCGACTTCGTTCCAGGTCACGCCAGCCTCGGTCTTCATCTTCTCGATCTGGACAGCCTCGTCATCGGCGCAGGAGGTCTGCTCCCACAGGCCGCACTCGAGAGCGCACTCGTCGAGGATGTTGCGCCACTTCTCAGGCATGTCTTCGTACACGTCCTGAGCCATGAACAGCCAGCGGGTCGCGATGAAGTGGTTGGTCAGAGCGACCTTCTTAACCAGCTCGTAGGGAGCGCCGGCACCGGCGAGGGTGGAGGTGGAGCCTTCGAAGCCGTCAACCAGGCCGGAGGAGATGGAGGACAGGCATTCGGTGAAGCTCATGGGGACAGGGGTGGCGCCCAGGCACTCGATGGTCTTGATGAACAGGGAGGCGGTGGTGGAGCGCAGCTTCACGCCCTTGAGGTCCTCGGGCTTGGTGATGTCGAGGTTGGTGACGACGGAACGGTAGCCGAAGGAGTAGTGGGTGTCGAGGATGTGGATGTTCTCCTCAGCCAGAGCGTCCTTAACGCCCTTGACGATGTCGGAGTCCATGACGTAGTTGTACTCTTCGTCGTTGTTGTAGAGCATCGGTCCGACGAGGACGGCGCAGTCACCGACCCAGTCAGCGAACAGGGAGGGCTCTTCCAGGCCGATCCACTTGTCGCCGTTGACGGCGTGGACGACGGAGTCACGGTAGCAGTCGAGCTCGTTGAGGCCGTGGAAGGTGACCTTCACGTGGCCTTCGGTCTTCTCGGTGACCATTTCGGCGAACTTCTCAGCAGCCTTGTAGTTCCACTCTTTGGGGTTAAAGACGTTGGAATAGGTCAGTTCGATGTAGTAGTCATCGGCTTCGTCGGCAAAGGCGGCGGGAGAGAAGGCACACAGCGCCATTACCATCGTCAGCGTCAGAACCAGGGCGAGAATCTTTTTCATGTTCTGAATCTCCTTTTTTTAAGTTTTTCGTTTTCGGCTGCCCGCTTTCCGTCATTTTTCAGAGAGGGCAAGGTTCATTCGTCTTTACATAAGCAAAGACGAAGACAGGGCGCCCTGTCTTCCGAAATCAGAAGATTGTGAACAAGCCGTTAAGACAGCTTTAACTTACACCCTATCGCATGGATATGTCAATAAAAACGGATTTTTCCTGATTGTTTTTGGCATGCTTCACAAAAAAGCTCCTCGATTTTTGGGAAAGATATTTTGTTGACATTCGCACATTTCCCTTGACAAGCCTGTCCGATTAAAACACCGGCCCTCCCCTTTCGGAAAAGGCCGGTGCGCTTATGCGTTTTGAAGCAGTTGTTGTTTCAGACCTTGAAGTTGACGGCGGTATCGCCCTGGGCGTCGACGCCGAACTCGTAGTCCTTGCCGGGCAGGATGGCGTTGAGCAGGATGCCCACGATGGAGGCGACGGCAAGGCCGGACAGAGATACGATGCCGATCTGGATGGAGCCGGCGTAGTTGATGCCGATGGCGAGCACCAGGATCAGGGCGGCAATGATAACGTTGCGGGTGTTGGTGAAGTCAACCTTATTCTCGACCACGTTGCGCACGCCGACAGCGGAAATCATACCGTAGAGGATGAGGCTGACGCCGCCGATGGTGGCGCCGGGCATGGCGGAGACGAGGGCGGCAAACTTCGGGCAGAAGGAGAAGATGATCGCAAACACGGCGGCCAGGCGAATGACGCGGGGATCATAGACCTTGCTCAGGGCCAGAACGCCGGTGTTCTCGCCATAGGTGGTGTTGGCAGGGGCGCCGAAGAGAGCGGCCAGGGAGGTGGCAAGACCGTCGCCCAGGAGGGTGCGATGCAGGCCGGGGTCGACAAGGTAATTGCGCTCGCAGGTGGAGGAGATGGCGCACACATCGCCGATATGCTCAACCATGGTGGCAAGGCTCAGGGGCACAATTGTCAGCAGCGCGGAGGTCAGCAGCGCGCCGTCGACCTTGCCGGAGGCGAAGAGGCCGAACACGGTGCGGTTCCAGTAGATGGGAAGTCCGAACCACTTGGCGGAGGCAACGGCGGAGGCAACATTGGCGCGGGCGGCCGGATCAACGATGACAGCGAAGATATAGGACACCACTACGCCCAGCAGGATGGGGATGATCTTGATCATGCCCTTGCCGTACATGTTGGCGCTGATGACCACGACGATGGCAACAATGGCGATAAGCCAGTTGGTGGAGCAGTTGGAGATGGCGGAGGAGCTGAGGTTCAGGCCGATGGCGATGATGATGGGGCCGGTGACAATGGGCGGGAAGAAGCGCATGACCTTCTTGATGCCATAGGTCTTGAAGAGCGCCGAAAGGATGGCGTACATGATGCCGACGCAGGCGACGCCGCAGCAGGCGTAGACCAGCATGTCAGCCTCGCCGTGGGGGGCGATGGCGGCATAGCCGGGAATGAAGGCAAAGGAAGAACCCAGGAATGCGGGTACCTTTTTCTTGGTAAGCAGATGGAACAGCAGCGTGCCGAGGCCTGCGAACAGCAGCGTCGTGGCGACATCCAGACCCGTCAGCGCCGGGACCAGTACGGTCGCGCCGAACATGGCGAACATGTGCTGCAGACCGAGTACCAGCATTTTGGGCGTGCCCAGCTCCCGCGCGTCATATACGGGTCCGTCGATGGTTTTCTTGTTATTCATTCAATAACCCTCTCTCTGTAAGATTTTCATTGAAGATCTATTGCAAGCAGTTGTCCTGCTTAACAAGCGATTATATCTCCATGAGCCACACGCCGGTCTCACCGTCATAGTCCGGCAGGCGCACCTCGATCAGCTCCGTGCGGGAACTGGGGACATTCTTGCCCACATAGTCCGGGCGGATCGGGAGTTCCCGATGGCCCCGGTCGACCAGTACCGCAAGCTGGATGCTGCGCGGGCGGCCGCAGGAGAATACCGCCTCGATGGCGGCACGCACGGTGCGTCCGGTGTAGATCACATCGTCTGCCAGCACCACGTCGCGTCCCGTCACATCAAAAGGCAGGGACGTGCGGCGCACAGCGGGCAGCTCGTTTTCCAGGCTCAGATCGTCGCGGTAGAAACGGATGTCGATACTGCCGACGGGGATGTCGGTCTCCTCAATGCGGCGGATGTTGTCGCGGATACGTTCGGCAATCGGGCCGCCGCGGCGGCGGATGCCCACCAGCACTACGTTCTCCGCGCCCTTGTTCTTTTCCACGATCTCATGGGAGATACGCATCAGGGCGCGGTTCAGCGCCGCCTCGTCCATGAGCTGGGCTTTCTGTCTCATCTGCGACATCTCCTTAAAGGGCACAAAAAAAGCTTGCCGTTTCCGACAAGACGCACTCCGGGCATACGAACCCCTGCCCTATGCCGATCTTGCCGGTCTCTCTGTACCGCGCTTAAAAATCTTTGACTGGGGAGATTATAGGAGCAGTGCAGTCAAAAAGCAAGAGGGAAAAAATCTTTCATCGTTCCCGTAAAATTTATACAGATTAACAGGAGTAGATTTGTATAACTTTTCTTATGTCCTTCCGTATCGCGAGAGTATCTTGACACAGAAGACGCGCCAGTGGTAACGTAAGGGAACATTCCGGAAGATTCGACCGTCAAATCCTACAGCAGACAAAACCTTTCAATATAAAATTTAAAGGAGAACACCATGAAAAAGGGAACAATCATCATACTTGCTCTGTTTGTGCTTCTCTCACTCCCGGCCTGCGGAAAGATTACCCCGGCCCTCACGCCGGCACCCGCGCCTGTTGTCACGGAAACGCCCGCACCCACACCGGAACCGACACCCGCACCCACACCTCCCCCTACGCCGGAGCCTCTGCCGCTGATCCCCGATCTGCCGGAAGTTCACGATGAGGCGCTTGAGCAGATCTTTGAGGCCGTGCTGTCGGTCTATCCCGGCTCAGCCGGAACCTCCCTCCGCGCCGCGCGATGCGCCGCGTGGCTCCTGGACTGGGGCGCTGTCACGACGCTTACGGACGACGAAATCTATTCCGCCGTCGGCTCCTGGCTGGATGAACAGGACGACGAACGCATGCAGATTTTCCTCGAAAGCATTCTCTCCGTCTATGACCGCACTTACGATCTGCGGGGTGAATACGCTGAGGGTATCATGTCTGACGCCGGGATCGAGTCGAGCCTCTACCCCTGGAACGAACGCGCCTTCCGCGCGGTGGAAATGGTCAGCTACGGCTGCGGACTCCGATAATCGCCAAAACAAGACTGCAAGGTCATAGAATGATGCAGGGCATTAAAATATGAGGGCACCCCAGACGGGATGCCCTCTCTTTGTTATCTATTCAAAATTGGTACTGTAGATTTTTTCCGCAAGCTGTGCCGTGGCAAAGTCCACAATTACCCAGCCTTTGAGCGTTTCATCATTCAGTGCCATGAGGCGCGGATTGAGAGCTTTGGCATACTTCCAGGGATGACCGTAGGCGGAACTGCCGTTGGTGCTGAGGAAGTTGAGCAGCACATCGCCGTCGGCCGGCTCTGCCTCCATTGCGGTCAGAAATGCATTCCACTTCTCATCCGCATCATACTTGAAGCGATCCTGCACCAGGAGAGTGAAACCATCCTGCGGCTCTTCTGCGGCGGCAAGGCTCGTATCCTCCCGCCCTCGCTGGTCTTCCCAGAGAAACGGCACCCCGCTTTCCCTGCCGAATCCCGCCTCGTCCTCCCAGCGGCGCAGCAGCACCAGCTTGCCGCGCGCCTCGCCCAGCGTCGGCAGTGTGTCCGTGAGCAGCCAGTTTGCCTCACGCGCGGCGGTAAAGCCCTGCAGCGTGCGCTGGAAATCCGCAGCGGTGCTGTCCCCGTGCTCATGCTTGACGGTGAAGATCACCGTTTCCGTCGGGTGCTGGGCCAGAAAGGCATAGCAGTCGGCGAGCACCTGATCCAGCGTCAGCGTCCCGCCGAGCGGCCCGGTTTTGCAGTTGGTAAAACCGTGCATCAGCGGCGGATAGTCCGCGCCCTTTTTCACGTCGCCCAGGCGGATATCCAGATAGCGAAACCCCGCCTCAAGCTGCTGTGCGATACTCAGCGACTGACACTTGGAGAAAAACGCGAGCTGCACATACTGTGTTGCGCTGTCATGGGTGCCGGGCAGGATGATGTCACCCAAGGGCGTCTCGTCCGGCAGCGCTGCCATCCAGTCTGCGCTACCGGCCACAGGGGTGTTCCGGGCATTCTCTGTCAGCGGGATCACGAAGAAGCACAGTGCGGCAATCAGCAGCAGCGCCAGCACTCCGACGAGAATCCGACCCGCCGTGCGAAGAACGCTGCGGTGATTATTTTTCTGTCTCATGACGGTTTCCTCCGGCAGTATTATTTATATAGTCATATTTTAAGGGAACTCTCAGGACTTGTCAATCACCCGGGTACAACCGCTCCCCCGAGGATCCGCAGTTGCTGCCGATACGGTTTTCCCTTAAACACAGACAACGCAGGAGCGCCATCCCTTTGGATGACGCTCCTGTCAGCTTCTTGCTATGCAGTTTGTTTCTTGATCAGTAACCCCACACAGTCTCGTACCAGGCGCCGTTGAAAACCTGAACGCCGGTGAGATTGCCAAGACGGTCGTAGTGGTAGATGTAATTGCCTTCGGTCACGCTGTAGCTGCCGTCGGCCCAAAGGTCGGTGTTTGTGCCGTTGGCGTTGGTGTAGTTGGCGTAGCCGCAGCCGTTCTGGTAAAGGGAATCGCCGTTGCGGTAGACCGTGAGGCTGCTGCCGTCGTAATCGCCGTAAGTGCGGGTGCCGATGTTGTTGTTCACCGTCTCGGTGGTGCCGTTGTTGTAGTACATGGTGACAATGCCGTTTTCGTGATCAACGCAGTAGCCGTTGGGGGTCCAGAAGCCGTAATCGGCAAAGGCACAGGTACCGAGGGATGCAATCATCGTCAGGGCGAGGATAGCCGCAAAAATCATCTTCATCGTCGTTTTCATTGTTTTGTTCTCCTTTCGATCCGTGTTGTGTGTTTCTGTTTTTCTCTTCTTTACGGGTACATCTTAGCACAGAGATTGTCACACACATGTCACAGTACGAATAGCAGTCTCGCTACATGAAAACGCCAATCACGCTCCTCTCCTCAAACTCCTTCCGATTGTTGGCGAAAGGGCAAGCCGAATACAATAGTAAATATTTTAATCGTGGGGTGATTCAGAAAAATCAGCTATCGCGTCAAATTGTCAAAGGCAATATTGCTGCATGGCGAATTATGATTGCAGGGAATCTTCGACTATCTGTGTCAAACGTGAAGTGGTCACAACCATGAATATCGCGCCCGAGTCGAAGAGCTTGTGGTGGGCAAGCTGGTAAATTGCTGAAAGAAACCGCACGGTGTACCTATGCTCGGTACATCGTGCGGCGCTGTTCATTATCGGGATATTTCATTTTCCAACCACTCCCGGTCCTGAAGCACGCGGTCCAGCGTCTCCATGAACGGGACAAGCTCCGCCGTGTCCAGTGCCCGATGGTCGAACGCGATCGTGATCGGGACGATCTGAGCCGTGCCGATGTTGTTCTCTTCGTCCGCCACGGCCCGTTTCTGCACCGCGCCGACGGCCAGCGCGCAGAGCTGCGGCGGTATGATTTCCAGGATCGTGCAGCTTCCCTTCCACTGCTTATACAGGGAACCCATATTCGACACTGTAATGCTGCCCTGCCTGATGTTCTCGGGTGCAAGGCGGTCGTCACTCCCCGCGCTTTTCCGTCTGTCGATCCGGACTCTCCCGGGCCCGAGCTTTGCACCCAGCAAACGCCCGACCGCTTTCGGGATATTCCCTTTCCGTAGCTTGGAAAAGGTGTCCTCAAGCCCGGTCCGGTACAGGACGCGGTCCATGTAGGTGTTCTCAATCCTTACCCGGAATGCTTCGATCATCGCCTGTATCTCATGGACGGACTTGTCCTCCATGTGCGGCAGATTGATCGTGGTCATCTTACCGTCCCCGTAAGTGATCGGAAGAGAGATGTCAATATGCTCAAGCGTCGTCACCTTTCCGCTCACGAGCCACGGGCTGAACTTTATATGCCCGTTCATTTTGGGGCAAGCCCTGATCCCTTCAATCAGGACTCTGAGAATCGCGGAATTGAAGCTGATCCTCTCGTCGCTTACCCGGTCACGGTTATAACTTCGAAGCGCATCCATCAGAACACTTGCGTCTGCGTCATAGACGATGCAGACATGCGGGACGGTTTTCCAGCCCTCCGAGGTCATATTGGCGATGATCTTGCGGGAAATGTCAAAGTATTCTGTCATGGGTCTCTTCCCTACTTTGCATAGATTTGTCCGACAAGATCGGCTAAAACCTTTGTTGGGAGCAGGCGGGTGAGAAATACAAAGAACTTATACTTCCCGCCGAGGGTACAGAGTACCGGCACCTTCGGCTGGAGCGCCTTCCCCGCCACATATTCTCCGGCTTTCTCTGCGCTGATCCCCGTCTGCTCATCGTGCTCCATGACCGCGACGCTGCGGGAAATGCGCCCGCCGTATTTCTCATCCCCGGCCGGGTTCTTTCTCCGGGCAGCCGTGAACCCGGTCGCGATGTCGCCGGGCATGATGGCACAGACCTCGATCCCGTAGGGTTTGACCTCGCTGTACAAGGCCACGGTGTAGGTACGCACCGCCGCCTTGGAGGCGGAGTAGTAGGCCTGAAAGGGGATCGCGATCGGGGCGGCGACCGAGCTCATGTTGAGGATGCGGCCATAGCCCTGGCGGTGCATGATCGGCAGCACTGCGCGGTTTACGCGGACCATACCGAAGAAGTTCACGTCAAACTGCCGTTTTGCTTCCTCCGTATCCGTATATTCGATCGCGCCGGAGATGCCGAACCCGGCGTTGTTGATCACAACGTCGATATGCTTCTCCCTCTCCAGGATCTGTTCGATCGCCCGGCGAACCTGATCCTCATCCGTGACATCCGCCTGAATATGAACAGCGGCATCCGTCCCGTCCTCTCTCCGGCTGAGCTCGTAGACACGGCAGCCCTTTTGGGAAAGCTCGCGCGCCGCCTGCAGGCCGATGCCGCTCGTGCCTCCTGTAATGACAATTACTTTATCCATAACAGCTATCCTTTTTTCAGAGCGTTTCAAGCTCTGACAGCATTTTTTCAAAGCTTTCCGCAAAGCGCCGGTCATCTTCCTCCGTGCGCTTTGCCGGACCTTTCAGATGGTGCTTCCCGCTTCGGCGGGCCTTTTTCGCCAGGTGACGATCCATCAGCAGTCCCCCGATATTGTCGTCGGTGAAGCATTTCCCGCTCTGGTGGACTGCCAGCGCGCCCTTGCCCAGCGCCAGCGCCGCGACGCCAT
>JBGUQD010000146.1:0-4558 GCA_045130755.1 Candidatus Limivicinus sp. | reverse complement strand
CTCCGGGGGAGCTGGCGCGCAGCGCCTGAGGGGGTCTCCTATGCAGGATCCTCTATTGCGGCCTGGGCGATCATCAGCTGGCCGAGGGAGAGCCCCTCGTCATTACAGGACACGCGCCGGTGCCGCAGTACTCGAAAGCCCGCTTTCTCAAGCCGTCCCGGAAGTCTCTCCATGATATACATATTCTGAAAGCTGCCGCCGGAGAGGGCCGCGGTTTCGATCCCGCTTGCCTCACGTGCCGCGCGGCACTGGCGCACCGCCATCTCGATGAGCGTGTTCATAAAGCGGGCCGCAAGAACGCCGGGTTCCGTGCCCTTGTCTCGCTCCATGACCATTTCTCGGATCATCTCCCGCCAGTCAAAGCGGAGGGGGCTGCCCTCCAGCACGACGGGAAAGACGCCGTTGTCCTCTGTCGCCGCAGCTTCCAGCAGGACAGCGCCCTGCCCCTCATAGCTGCAGCGCGTCTTGATGCCGAGGATCGCGGCCGCGCCGTCAAAGAGCCTGCCCATGCCGGAGGACAGCGGGCAGTTGAGTCCGGCCTTCAGCATATGCTCATAGAGCGAGGCATTTTCGATTTCGCCGGTATCAAGCCCCGCGTCATGCAGCAGCGCAAAGGCCGTACGGTCGGTCTGCTTCGTGACAAGATCGCCGCCGATGAGCGGGATGGGCCGGATGGAACCGAAGCGCTCAAAGCCTTTGAAATCCCCGATCAGGCACTCCGCGCCCCAGCTCGTCCCGTCGGTGCCGAGGCCGGTGCCGTCCCACACGAGGCCGATCACCTTGTCGGAAACGCGGTTATCCGCCATGCAGGCGGCAAGGTGCGCGTGGTGGTGCTGGACGCGGATGAGGGGGATCCCCTCTTCCTTTGCGCGCCGGAGCGCGTACTCCGTGGACAGATAGTCCGGGTGCAGATCGCAGGCGAGCGCCCGGGCATGAATGTCGAACAGGCATTCGAAGTGCCTGATCTGTCCGGTATAGGCGTCGAAGGTCTCCATGTTTTTGAGATCTCCGATGTGTTGACTCAGGAAAGCATAGCTGCCGCGGGAAAGGCAGAAGCTGGCCTTCTGCTCGGCTCCGCAGGCGAGGATGGATGAAAGCTCCCGCTCTGTGCGAATTGGGAAGGGCACATAACCCCGCGAGCGTCTGGCGAAGTATTCCTCCCCGCCGAGCACCCAGCAGAGGGAATCGTCGCAGCGGGTCTGGATATCCCTGTTATGGAGCAGAAAGCCGTCCGCGATGCCGCGCAGGTTTTTGAGCGCCTCGGTGTTGTCCGTCATCATGGGCGTGTCGGAGAGATTGGCGCTGGTCATGACCAGCATGTCGAGTTCGTCCCCGAACAACAGCACATGCAGCGGCGTATAGGGCAGCATCACGCCCACGTAATTGTTCTCGCTGATGTGGCGCAGGCCGTCAGTTTTCTTTTTCAGAAGAACGATCGGGCGGCGAAAGCTCTCGAGGATCTTTCGCTCGCTGTCCGACAGCTCACAGATCTTTGCCGCGCAGTCCGCGTCCCGGCACATGACGGCAAAGGGCTTTTCGTCGCGCTGTTTTCTGCTGCGCAGTGTCCGCGCGATCCCGGGATCGTCACAGCGGCAGGCAAGATGGATGCCGCCGAGGCCCTTGACCGCCACGATCTGCCCGGCCTTCAAGGCCTCGCGCGCAAGCTCGATGGCGTCGCCTTCCACACGCCGGCCTTCTCCGTCGAGGTAAAAGACCTCCGGCCCGCAGTCCGGGCAGCAGTCCGGCTGGGCGTGATAGCGGCGGTTTTCAATGTCGTGGTATTCCCGCTCGCAGTCCGGGCACATGGGGAAAGCCGCCATGGAGGTCCTGGCCCGGTCATAGGGCACATCCCGGATGATGGTAAAGCGCGGGCCGCAGTTGGTGCAGTTGATGAACGGATAACGGTAACGGCGGTCGGCGGGGTCTTTCAGCTCCCGCAGGCAGTCATCACAGATGCAGATGTCGGGAGAGATGAGCGTGTCGCGTATTAGCTCGGTCTTGCTGTCAAGGATGCGGAAATCGGAAAAGCCCTTCAGCTCATCCGAGTATTCGACCGCCAGATCCTCGATCAGGGCGAGCTTCGGCGCGCGTTCGGGCAGTTCCTCAACGAAGCGCTCCAGCACCTCCCGCTCCCCTTCCAGCTCCAATTCTACGCCGGAGGAGGTATTTTTGATCGTACCGCGCAAGTCCCGTTCCCGCACGAGCTTGTGTATAAAGGGCCGGAAGCCCACGCCCTGCACGATCCCGCGAATATGTATCCACGCGCGGTCCACGGTCAAGCATTCTCCTCTGTTTCTGTTAATCCGTTCCATGCCGCGCGTAAAATAAGCGCATACACAGACACGATAATTATACCACAGTCTGTGTATTTAGCAAGATAAGTCTTTCATTTTCGGGCGATTTCGGCAAAAGCTACACAAGATATTGTCTCATATATTTTTCATTACCCACAGGATAAGCCCGTAGAGTGCCCCGGTGCTGATGCCATAGACGATCACCGGCCCGGCAATTATGAACATTTTGGCGGCTGTACCGGTGATTTTCCCCTCTGTTTTGTACTCAAGCGCCGGAGAGACCACGGCGTTTGCAAAGCCCGTAATGGGCACGAGCGTCCCGGCGCCGCCGAATTTGGCGATTTTGTCATAAACACCGAAAGCTGTTAGCACAGCGCCGAGCAGTACCAGCGTCACCGATACCGCGCCCGCTGCCGTCTCTCTATCCAGCCCGGCCTGCTCATAGAGTGCGAGCAGCACCTGGCCTATGGTGCAGATCAGCCCGCCGGTCACGAATGCGCGCAGCATGTTCCGCCCCGCCTTCGAGCGCGGCACATGCTGAGATACGTATTCTCCATAGTCTTTTTTATCCATTTTCATATGCTCTCCTCCATGCGCTCAACGATCTAAGTGCAACAATAGTATTCTCCACTCACAGATTGGCATTCGATAAAAAACTGGAAAAAAGAAAAAATAATGCTTGACTTTGGTGGTTGCCCGCATTATAATGATCAAGCTGACAAGTTAACAGATTTTGTTCGAGCAATACGGAGTTGTCGCGTAGTTGGTCGAGCGCGCACGATTGGAAATCGTGTAGGGGTCAAAAGCTCCTCGAGAGTTCGAATCTCTCCAACTCCGCCAGAAAGAAAGAGCCTGCCGCTGGCAGGTTCTTTTTTTTTTGCCTGTGGAGAGATTCGAATCTATATCGAACATGCCAGCGGCATGTTCATCATCCAGTTCTCAAACTGGATGATTCCTCTCTTTTTCGCACGGTGCCTTCTCTGTCCGAACGCGACCCCTTCCCTTGCGAAAAATGCGGGCGAATCTCTCCAACTCCGCCATAAAAGGCAGGTAATTCTGATAGAATTACCTGCCTTTTCATTTTGCCAGAAAGCCCTTGATTTCAGGGCTTTTCCGCAATATCAAAACGCAGTACCTTTTCCATAAAAGTACTCTGATTATGATAGAATCAGAGTACTTTTCTTTTGCCAAAAACCCCAGTAATATCAAGCTTTTCAGCGTTTTAAGGCCGATCTCGGATATTCCGGGACCGGCCTTTTTTGCTTTTATACGGTTATCAAATGCTCTTGCCAGAATTTGGGTTCGTTGAATTATAGGGTGAACTCGTTGGATTAATGGGTGAGTTCGTTGGTTTATATGATAACCTGTTCTTGTGATGATTTCTTTATTGTGGTGCCCCTCGACGAGCATTTGTAATACTTCCAGTCTTCGCAAAGCTCTTCAGTCTGAACAATTATTCTTACAGGCGCAGACTTCTTCAATTTCTCTATCTGTGAATTTGTAAGACATTTTCTCCAAAACCTTTCTCAAAACGTTCTGTTAATGGAAGCAGCGTTCACAAGAGGGGTCCAGTGTCTTCCCATCACGCAAAAGATACCGTGATTTATTCTTCTTTTTCGTACGCCCCTATATAGATTCTCGCTTCGTAAGGGCGCAGCTTCCGGGGTTCCGAAATACCCGGATAATTGACGAACAGGAGGTCCCACTCAGCGGATTCAGAATACAGCGGATCGTCGATCTCTTCGCCATAAAAGTTGCATAGCACCAGGAGTCGGTTGTTCGTATCGGTACGGGTATAAGCGAAGAGCGCCTCGTCCTTCTCTAAAAGCAGCTCAAAATACCCGCGTTGGAAAACAGGGTGCTGTCTGCGAAGGACAATCAGCTTACGATAGCAGTGCCAGACGGAGTCCGGGTCTGCCTGCTGCGCCGCGGCATTGATGTCGAGGTAATTGGGATTGACCCTGATCCAGGGCTTTCCCGCGGTAAAGCCCGCATTTTCTGCGGTGCTCCACTGCATGGGCGTTCTGGCATTGTCGCGGCTCGTAGTATGGAGGGAATATAAGATCTCCTCCTCGCTGAAGCCGTCCGCGCGCATTTCCCGGATATGATTGGAAACGCCGATGTCGCGGTAATCCTCCAGCGCGTAATCCGCGTTCGTCATACCCAGCTCCTGCCCCTGATAAATATAGGGCGTCCCCTGCATACCGAACAGCAGAACTGCCAGCATCTTTGCGCATTCCACACGATGCTTCCCATCGTCGCCC
>JBGUQD010000145.1:0-29110 GCA_045130755.1 Candidatus Limivicinus sp. | reverse complement strand
CCGCCCGCGGGCATGGAGAACGGGTTGTGGCAGAACTCCAGCTCGCCGGACTCCTCGCCGATCTCGTACATGGGGAAGTCCACGATCCAGCAGAATTCGTAGCGCTCCTTGTCCATGTGGCCGGGCACCGCGGCGCCCAGCATCTTGCGCATGACGCCGGCGGTTTTGAGGGCCAGGTCGTGCTTGCCGGCGGCAACGCCGACGAGCGTGCCGGGCTTGAGGCCGAGGGTCTCGACGACGGCGTCCTTGCGGTCAGTCAGGAACTTGGCCACACCGCCTGCCAGCTCGCCCTTTTCGTCCACCTTGAACCAGAAGGGCTTGGCGCCCGCCTGGACTTCCACGTCGGCGCAGAGCTTGTCGATCTGCTTGCGGGTGAGGTCGCAGTTATGCACCACGATCGCCTTGACGGTGTTGCCAGCGGCGAAGGGGCCGAACTCGCTGCCTTCGACCAGCTTCGTCATGTCCTGCAGCTTAAGGTCGATGCGCAGGTCGGGCTTGTCGGAGCCGTAGGTCTCCATGGATTCGAGATACGGGATGCGCTTGAAGGGCGCAGTGGAGGCAATATTATACGTACCGTATTTGGCAAAGATCGGGGGCAGCACGTCCTCCAGAACGGCAAACACGTCCTCCTGCGTGGCGAAAGCCATCTCCATGTCGAGCTGGTAGAACTCGCCGGGGGAGCGGTCGCCGCGGGCGTCCTCATCGCGGAAGCAGGGGGCGATCTGGAAGTAGCGGTCAAAGCCGGAGGTCATCAAAAGCTGCTTGAACTGCTGCGGGGCCTGGGGCAGAGCGTAGAACTTGCCGGGGTGCTTTCTCGCAGGCACCAGGTAGTCGCGCGCGCCCTCGGGGCTGGAGGCCGTGAGGATGGGCGTGGTAATCTCCAGAAAACCGTGCTCGGTCATGGCCTGGCGCAGAGCCGCCACGACGTTGCAGCGGAGGATGATGTTCTTCTTGACGGCGGGATTTCTGAGGTCGAGATAGCGGTACTTGAGGCGCTGCATCTCGTCGGCTTCGCGGCTGCGGTTGATCTCGAAAGGCAGCTCGTTATAGCGGCAGCGGCCGAGAACCTCAATCTTCTCGGGCACGACCTCGATGTCGCCGGTGGGGAGCTTGGGGTTCTTGCTGTCGCGCTCGCGCACTGTGCCTTCGACGGAGATGGTGGATTCCTTGTTGATGGACTTCACAACGCGCATCATGTCTTCGTTCTCGATGACCACCTGGGTGGTGCCATAGAAGTCGCGCACGACGACGAAGGCGAAGTTGCTGCCGACCTCGCGCACATTCTCCATCCAGCCGACGATCTTGACCTTCTGGCCGACATGCTCGATGCGCAGCTCGTTGCAGGTATGGGTACGGGACTGTGTCATATTCTGATCTTCCTTTACGTATAAGACTTCTTTATGAGTGTGGAGTTAGGAGTTTGGAGTGTGGAGTCGTAGTAACTCTCTAACTCCAAACTCCTAATTCCAAACTCCAAACTATTCCTTTATTACGCTGCCCGCGTTCATCTCCGCGACCTTGGCAGCGATATACGCGGCGGCGTCTGCGGGGCTGAGCTTGACCTGTTCGCCGGTCTTCATATCCTTGACGGACAGGACGCCTTCCCTGACCTCATCCTCACCGATCAAAACGGCGAAGGGGACGGCAATCTTGTCGGCGTAGCTCATCTTGGCCTTGAACTTTTTCTTCTCGCCATAGAGCTGCGTGCGGATGCCTGCATTTCGGAGCGCGGTGGCGGCGGAGACGGCAAAGCCCATGTCCTCCGTCATCGGCAGCACCAGCGCGTCGCAGGGGGCGGTGATGAGCTCGTCGGACAGAAGACCCTGCTCATTGAGGACATAGAACAGGCGCGTCAGGCCGATGGAGATGCCCACGCCGGGCAGCTGCTTGTCGGTGTAGTACTCGGCGAGGTTATCGTAGCGCCCGCCGGAGCAGACCGAACCGATTTCCGGGTGGTCGGTCATGACGGTCTCGTACACCGTGCCGGTGTAGTAGTCGAGGCCGCGGGCGATGGTGAGGTCAACGGCGAAGTTTTCCTCCGGCACGCCGAAATCACGGAGGTACTTTGTCACGGCGATGAGCTCTTCCAGACCCTCGTCAAAGGTGGGATCCATGCCTTTATAACGGCCCAGAGCCTCGATGACCTCGGCATTGGTGCCGCAGATGGCCATGAAGTCCAGCACGTTTTCCGCCTTGCAGGGCAGCATCTTCACCTCGTCGATGAGAAGCTGGCGCACCTTTTCACTGCCGATCTTGTCGAGCTTGTCCACCGTGCGCATGATCTCGCCGGCCTTCTCGCTCATGCCGTTCATGGCGTAGAAGCCGTTCAGGAGCTTGCGGTTGTTGACGCGAATCTTGAAGCGCGTGATGCCGAGCCTGGTGAAGGTGTTGCAGATGATGGCGGGGATCTCGGCCTCGTTCAAGATGTCGAGCTTCCCGTCGCCGATGACGTCGATGTCGGCCTGGTAGAACTCGCGGAATCTGCCGCGCTGGGCGCGCTCGCCCCGGTAGACCTTGCCGATCTGGTAGCGGCGGAAGGGGAAGGCCAGCTCCGCGTAATGACCGGCCACGTACTTTGCAAGCGGGACGGTGAGATCAAAGCGCAGCGCCAGATCGCTGTCGCCCTTGGTAAAGCGGTAAATCTGCTTTTCGGTCTCGCCGCCGCCCTTGGCAAGCAGCACCTCGGCCGATTCGATGATGGGGGTGTCCAGCGGCGTAAAGCCGTAGAGACTGTAGCTTTCGCGCAGGACCTGCATCATGCGCTCCATTTTTTGCTGCTGGCCCGGCAGCAGCTCCATAAAGCCGGACAGAGTCCGGGGGCTGACTTTCGGCATGGGTGTGGTTCCTTTCAGTGCTTCTGGGGGTTGACGATGTTGCGCCAGTCAAGGTCGCCGCGCCGCAGACCCTGCACCAGCACTTCCGCCGTGGCGGCATTGGTGGCAAAGGGGATCTGATACTGGTCGCACAGACGCTCGATCTTGTTGATGTCGTCAAAGCCCTTGGGGTTGGTGGGATCGCAGAAGAAGAGCACAAGGTCGATCTCGTTGAAGGAGATGCGTGCTCCGATCTGCTGGGCACCGCCCTGTTCGGCGTGGAGGTAGAGAGTGATGGGCAGGCCCGTCGCCTCCGCCACGAGCTTGCCCGTGACGTGCGTCGCGCATAGGGAGTGTTCCGCCAGAATGCCGCAGTAAGCGATGCAGAACTGAACCATCAGTTCTTTTTTTCTGTCGTGTGCCATCAATGCAATGTTCATCCGAATTCTCCGTTTCTCATTCGTTCATCAGTCTTTTTTCTTCCAATTCATTTATTATAAACACTTATACCCGAAACTTCAATACAGATTTTCCAACAGAATCAAATTTTACCGGATAGATTATTTCAGCAGCGCCATTTCCGGCTCCGAGGTGTCGGAATAGCCCCTGATCGTGATATAGGCGTCCATGATCTGGCGGGCAATGAACTGCACGTCGGCGCCGGCGCCGCCGCGCTCGACCACCACGAAGATGGCGACCTCGGGGTCCTTGTAGGGGCCGTAGCACATGAAGATACCGTCATTCTGGATGCCTTCGCCCTTCTGGGCCGTCCCGGTCTTGCCGGCGCAGCGCCAGGCGCAGGGGACCCAGATGTTGGCGTTGGTCTCGTTGGTGTAGTCGTTAAGCACCATCCACATCCCTTCGTGCACCGCGTCCCAGTTGTATGCGGCGGTCTCCACGGTAGACATGACCTTCTTCTCGCGCTCGTAGAGCTTTTCGGAGTAGTCGTAGTTGCGGATGGTCTTGATGATGGAGGCGGAATAGCGGGTGCCGCCGTTTGCGACCGTGGCGCAGTATTCCGCCATCTGGATCGGGGTGAACACGGAGTCGGACTGGCCGATGGCGGCCTGCAGCGTGTCACCGATGCGCCACTCGGAGCCGGCGTAGTCCTGGTGGTTTGCGCGGTTGGACATATTGCCCTTGGCCTCCACGAGCTCGATGCCGCTGTACTGGCCCAGGCCGAAGGCTGCGGCAAATTCGCCCATGTCGTCGACGCCCAGATCATTGCCCAGGGTGTAGAAAAAGTAGTTGCAGGAATCTCGGATGGCGGTGGTGACGTTCTCCTCCGGGTGGGTCAGGTGTTCGTTCTTGTTGGCGTTCCAGATCCAGCACTCAGGGGCGTAGCCTTCGGCGGCGTACCGGGTATACACGCCCTGGCACTTGATCTTCTTTTCGGTGTTGATGATGCCTTTGGTGAGACTTGCAATGGCGGTGCAGGGCTTGAAGGTGGAGCCGGGGGCATAGGTGCCGAGTAGGGCTCGGTTAAAGAGCGGGGCATTTTCCGCCACCATCAGGTCCTGGTAGTCCTCAATGATGCGGGCCACGTTATAGGTGGGCCAGCTTGCCAATGCCAGGGGCGAGCCGTCCTTCACGTTCACCACCACGGCTGAGGCACCGGTGATGTTGTCCTTGAGGTCTGCGTTATAGTCGCCTCGTGCAAGACCCTCGGCGCGCTTTTGGGCGATGTTCTTCTTGAGAATCTCCACGCCGTTGCCCAGAATACGCTCTGTCTGCTCCTGCAGAACGCTGTCAATGGTAAGATAGATGTGGTTTCCGGGCACCGGCTCCTTGGTGTAGACGGTGGCGAGAATGGTGCCCTGGGCATTTCGCGTCTCCTCCACCTCGCCGTCCTGGCCGTGCAGATAGTTTTCAAAGGCATACTCGATGCCGTCCTTGCCCACCATGGCGTCGGTGGAGTAGTTGAGCAGAGAGTATTTCTCAAACTCCTCCTGGGTCATCAGACCAACGTAGCCCAGAATATGGGCGGCATAGTCGGTGGAATACTGGCGGATGTAGGCGCGCTTTACCTCGATGCCGACGAGCTTGTTCTCCATGATGGAGGAGATTAGGTTCATGCTCGCGTCCTCGACGAAGACGTAGTCGGCGGTATTGATGGCATAGCGGACGTTGATGGAGTAGCGCACGCCCGCAATGAGGCGCATCTCGGCAGCTGAGTAGCTGTTGTCGATGTTGTAGCGGGTGCGCATGAAGCTCATCAGCTCCACCGCCGAGCAGTTGGGGTCGAGGTTCTGGCGCTTGTAATAGGCCTCCAGCATGGTGCGCTGGATGGCGGTCATGTTCTCGTCATACTCAAAGGGCGGCTCAAGCGTGATGGGCAGGTCGTCGGTGTACTCGTCGCCGTAGGAGCGCACCATCGACACCAGCTCCAGAATGACGGCATTGGGATCGTCGTTTGCAAAGAGCTTGTCCGTGTCGATCTTGAGGTTGTAGCACTCGGCGTTCGACACCAGCACGCGCCCGTAGCGGTCGAGAATGTTGCCGCGCGCGGCGGTGACCGTGCGCTTGGTCACGCTCAGCTCGTTTGCACGGTTGTAGTATTCCTCGCCGCGGACGATCATGAGCTGATAGAGAAAGTACATGTAAACGCTCAGCAGCACGATGGCGATCGCCGCCAGCGCCGCAAGCCGACCGGGTTTCAAGAGTCTGCTGTTCATAATATACCTTTCTTGAATAGAAGAGCTTGGCTTTTCAGTGTGGAGTGTGGAGTTGGGAGTGTGGAGTTAAGACAACTATACTGCAACTCCAAACTCCACACTTCAAACTCCAAACTATTCTCTGCTCCACTTCGCGGGCAGCGGGTAGGCCAGAGCCGCGACGGGAAGGGAGATAAGGGTCTGCAGGGCGAGCACCGTGAGCATGTCTGTGCTCCACGAGTCGCCCGCCAGGGTCTTGAGCATCTGGAGCGTACCGGTAACGAGCAGCGATAAAAGCGCCACGCCCATGAAGGCGAAGAAGCGGCGGTTGATGAAAAACTGGGACAGAAAGGCCGACAGCATGCTCACCGCCGGCAGCACCAGCAGGAAAAAGACGCGGTGCTCCACAAAGCTCATGTCTGCAAAGTAGCCCATCGCCATGCTCAGCAGCGGGCCCCAGGTGGCGCCCTCAAACATGCCCACCGCCGCGGCCATTGCCGGCAGCAGCAGCGGACAGACACCGAAGGGCCGTATATGGCTGAACACCATGTTCTGCGCCATCAGTGTCAAAAACATCAGCAGCACGTAGCGCAGCACCTTGTTCAGATCTATTTTTTCAAGAAAATCACTCATGTCAGACGAAACGAACTCCATGTCCGCGCTCTTCCGGAAGAAAGCATCCGGCTTCCATGAAGAAGAAAAGAGCGGACAAAATCTTATTCCACAACCGTAAAGTCCTTGATCGCGTCGAACGAAATTCGCTTCATTCTGCTTTCCCGGCTGTGAAAAGCCGGAAAAGCGCCATATCCGCTCTTTCCGTTCTCCTTCCCCTTCCAAAGGCCAAGGCTTTGAAAGGGAGAGAAAAGCGTAACACACATCTTATTCCACAACCGTAAAGTCCTTGATGACAAATACCTGCACCAGGGAGTCAAGGTTTGCCTGCGGCTCGACGATGCCGTATTCGATCTGGCCGCCGGCCTCGGTCTGCACAGCGGTGAGGGTGCCGATCATGAGCCCTGCGGGAAATGCGCCGCCGGAGCCGGAGGTCAGTACATCGTCGCCGACAAAGATCTGTGCGCCGTCTGCCAGATACGTGAGCTTCGCGGTCTTGTCGCGCATGAAGGCGTATTCACCCACCACCATGCCGGAGTTGCCGGTCGCGCCGACGAAGGCGCCGACGGACATGTTTACGTCAATGACGGTACTGACGGTTGCCCAGTTGGTGCCGAGCTCGGTGATCTGCCCGACCACCGCACCGTACTCGGTGATGACCGGGTCGCCCAGCTCGATGCCGCTCAAGGAACCCTTGGAGATCGTGAAGGCGCTGGACCAGTTGGAGCTGGACCAGAGCACCACCTTGCAGGATTCCATCACGAAATCCGTATGCTTTTCCCGCAGCTCCAGGAGTTTGCGGAGGCGGGAATTCTCCTCGCTGGCCTCGATGCCGTCTCGGGCGGATTTCTGCGCGTCCGCCAATTGCGAGCGCAGAGACTCGTTTTCCGCCATCAGAGAGTCGTATTCATATAAGTAGCCGTACATGCTGTCAAACCAGTTGACGGCGGAAGAGAGCACCTTCTGGATGGGCGACTTGACAATGCCGGACAGGTTCTGCACAAAGCCGATACGCCCGTCCCGCGCCGCCGCTCCGAGGCCGATGATGAGGGCCGCGGCGGCAACAATGATGCCCACACGCAGACCGTTTTTTCTCAAGTATTCCTTCAAAGAAGACTTACCCCCAAGCGATTCAGCATAAGTCCCAGCCTGCAAAGCGGCAGGCCCATAACGTTAAAGAAGTCCCCCTCAATGCCTTCGACAAAGAGCGACGCCCTGCCCTGGATGCCGTAGGCCCCGGCCTTGTCCATGGGCTCGCCCGTGGCAATATAGGCGCTGATCTCGGTGTCCGAAAGCCTGCGAAAGTGTACCGCGCTGCGCTCGGCCTCAAGGATCAGCTCACCGCCGCGCAGCACCGCCACGCCCGTGTAGACCTCGTGCGCGTCTCCGGAGAGCGCGTGCAGCATGTCGGCGGCCTCCGCCTCGGAATGGGGCTTGCCGTAGACACGCCCCAGGTGCCAGACGATGGTGTCGGCGGCGACGACAATGTCGTCTTTGCCGCACATTGCAGCAACTTCCCGCGCCTTGTGAGCGGCGAGGGCCTTGACCAGCTCATCGGGCGGAAGACCGGGATCGGCCTTTTCCTCGCCCGCGGCGGGAATGATTTTCAATTCTTGTACGCCCAGCATCTGCATGAGTTCACGCCTCCGCGGCGACGCGGAGGCCAAAACGATAGACATTTTAATAAATCTCCGTTATTGACAGTTTGGAGTTAGGAGTTGTGGTTTCGTGCGGAGTAAATTAACTCCACACTCCAAACTTCACACTCACTCCACCCCTCTGTAGTACAGTCCTCTCGTCAGCACGTTCGGCTGGTAGTCGGACTGGCCGAGGTAGACCTTCGCCACCTCGAGGCATTCGCGCGGCGTCTCGGTAGTGAACATCATGCGCATGCCCCAGAGGCCCGCGCCGTAAAGATCTTCCGCCTTGTCTGCAAGGTAGAGCTTGTGGGCGTTGTAGATTACGTTCCGGCAGCCGAACTCCTTGACCACCGGGAACACGGCCCCCATGCGGTCGGCCATCTGGGCCGGGGCGGAGCAGGTGCACCTGCCGGACGAGTGGCGGATCACGCACTGGTCGGACACCATGAGCGGGAGGCGGCCGTAGACGATCATCTCCGTGTCGATGGTCTTGCTCAGGTCCCGGATCTGCGCGATGCGCAGCTCAAAGGATGCGGTGGCGGAGACAAAGCCAGCCTGCCGCACCATCTCCATGGACAGGGAATTGAACACATTCAGCCCGAAATCGCCGCGCACGCGCATGCCCACGGACCTTGCCAGCATCGCATGGCCGAGGTTTCCCACCAGGGCCTCGTTGATGCCGAAGTCGAAGAGCTTCTCGAGCGTCTGGCGCACGATGGCCTCCTCATCGTCGGTGATGATGCGCGGCAGCACCACCACAGGGATGGTGTCGTGCTCCTCAAAGGGCTCGAGCAGATCGAAGTACTCGCTCATTACCGTCATGGGGACGTAGAGATACCTGGGCTTTAAGGCCGCAAGCTCGGGCGTGAGCTGCTCGGCGGAGAGCACCTGGAAGATCATGGCCGGGTCCTCACCCGGCGGGGTGCTGCGGGGCTTGGAGGGAAGCGTCCCCACGCGGCGCTGCGGCGCCTGGCCGCGCTGCTCGCTCAGATCTGCGACAAGATTGCGCCGCAGTTCGTTGATGGCCGCGGCGGGCAGAAACAGGCCCGGGTCCGCCTGGGCTTTGTTTTCCACCACGCTGTAGGGCGTGCCGCCGGTCTTGAACATCTGCTCCGTGAGGTAGCCGCTGCTCAGACCCTGGCCGCGCGCCTTCTCCGGCACGCGCCCGGAGGCAACGGCCTTATGCCCGTCGTCGTCAAAGGCAATGGCCCGGATGGGCTGGTTCTTTTCGGCCACGGTGTAAAAGTGCACCGGCACACGCCGAAGCTCACCCTCGGAATAGGCCTTGCGGGCCTGGGTAAAGAGCTGCTCGGTGTCACGGGCAGGCTCTGAGCGCGTGCCGAACATGTCCTGCCGGTTGCCGTCAAAGTAGCCCTGGGTGAAGCCCTGGCGGGAGAAGGCGCGCTCAAGGTCATTGAGTTCGTCGGCCGAGGGCTGGCGGTGCTCCTTGAGGGCGGCGGCGTAAATTTTTGTGACAATGGCGGTATACTCAGGCCGCTTCATGCGCCCTTCGATCTTGATGCACGCGACCCCCGCGTCCTCAATCTCCTGGAGCCGGTCAATGAGACAGTTGTCCTTGAGGGAGAGGGGGTGGTCGTCCATGCGTCCGCCGAGAGAGTACTGGAGCCTGCAGGGCTGGGCGCACATGCCGCGGTTGCCGCTGCGCTGGCCGATGAGAGCCGACATATAGCACTGGCCCGAGTGGCAGAAGCACAGGGCGCCGTGGACGAAGATCTCCGTCTCGATGGGGGCGTTCTGCGTGATGAAGCGGATCTGGTCGAGGCTCAGTTCCCTTGCCAGCACGGCGCGGGTTATGCCGAGCTCGGCTGCCGCCTCCACGCCCGCAAGGTTGTGGATGGACATCTGGGTGCTCGCGTGCAGGGGGATGTCAGGCAGGTACTGCCTGACTGCGGAGATGAGGCCGAGGTCCTGGATGATGATGCCGTCGGTGCCGACCTCGGAGGCAAGGCGCGCAGCCTGAAGGGCGGGCTCGACCTCGCGGTCATTGATGAGGGTGTTGAGCGTCACATATACCTTGCAGCCGCGCACATGGCAGTAGCGCACGGCGCGTTCAAATTCCTCGTCGGTGAAATTCTTCGCGCCGCGGCGGGCGTTGAAATTGCCCATGCCCATATAGACGGCGTCCGCGCCGTTCTGCACCGCGGCAATCACAGCCTCGGGCGACCCGGCGGGAGAAAGCAGTTCGATCATGTCTTGTGTGGTCCTTTGTATCTGTATATGTAAATTGTGTGATATCTGTTTATCCTGTATGCTTGCACATGGGCGCAAACATACAGGATAAGTATACCACATTGTCAAGGCTTGCGGCAAGGGGAAAGTCGTGGTATAATACCTTGTTGCATGAACTTTGCGTAAACAATCGGTAAATTTTGGGGGAGGTGAGCACATGCAGGACATGCTGTCGTTTCCGGCAAAGGAGGCCGAACAGATCATAGCCGCCCATGACGGGGACGTGGCGCTGCTGTGGCTCTGCCTGAGACGAAACCCCGATACGGGCGTTGAGGACGCGGCGGGCATGCTCTGCCGCACCCGCGCGGAGATAGAGGCGGCGCTGGAAAAGCTCCAGCGCATGGGGCTTGCAGAGCCGAAAGCGGCTGCCCCCGCGGCGGCATCGTCGGCACAGGCTGTAAAACTGCCCCCGGCGGACGAGACCCCGCAATATACGGCAGAGGATCTTGCCGCGCGCAGCCGGGAGGACCCGCGCTTTGCCGCCCTCGTCCTTGAGGCGCAGCGCGCCATGGGACATGTTCTCAACACCAACGATCTCAAACGGCTCTTCAGCCTGTATGACTATCTGGCCCTGCCGCCGGAGGTCATCATGATGCTGCTCAACTACTGCGTCAAATCCAGACCCACCGGCAATCCCCCCTCCATGCGCCAGATCGAGAAGGAGGGCTATGTCTGGGCAAACCGCGAGATCCTGACCCTTGAACAGGCGGAAAAATACATCGCCGACAGCGAGCATCGGCGCGAAAAGCTCACGCAGACGGCCAGGCTTCTCGGCATCACGGGCCGAGTGCTCTCCCCCACCGAGAGCAAGTACATCGGCGAGTGGCTGGAGATGGGCTTTGACGATGAGCTCATCGAGATGGCCCTTGACCGCACCATCACCAACACAGGCGGCCTCAAGTGGGGCTACATGAACGGCATTCTCAAGAGCTGGCACGAAAAGGGCCTGCATACCCCTGCCGACGTGCGCGACAGGGATGGCACGGGAAAGCGCGGAAAAGGGAAGAAAGAGCCGCCGCGTGATCTCGGCAGGCTGATTGCGGACCTGGAGAAAATTTGAGGTGATTTGAATGCCCTATGACGGAAAGCTGCTGGCCCGGGCGCGGGGCGAGCTGGACAATATCCGCGCCAAAAATCGCGCAGAGACGCAGCGCCGCTATAACGAAGTGTGCGCCCGCCTGCCCGAGATCCGCAGCATCGACGCTGAGCTTCGCGGCCATATGGCAAAGCTCGTACGCCTGACCATCGGCAAGAGCCCGGACATGCAGGCGCAGATCGCCGCGCTCAGGGATGAAAACCTCGACCTGCAGATGCACAGAACAGAGCTTTTGACCGCCGCCGGCTTCGGCCCGGATTACCTCAGCGAGATCATCTCCTGCCCCCTCTGCCGGGACACCGGCGTTTACCGGGGCGGGGTGTGCCGCTGCCTCGAAAGGCTCTACAACAAAGAGCTGACCAAAGAGCTCGGCACCCTCATGCGCCGCGGGGATGAGAGCTTTGAAAAGTTCGATCTGTCCCTCTATCCATCGGAGGCGGATCCTGCCGCCGGCGTAGTGCCGCGGGACGTGATGCGCAAGGTGTCGGAGGCGTGCAGACGCTACGCCGAAAACTTCTCGGACAGCTCCACAAACCTGCTCTTCCAGGGCGGCACCGGCCTCGGCAAGACCTATCTTTCGGCCTGTATCGCCCGCGTGGTTTCCGCGCGCGGTTTTTCCGTCTGCTACGACAGTGCCGCCTCCGCGCTGGATAACTACGAGAAGGCAAAATTCAACCGTGACACCGAAGAAGGGGAGGCTGCCGCCGTGCACATCAAGCGCATGGAGAGCTGCGACCTGATGATTCTCGACGATCTGGGCACCGAAATGCTCACCCCCATGGGGCAGAGCGCCCTGTATACCCTTGTCAACAGCCGCCTGGTAAACGGCAAAAAGACCATCATCAGCACCAATCTCACCAACGATGAGCTTTCAAAGCGCTATTCGGAGCAAATCGCCTCCCGCATCCTGGGTGAGTTCCAGTGCCTGCCCTTCGTGGGTACGGATATACGGAGAATGAAGCGGGGCATATAAAAAAAGAGCGTGTCATCCTGAGCGTCAGCGAAGGATCCCGTGGATTTTGCAAACCATATCGGGATGCTTCGGCGCGCGGCGCCTCAGAATGACACGCTGTTTTTTGCAGGGGCAGATTGTGCTTTTACGCCTTCTCGCGCTGTGCCTGCACATAGCGCTTCATGGCCTGGAAGGTCTCGTCGCTGATGTCATGCTCGATCTTGCAGGCGTCATCCTCCGCCGTTTCGCGGCTGATGCCGATGGAGGTAAAAAAGTCCGTAAAGAACAGGTGGCGCTCATAAGTGCGGTTGGCAATATACTTGCCCTCGTCAGTCAGCACCAGAAAGCCGTTTGCGTCCAGCTCCAGATATCCGCCCGTGCGCAGAAGACCCACCGCACGGCTCACGCTCGGCTTGGAAAAGCCCATATACTCCGCCACATCCACCGCGCGCACACCCTTGCCGCGCTGGGAGAGGATGTGGATCGTTTCCAGATACATTTCGCCCGATTCCTGCAACTGCACAGTGATCAGCTCCTTTGCGGATATGAAATTAAGATGTTAATAAGATACCATCGCGGCAGTTTTTTTTCAAGACCTTAGCCGGAACTAACCGTACAGACCGTTTTTCCTGACGCTTTTTGGCACAAAGACTTGCCATGCGGACACTTTGCCTGTATAATGCGGATAAGGCCCTAAAACTTTAAGAATTTGAAATAAACAACAAGGAGTAAAGACCATGGCAAAAAATGACAGACGCCGCTTCGGTGACCGCAAGGACGGACGGCTGCTGCGCTCCCTGCCCGCGTATACCACGTTCACGCCCTATATCATGCCCACCCGCAACGATGCGCTCAACCTCTATGAGGAGAGCATGGAGGTCACTGAGGTGGACCGCCGCCTGCGCAGACTGCGCGTGGATGGCTACAAGGGCATCGGCATCCTGCACTTTATGATCGCCGCCTATATCCGCCTGGTGTCCATGCTGCCGGGGCTCAACCGCTATGTGGCGGGCCGCCGCATCTATGCCGCAAATGACATCACCGTCGTCATGACCATCAAGCGCGCCCTCACCATCGACGCTACCGAGACCAGCATCAAGGTCCACTTCGAGCCCACCGATACCATCTTCGACGTCTACCGCAAGATGAACGAAAAGATCGACGAGGTCAAGGCCTCCGAGGAGCACAACAATACCGAGGATGTAGCCGAGGCCCTCAGCCGCCTGCCGCGGTTCATTCTGCGCTTTGTCATTGGGGTGCTGCGCATGATGGACTATTTCGGCTGGCTGCCGGAGAGCCTCGTGGAGGCAAGCCCCTTCCACGGCTCGCTCATCGTCACGGACCTCGGCTCCCTGCGTATCAAGCCGGTGTTCCACCACATCTACAACTTCGGTACCCTGCCGGTGTTCATCGCCTTCGGCGCCAAACACCATGTCTATGAGCTCGACCGCCACGGCAACATGGTCGACCGCAAATACGTCGACTGCAAGTTCACCATCGACGAGCGCACCGCCGACGGCCACTACTGGGCCCAGGCTTTCCAGGCATGGCGCTACATCTTCCAGCACCCCGAGATCCTCGAGCAGCCCCCCACGAGAATCGTGGAGGATGTGTATTAAAACAAAACGACCGCCCCGGTACAAAACCGGGGCGGTTCTTCTGCGCCGCACAACGATACCACTATATGCCAATTTAGTCAAAATGTCAATAGAATGCGGGACTCAAATTAAAGATTTGAAGTAAATTTGTGAAAGTTACATAAAAACAGACGTTTTAATTCGGATAACATCCCATCTTGCAAAACGGGGGTCCGTCTGCTATATTATAACCAGAAAGAGAAATAAACATATTTCACTTTCCTCTATCCCCGGATCGAACATCGGAGCGATCAAACATGGGGAGTGCACTGCAGGCCCAAAATATACAGGAGGACAACAGCCACCTTGCTCATCCCACATTCGGGAATATCGTGAAACGATCAAATGTTGTGCGCTGGAAAAAATGGTCCCGTTGGCGAGGCAGTGCTCCGAAATAATCCGAAAGAGAGGTAACCAGGATGTTAGATATCAAGAATTCAATGAAATGACCCTTGACTGCAGAAGAGGCGAACGGGAAAAAATCGCCGCGGTCAAGGGTCATTTCGTATTTTAAATACTGTTTGCTGCTGCCGCGGGAGGAGTCCCGGGGCGTTTTTTATTATCATGATTATATGACAGCGGAACGCCGTAAGGCGTTCCGCCGAGACGTTTTGCGGCTCAGCGCGACAGAGGGGCTGCTGCGCCAGGCGATATCATTATAATATAAAAACGGAGAACGGAAGGTTCCGTTCTCCGAAAGATTAATTTAGATTTCCGGTTGCGTACATTGTCGCCGTCAGGGCGACAATGGGCGCGGTTTCGCACCTCAGAATACGCTCGCCCATAGAGCAGACATGCAGGCCGCAGAGCCTGGCGAGTTTTGCCTCAAACTCCGCAAAGCCGCCTTCGGGCCCGGTGATGATGGCGGCGGTGGCGGCGTCCCTGTGGGCATCCAGCACGGAGTTCAGCGGCTCACGCTCTCCGGTTTCGTACATGAAAAGGCGCAGATCTTTCTTGACCGCGATATCCAGCGCCTGGGCAAATTCGCCTGCCCACCCTACCTGCGGGATGATGCCGCGGCCGGACTGCTTGGCGGCCTCCTCTGCGATGCGCTGCCAGCGCTCCAGCTTCTTCTCCGGATTCTCGGGACGGGCGATGCAGCGATCGCAGTTGAAGAAGAAAATCTCAAACGCACCGGCTTCCACACCCTTCTGAATGATATAATCCACGCGCTCACCCTTGGGAAGGCCGCACAGGAGCGTGACCTTCACACTGGGTTCGGCCGGGCATTTGACGACCTCGATCACCTCGGCCTCGGCCTGCTCCTTGTCGGCGTAGACCAGGCGGCACTTGTAGTCGGTGCCCTCGCCGTCGCAGATCACCAGATCCTCGCCCGGGCGCAGGCGCAGGACACGCACATGCTCGGCATCGCGGCCCCGGATGATCGCCGTGCCGCCCTTGACATTCGCGCCCGCCATGAAAAATCTCGCCATCGTTTTTCCCTCCGTGTCTGTTCGTGCTTTTTCGCAATTATCGCATATTTTTCACCGCTTTGCAAGTACGCGCATAGAATGAAGCGGTGATGTTCCATGAACAGCAATTTCAACCGGGACTGGGAAAAACGTCTGTGTCCCTTTGACCGGGTGTGGGAGCGCGTGCAGGGAGACAGACACGGATGGCCGCTGCCGCCTCCGCCGCCCATGTTTGGCCCTCCGCCCCCGCCGGGCCCGTTTCCTCCGCCGCCTCCGCCCCCGCCGTTCCCGCCGCGCGGCTGCTGCACGAGGGCGATACGGTTCAACCCGCACGGAAGGCGCGGATGAGTTAGGAGTATGGAGTATGGAGTGTGGAGTTATAGCGAGGCATAAAGAACAGCCTTCGGCAAAAAAATTGTCTGCGAAGCGGACACATTTATTTCAATCTTCTTAAACTCCTAACTCCAAACTGTTCAAAAGTTCTCCCCAGAGTTCTACGATCCGAAAACGGATCTCCCAGCCCTCTTCGCGGGTGATGAGGGCATAGTCTTCGGGATTCATGACGGGCTGCATGGCCTCCTTTTCCGCCGCCGCGAGACACAGCGGCGGGAACACCACGCACCACCAGTTATGCCCCTGCCCCTCACCAAGTACCACGCGCAGGGAACGGTAGCGCCCTGCCGGCAGCGCGAAGCCCGCATAATCCCGGGTGGGGTAGCGCTCCTCGCCGAGACTCACGTGTACCGTCCGTCCTCCCGCTGCGCCCTCTGCAGCGGAGCGGATGAGATCGAGGGAAGAAGCCAGCACCGCGCCCGCCTCGTCCGCATCGTGTGCATCTGCAAGGCGCGGCGTGAGACATTGCAGCACCGCGTCCCGGACGCGAAGCTTGACCGCCTGTTCCTCCGGCGCGTCCGATACCGCCAGCACGTGCAGACGCACAAGGCTTCCGGCAATCGACGCCTGCCTTCCCTCGGCCCAGAGCCCCGAAAGCAAAACGGCGCACAGCGCAAAAAGCCCTGCCAGCTCCCAGATGTACAGATGCCTGCTCTTATCCTCAAACGACATGAAAACCGCCCTCCTGTATGAAATCACATACAGTATGGGCGGTTTTCTCAGGTTCTAAACGTTACAGACGCAGGAAATCATCCTTTGGGACCGGTGCCGTAGGTGGGATCGTCGGGGTAGTAGTTGTTGGTCGGATAGTAGACAGTGCCGGGGTAGTAGTTGTCGGGGTAATAACCGTCGGGGTTATAGGGGGGGCGGCCCTGGGAGGGATCGCTGTAGGTGGAGTAGGAGACGGTCTGCCGCGTCAGCGGGAACTGCCTGCCGGCGTAGGCGAGGACCTGATCCTCAATGCTGTCCGGCTCGGCGCCGCGCATGCTCTCAGGCACGACAGCGGGATCGGTGTAGAAGTCAATGAAACGCCAGAGGGTGAAGTCCATGCCGCTCTCCACCGGGGAGATGGTAATGGCCTTGAAGGTGGTGGGGGCGTCCATCGAAAGACGGATGGTGACAGGCTTGCCCTGGGTCATGTCCTTGGTCAGTGCAAACTTTGCCACATGGCTCCAGTTCTTGCCGTCCTTATCCAGTACGTAGAGATACCAGTCGCCGTAGGGATAGCCCCTGGGAGCGGCGGGTACAGTCATGGTGAACTCGACCCAGCTTACATTGCTGACGGTCTCGTCCAGATAGAAGGGGTTGTTGTCACCGTTGCGGATCCACTCGATCTCGCCCCAGTGTCCGGTGAGATAGGCCTTTTCCTCTTTTTTGGCGTCATCTGCGAATGCCGCGCTTCCTCCCATCGCCGCAAGAAGGAAGATCATGCTCAACGTGAGCAAAAGTGCAACCAGTTTTTTCATGCTCTCCTCCTGTTCTTTTTCCTCTTGATGCATAAAACACTTCAGCAGTGTTTTCCCTCGATTTCAGTATAAAATATGAAGCTGAAAATGTCAAGAAAATAACAAAACCGCTGTACAAAAAACACTGTACAGCGGTTTAATGGCCTCTTGAATGGGTCTGTTTCTGCCGGAAGTGTCAATTCGCTCTGCGCACGCACCCGGCCTTTTCGCAAAAGCCGTACTCTTTCCGCAGTTCCCGGACAGCGGCGTCGGGGGCTGTACCCGGACGGAAGACGCCGAAGACCGCCGAGCCCGTGCCTGTCATCACCGCACCGAGAGCGCCGTGGTCGAGAAGGCGGCCCTTGATTTCCCGCACAGTGCGCATGCGCCGGTCGTCCACATCCTCAAAGACGTTGTACATCCGGCGGCAGATGCTGCCGAGGTCACCGGCTCCCAGCGCCTCAATGATCCCGGCGGTGTCCGGGTGGCAGCGGGCGGAACACTGGTCAAGCTTCCGGAACAGCTCCGGCGTGGAGACGGAGAAATCCGGCTTGCAGATGATAAATTCGCATGCCGGCATATCCGGCAGGCTCTCGAGCTTTTCGCCGCGTCCGGTGGCCAAAGCCGTGCCGCCGCGCACGCAGAAGGGCACGTCCGACCCCACCTCCGCCGACAACGCCTCCAGCTCTTCCGGAGAGAAGGCTGTGTAGTGACGGTTCAGGGCGCGCAGTACCGCGGCCGCATCCGACGAGCCGCCGCCCATCCCCGCGCCGACCGGTACCTTCTTGTCGAGCGTGATGAGCATGCCCTGGCCGTCGCGGCCGGAGGCGTGCAGGTAGGAAAGCGCCGCCTTCACGGCGAGGTTGCGCGCGTCGCCCGGCACAAAGCTCAGGTTGGTCTTCGCCTGGACACGGCCGGTGTCGTTGAAGCCGATCTCCACCTCGTCGCACAGGGACACCGTCTGCATGACCATGGTCATGTCGTGGTAGCCGTCGGCGCGTTTTTCTGCCACATCCAGCGAGATGTTCAGCTTGGCCCAGGCCTTTTCATGTAGTATAGTCAAAAGGGAAACCTCCGGTTTTCAGTTTGGAGTTAGGAGTTAGGAGTTTGGAGTTTGGAGCTTGGGGTGAAGAAGTGCCTTCGGCACGTTTCCAACAGGCTCCGCCCTCAGACGTTTATGCTGTGTGCTTCGCGGGCGTGCTTCCGATGATTCAAACCCGTCCCCGGGGAGAACACCATAACTCCACACTCCACACTCCTAACTCCACACTACTCCAGTATGTACACTCTCATCTCATACGGCCTGGCTGTGAAGCCGTTGCCGATGGTGAAGCAGGTTTCGTAATTGTTCAGCACCAGGCGCCACTTGTTGAGATCGATGTCGTCCGGCGCGGTAAAGCGCTGCAGCTCGTCGGAAAAGCTGCACACCACCAGAAGCCGCTGCTCAAAGAGACGGCGCTCGTAGACATAGAAGTGCTTGTCGCGGCGGAAAAGCTCCCGGTAATCGCCGCGCAGCACCACCGGGGTGGCCTTGCGGAAGGCAATGAGCTTGCGGTAGAAGTTCAAAAGCGAGTTGGGGTCGCGCTCCTCGCTGCGGACATTGACCTCGTAATAGTTGCCGTTGACGAAAAACCAGGGCCTGCCCGTGGTGAAGCCCGCGTTGGGCCCGTCGTCCCACTGCATGGGGGTGCGGGCATTCTCGCGCGTGCCCTCCTGAATGATGGACAGAACCTTCTTCTGCGGCAGAAACTTTGAAAGGATACGCGCGGAATTGAAGGTGTTCACATCCTTGTACATGTCCAGCTCCGGCAGCGGCATATTGGTCATGCCGATCTCCTGCCCCTGATAGATGAAGGGCGTACCCTTCTGCAGCATGTACATGGCGGCCAGCATCTTGCCGCTTTCGGTGCGGTACTTCTCGCTGCCGTAACGGCTGATGATGCGCGGGTGGTCATGGTTTTCAATGTACAGCGCGTTCCAGCCCCGGCCCGCCAGCTTGTACTGCCAGTCGGAAAAGGCTTTCTTCATCTTTACCAGATTGAACGGGCGGCGGACCATGTCCGTCTTGAAACAGTCGGCCTCCATGTGGGAGAAGGCGATCATCTCGTCGAGCACCTGGTTCGGCCCCTCGGTCACGTAGCGCAGGGCGGTGGAGGCGTCGGTCATGGGGCTCTCGCCCACGATGAAGCAGTCGTACTGACTCAAAACATCGTGTTTGAACTCCCTGAGATAATCGTGGGCCGCCGGGCGGTTGGAGTAGTGCCGCAGACCGTTTGCCACCGGGATCTTCGGATAGGCGTTGGGCAGGCCAGGGGCCTTGGAGATGAAGGTGATCACGTCTTCGCGGAAGCCGTCGACGCCCATGTCCAGCCAGAAGCGCAGGATGCGCTTGACCTCGTCGCGTACTTTGGGGTTATCCATGTTCAGGTCCGGCTGCTTTTTGGCAAACAGGTGCAGATAGTATTCATCGAGATTGGAGTCATACTCCCAGGCTTCGCCCTCAAAGACGGAGGTCCAGTTGTTCGGGGGCAGGCGCTTGCCGCCGCTGCCGCTCTTGCCGGGCCGCCAGTGATAATAATTGTGGTAGGGATTGTCGCGGCTCTTGCGGCTCTCGATAAACCAGGGGTGTTCGTCTGAGGTGTGGTTGACCACCAGGTCCATGAACACGCGCATGCCGCGGTCGTGGGCTTCCTTTAAGACGCGCTTGAACACCGTGAGATCGCCGAAGTCCGGGTGGATATCCATATAGTCGGAAATGTCGTAGCCCCAGTCGGCGTTGGGGGAGGGGTAGAGGGGCGAGAACCAGATCGCGTCCACGCCCAGGCTCTTGATGTAGTCGAGCCGGTACAGTACGCCGTAGAGGTCACCGATGCCGTCCCCATTGCCGTCGCAGAAGCTCCGGGGCCAGATGTGGTAGACCACCATATCCTTGTACCAGGGAGTAAACGCCATGCCTTTCCCCTCCTTACAGAATCAGGTTCTTTCTTTCCCGCTGCCGCGAAAGCGGTGTGGAAAACGACTTCAATCAAATATAAAAGTGCTATGCACTTATTTTACCACAGACAGAAGCAATTGCAACAAAACACGGAAGTTTTTTTGCGGGGACCATGGAACAAAACTGCCCCCGTCCGCGTCATACAAACTGAAAGGTACAAATTCCCAAGCTGGAATTATGTTGACAAAAGGCGGCTTTTGTGCCATGATTTTCACAGCATAGTTTCCGTGTAATTATTACAGCTTTTACGAGAGTCCGGCCCTGCGCCGGGACTCGGAAAGGATCAAGCCATGAAAAGAAAAAAATGGATCGCCCTGGCGCTCACGCTGCTGATGATGCTGTCGCTTGCGCCCGCGGCGCTGGCAAGTGATCTGCCCTTCCCGGCCGAGTGGTTCACCGGCTTCGGCGGCGTCTCTCTGCGGGACATGATCGACCCCAACAAGAGCCAAATCGACCTTGCGGGCAGCAGCTTCCAACTGGAAAACCTCATCTTCTTCGATGACGCCGTGGTGGGCGAGGACAGCAATATCTGCCTCGTGGAGACCACAATGGACGCCATGATCCTCGACGAAACGACCCTGCCCGAGGGGCTGAAGGCCCAGGTGCGCAAGGAGAAGGTCCGCGTCCCCGACGGCCGGGACGGCGTCTGGGTCGCCGATGAGATCCGCCGCGAGAGGGCGGGCCAGCCTGCCCCCGACGAGCCGGAGATTGACGAACGTGACAAGGACCGCGAGGCATACTACCTCTACCTGACCGGAAAGCCAGAACAGGCGGGCGAATATCTCTTCGTCCTCTGGGACGGCACCATCAAGCTCTGCAGCGTGACGGTACTCAATAAACGCCCGGAGCCGACCGCCGCGCCCGCACAGCAGGAACAGCCGACCGAGCAGCCTGCTCAGCAGGACCCCACGGTCGAGGAGACCTGGGTGGATCCCTGGACTGATCCCGGTACCTATACCGAGCAATGGACCGACACCTCTATCCCCGCCGTACTGCCGCAGGATACCACCCCGACCGATCCTCCCGCTCCCACATTTATCCTCCCCACCCCGACTGTGAGCGTCACGGGCGGCACAACTGTTGCCCAGGGGGAGAGCGTCGTGCTGGAGGCACAGGTGAGCAATGACTATAACCCGGCCTTTCAGTGGTACGTATGGGATGATGCCGGGCAAAGCTGGCAGATCCTGAACGGTCAGACCGGTACCCAGCTCCGGCCCGACACCTCTGCGGCGGGAACCCGGGCCTATCTCTGCCAGGTCACAAACTCCTACGACGGCCAGACCACCTCTGCCTGGTCCGAGTATGTGACGGTCACGGTGGAGGCAGCGCCTGTGCCGGCTCCCACGGTGACGGGCGTCACGGGCAGCACCAAGGTTGAGCAGGGTCAGACTGCCGTGCTCGAGGTGCATGCCACGGATACCTACAACGCCAGCTACCAGTGGTATGTAAACAACACGCCCATCAGCGGCGCAAACGCCAGCCAGTATCAGCCCGACACCTCCGAGGCCGGCACCCAGATCTACGTCTGCCAGGTCACCAACACCTACAATGGCCAGACCGCCACTGCCTACTCCGACCCTGTGACCTTCACGGTGGAGGCAAAGCCTGTGCCGACCCCCACGGTGACGGGCGTCACGGGCAGCACCAAGGTTGAGCAGGGCCAGACTGCCGTGCTGGAGGTGCATGCCACGGATACCTACAACGCCAGCTACCAGTGGTATGTAAACAATGCTCCCATCAGCGGTGCAAACGCCAGCCAGTATCAGCCCGATACCTCCTCGGTGGGCACCCAGACCGTTATCTGCCAGGTCACCAACAGCAGCACCGATGGCCGGACGGCCACTGCCTACTCCGACCCCGTGACCTTCACGGTGGAGGCAAAGCCCACTCTGCCCACCCCGACAGTGAGCATCGCGGGCGCCAATAAGGCCACGGTGGGCGACTCTGTCCTGCTGGAGGCCCGGGTGAGCAATGGGTACAACGTCAGCTACCAGTGGTTCACCAGCCTCGGTTATTATGACGCGCCCATCCAGAGCGCCGACGCAACACGCAGCCAGTTCAAGCCCGATACCTCCAAGACGGGCACCTGGAAATACTTCTGCCGCATTACCAGCAGCGGCTACGGCGAGACGATCACCGTCGACTCCGAGCCCATCACCTTCACGGTCGTGACCCCGACGCCCACGCCGAACAAGACCATCCGCTCCGTCACCGTCGGCAAGCTTCCGAACAAGGTGGATTACAACGACGGCGAGGCCGTGGACGCGACCGGCCTGCAGCTGCGCGTGCGCTATGATGACGGCAGCTATGAAACGATCACCAAGGACTATGTGGTCACTACCCGGACTGTTTCCTACAACAACTCCGGCCTTGCGGACGTCAAAGTCAACTACAAGGGATATCAGACCAGCTATCAGGTCAAGGTGCACTCTGTGGCGGAGATGATAAGCCGTATTAACGTGCTGACCATGCCGAACAAGAGCTCCTACACCGTGGGCGAGTATCTCAACACCGCGGGACTCTCCATCCGCGTCTACTCCACCGACGGGCGGAACTATCTCGACGTGGGCGAGGGCTTTACGTGCAGCCCCACCTATTTCTCCACGCCCGGCAACCAGACCGTCACCGTGAACTTCATGGGCAAGACCTGCACCTTTACGGTAGCCGTGCAGCAGGCAAAGCGCGTTGTGGGCCTCACGATCCAGAGTCTGCCCGCCAACCGCAGCTACACCGTCGGCGATACCATCAGCACCGCCGGCCTTGTCCTCCAGCTCCAGACCACCAGCGGCTATGAGACCGTGACCAGCGGCTTTACCATCTCCCCGCGCGTGGCCACCACTGCGGGCAGCCAGCAGATTACCGTCAACTATGAGGGCATGAGCACCAGCTTCACCGTCGATGTGCGCAGCAATATCCCCTACGCTACGCCGACCCCGATGCCCACACCCTACGGTATGACGCCGACCCCGATGCCCTACGGCGTGACGCCGTCGCCCGCACCCTTCGGGACCGTTTCGCCCACCCCGTCCGGCTTCCCGACACCGAGCGCCAGTCCGAACGTTTCTCCCACGCCGACACCCATCCACACCCCGACTCCGGCCCGCCGCAACACCGGCGTGAGCACGGCGGTAAAGGTCCTGTTCGCGGTGGCGGTCGTGGCCCTCGGCGGCCTGATCGGCTACGTGATCTATCTGCGCAAGACCGATGATGAGGAATTCATCGATGAGCCGAGCCTGAGCGAAAAGATCCATAATCTGTTCAATAAGAAGAAATAAGCAAAAAGCACAAGCCGGCGGACGCGCAAAAGTCCGCCGGCTATTTTTTTTGTTGAAAAAAACAGTATAAAAACAGTGGCAATTTCGGCATCGGCGTATTATACTGTGCGCTGTGCAAAAATGGAAAAGAGGTATATTTATAGTGGAAACTTTATTGGCTACTTCAACTGCGCTCCTGGCAGGGCTTCTTATGACCCGTGTATTCAAACTGATCCATCTGCATTTCCCGGATGTGACGGCATTTCTTCTGGCAGGGCTTCTGGTGGGGCCTTACTGCCTTGGAAGACTGGGAATACCGGGGCTTGGTTTTGCCAGCATGAAGGCAGTAGACAGCCTTAGTGTACTCAGCAATACCGCCCTCGGCTTTATTGCATTTGCCATCGGAAACGAATTTCGGCTGTCGCAGCTTAAAGCCACCGGTAAGCAAGCTACGGTGATCGGAATCATTCAGGCGGTGACGGCTACTATACTGGTGGATCTGGCGCTTGTCGGACTGCATTTCTGCTTCGGAGAAGACGTATTCCCCCTTTCAGCAGCCATTACGCTGGGCGCGATCGCCGCAGCTACTGCACCCGCGGCCACTTTGATGGTTGTCCGGCAGTATAAGGCAAAGGGTGAAGTGACGGATCTTCTGCTGCCGATCGTCGCGCTTGACGATGCGGTAGGGCTTATTATCTTCGCCGTATCGTTTGGAATCGCGGAGGCTTTGAAGGGCGGAGAACTGAACGTATACGCCATCATTGTCGACCCGATTCTGGAGATCATCTGCTCCCTGATCCTTGGCGCGGCACTCGGCGCGCTTCTCACGGAACTGGAAAAGCTGTTCTTCTCCAACTCCAACCGTTTGTCCCTTTCGATTGGTTTTGTTGTGCTGACGATTGCTTTGTCCTCCGTCAGGATTCCCCTGGGCGAGATCGAGATATCCTTTTCTTCTCTTCTGGTGTGTATGATGCTGGGAACCGTGTTCTGCAATATGAGCGACTATTCGGCAGATATCATGAGCCGTGCGGACAAATGGACAGCGCCCCTGTTCGCCACGTTCTTTGTCATCAGCGGCGCAGGGCTGGAGCTCAGTGTTTTCCGGTATCCGTCGGTACTTTTGATCGGATTTGTCTATATTGTGACCCGGTGTTTGGGAAAGTATGCCGGGGCTTCCTTCAGCAGCACGATTACGGGATGCAGTGAGAAAGTCAGAAAATATCTGGGGATTACGCTGTTTCCGCAGGCCGGTGTGGCTCTTGGGATGGTTGTGATGGCGCAGTCTCTGGGCGGAAGTGAGGCATCACTGATCCGGAACGTAATTCTTTTCAGCGTACTGGTTTATGAAATCGCAGGCCCGATGCTGACCAAGATGGCACTCACCGCTGCCGGCGAGATCGATTCGATCCCGGCCCAGAAGAAGACAAGGGAGCGTTTTGCACACCGATAAAGACCGGAAAGGCAGAAAGGGAGCAGAATCTGAAATTGTATGCCCCGGTTAGCTCGTGCGCGGCAACGATAACAGAAACCTGCGTTTTGAGAGACGAAAGGGGCTGTGAAAAAAGTACAGTTCCCTAAAGCAAGAAAAAAACAGCACTGCAGTGGACGGCGTCCTCGACGTCTCGGCAGTAAAGATACAGAAAAATGCAGGCCCTCGGCGAATTCGCGACATTGTGCGTTTTCGCCGAAGGCCGTTTTCATTATAATATGAGATTGTTCTGCGCAGAGCCGCCCGGACGGGCGGCTCTCTCATTTTTTCTGCGTCTTTTCTCCTACAATATATAATAGTGGGAGATACCCAAACACAAAGGCCAGATTTGCGTATGGGATATAGACGGTGGACCAGCGTTCGAGCCGGCGCGGCTCGGGTGCAAGGAAGAGCGAGAGAATGATCGCCGCGGCGCCGAAGGCCCAGATCAGCACGCGCCCCTCGGTAAAATCAAGGCGGGCGTGCATTTTCGTATCCGGGTGAAAGCCGCACAGCAGACGCAGAGCGTACTGCCCGGCCCAGAAAAACAGCGCCGCCATCAGAAAGTCCGGGAAGATCCACAGCATCACCACCAGGGCCTCCACGCGCTCCACCGTGCGGAAGAACACCAGCGTGCGCACCAGCACGAAAAAGGGTCTCGCAAGCTGTGCCGTCAGCGGGGCGCCGAAAGCGCCGATCACCGCGGCGCTCAGAAGCGACAGCCCCGCGCACAGGAGCCCCGACCACTTTGCAAGCGCCGGAAAGCCCGGGCCGCGTTCCTTGAGCCCACCCGCGAGAAAACAAAGCGCCGTGCCGGAACCGGCCACAATGTCCAGCGGAACCGGTGCGGTCTTTGCCACCGGCCACAGATCCGAGGGCGAGAGCGGATAGAGATTGCGAAAATCCGCCGACAGCAGCGCAAAAAACAGCAGCAGACTCAACACCCCGAACAGCAGCGGCAGCAGCATCCGCCCAATGCGGGCAAGGCTGCGCGGCGTCGAGAGCGCGGCCAGGAGCGCGGTGAGACCCATGAGCTGGCTGAACAGGGCGGGGGATGCGCCGGGATAGACGGTACCCACCAGCCGGTCAGCCCCCGAGCGCAGAACGAAAGCAGCATAGGTAAGGCACCAGGCGGCAAAAAGCGCGAGGGCGGGCTTGCCCAGACGCTTTCCGCCGAGGCGCAGCAGCAGATCCGGAAATTGCTCACCGGGCTGCATGGTGTCCGTCAGCAGTGCCATTGCCCGCGCCCATACCAGGGCCGGGGGCAGGGCGGCCAGGGGCGCCAGCCACCCGGCCCTGCCCGCGATGGATGCCGCCTGTGTCGGAAACAGCCGCAGCGCAGGCGTCAGCGCGATCACCGCTCCGAGACTTAGAAGCTGCCGCGTGTTATATTGTTCTTGCATGGGATCACCTTATTTCATGTCGTTCATCTCGTTGAGTTTTGCGCTGACCGTGATTTTGAGCTCAAGCTCCGGCAGCAGGTCGATGAAATCCCGGTCGAGGCTGCGCCAGGCTGCAGGGTCGGCGCGCTCGAGCGTCTCGGCAAGGCAGAGATAATCCGCCTTGAGTTCCTTCGATGCCTGCAGCGCCGCACTGAGAAACCCCGCCAGCTTCGACTCGAGCCGCGCGGTGAGATAGTCCAGATCCTCCTCGTCCAGCGCCCCGCGCCCGCCGCGCTCGAGAAGGCTTGCCCGCGCGTCGCACTTGACCTCAACGCCGCGCAGCGCCTCACCCTCCCAGACGGGACGGATCCTGCATCCGCCGCCGTTTAACTCCAGCACCGCTGTCTCACCGTGGCGGTCCAGCAGCTCAATGTTTGCCCGGCTGGGGGCGTTTTTCAAAAGCCCCACCCCAATGGCCTGCTCCGACGTCAGATAGCGGCAGAGCCTGCCTTCGCGCAAGATCGCGTAGCCCGTCGGAGAAACACTTTTCCCTGCGGGCGCAGCCTCCCCTTCCCCGGGCGCGGTGGTGGTCTCGCTGGCCGTGCCGAGATCGAGCGCACAGATGAGACTGCTTCCGCACCTGGCCGTGTCCCGCAGCACCTGCGCGGCGGTGGTCACGCCGCTCTCCCCGCGGCGGCGGAGATCCTGCTCGATGATGTGCATGACGTCGCAGATGCCCTTGTCACCGCTGCCGACACCCATCACCGCGCTTGACGCTTCCCCGCCGCGCACCACAAACAGAGGCATGTCCAGCCGCAGCTCCGGCGAGCGGCAGATATAGGCAAGCACGTTCTCGACGCCGTCCTCCGCCAGCTTCTCACCCAACAGCAGCCGTCCGATGTGGGGGCAGAAGAGCTCCTCCTCATAGGCGTGGCCGCGGATGCGCTCCATGGCCGCTGAGATCGAGACCCCGGCTGCCTCCATGCGGGCGACCTTGTCCTCGCTGTCCCCCGCAGCGGCGAGGGACAGCTTCACGCCGCTGCCGGTTTTGTCCAGGCCCATGGTCTGAATCACCAGCAGCTCTTCCACTTCGCGGTAATTTGACCGCAGGCCGTCCCGTCCGGCAAAGAGCAGCAGCTCGGCGGCACACAGCATAAGCGCCAGCAGCTTTTTCACGGCGTCTTCCTCCCTACACGAATGCTTGACTCATGAATCGGCCCTTTTATCAAAAGTCTAAGCAGGGGAAAGGCTTCTCCGTCGGACAGCGGCGCAGTGTAGTTGCAGCCCAGACTGTCCATCTCCGCCAGATGCAGAAGCAGCAGGCACAGCGCGATGCCTACCCCAAAAAGCCCCGCCGCTACGGCGGCAAGTACCAGCCCCAGGCGCAGAAGCCGCACCGCCGCACCCATATCCTGGCTCGGCAGCGTGTAGCCTGCGATGCCCGCGAAGGCTACCACGATGATCGCAATCGGCGACACGATGCGTGCCTCCACCGCCGACTGGCCTACAATCAGTGCCCCGATGATGGACACCGTGTCGCCGATGGGGTTCGGCAGGTGCAGTCCCGCCTCCTGCAAGAGCTCAAAAGAAAGCAGCATGCCGATCACCTCCAGCGCGGTCGAAAACGGGACGCGCTGCTTGGCCTCGATCACGCTCAGCAAAAGACGCGTCGGGATCATCTCCTGGTGGTACAGCGCCACCGCTACATAAAGCGCAGGCAGCAGCAGACTCAAAAGCAGCGCAAACCAGCGCAAAAGATTCAGGGTGCTGGCTATGAGCGGATTGCTCGCGCTGTCGCCGGAGCAGCGCATGAAGTCGGCAAAGCTCGCGGGCCCCAGAAGCCCGATGGGCAGTCCGTCCACCAGCAGACCCACACGCCCTTCGGTCAGATACTGGGCGAAGCGGTCGGGCCGCTCTGTGTGCAGAAGCTGCGGAAAGGGCAAGCCCGGCGCGTCCGTCAGACCCTCTTCCAAAATGCCCGTGGCAAGCAGCGCGTCGGGGTCCAGGGCGTCAAGCCGCTGTGCCAGCGCCGTCACCGTCTCCGGCGCGGCGGTTCCGTCAAGATACAGCATGGCGACCCGCGTCACCGTCTCGCTGCCGATCGTGGATTCCACCAGCTTGAGCTTCGGCGTGCAGAGCCTGCGCCGCACAAGGGCGGTGTTTACCCGCAGGGTCTCGACGAAGGAATCCTTGGCGCCCTTGATGGACTTTTCAAGCGTCGGCTCCGACACGGCGCGCCGCACATCGGAGCGGGCCTCAAAGCTCACGGCCTGGTTGGCCCCGTCAAACAGCAGCACACAGCAGCCGTGCGTCAGATCACCGACCACGTCGTCCATCGTCTCGCGGTACTGACAGGAGCAGTTGTACACAGCCCCGGCCAGGATACGCAGCAGGCTCTGACGTTCGGTCTCCTGCTGCGGCAGGCGCGCAAGACTCGTCAGCGGCCGGATCACATCCTCCGTCAGCATCCGGGCGGAGACCAGACCGTCGATCCAGCAGACGGTCACCACATGGTTCGATTCAAGCCCGAGCCGCAGTGTGCGCGTCTGAAAGTCCGCACAGGAGGAGAAGATCTCCTGTAAGGACGGCAGCGTAGGCAGACAGGCGTAGAGCGGCGTGCGGCGCGGATGAAGCAGGGTTGTTTCAAATGTGTCATTCCTATACATGTTGTGTAGTATACCCACAAAAACACCCAATATTTAGGAGCCGAAAAAACTTTTTTATTTTTTGAAAAAAAGTGTTGACTTTTGACATTTTCGGTGCTATATTACGTGAGCGCTCGAGAGAAGGGTGCTGAAGTCAAAAAAGAGCTTGAAAAAAGTTTCTGGCGAAGCGAAAAAAGTTCTTGACAAAGCAAAGCCGCTGAGTTATAATAACAAAGCTGCTCACCTAAAAGAGTGGACAAGCGAACCGAAAAGAACTCCTAAAAAATTCCAAAAGAATTTGAAAAAAGTTCTTGACAAACGCAAACAGCTTTGATATAATAACAAAGCTGCCGCCGAGAAAGGCGAGCGCAGAGAGTACCTTGAAAATTGAACAATGTAAGAACAGCTTATGCTAAATAAGCACCAAAGAAAAGGGTTCTTAAAAGTCAGAAATGACTATAA
>JBGUQD010000144.1:0-8998 GCA_045130755.1 Candidatus Limivicinus sp. | reverse complement strand
TTGAAAAAGCTCCCCTACAGCACGATGGACGACATGTATGCCGCCATCGGCTACGGCGGCCTGACAGCGACGAGAGCCGCAAACCGTCTGCGGGACGCTCTCAAGAGCCAGGAGCCTAAGGGCAAAACGGCGCTGGATAAGGTATCCGAAGCTGCCGAGCGGCGTGAGACGCACGCCCCCAAAAAGGAGGGCAAGGCCGTTCATGGCATATTGGTGGAAGGTCTTTCCAACTGTCTGGTTAAGTTTTCACGCTGCTGCACACCGGTGCCGGGCGACGATATCATGGGATTCATCACCCGCGGCCAGGGCGTATCTATCCACCGGCGCGACTGCAGCAACTGTCAGCAGCTTTTGAGCCAGTCCGAAAATGCGGGCCGCTGGGTTGAGGTCTCCTGGGCAGGGAAGATCACTGAGAGTTATCTAACCACCATCATGATCTCCGCCAAGGATCGTAATGGCATGGTTATGGATGTGGCAACCGTTCTCAACTCTGTCAACGCGAAAGTCCATTCTCTCAGCGCCCGCACCACCGGCCTCAACTTCGGTATAGTATCGGTAACGCTTGAGGTCAAGGACGCTGCTGAACTCAAATATATCACCAACCGGCTCACACAGATCCCCGGCGTCATGAGTGTCAGCCGCAACGGGACCTGAAGGAGAACAATTATGCGCGCAGTTATAACCCGTGTACGCTCCGCCTCAGTCACGATCGACGACAAAGTCAATGGTCAGATCGGCAAGGGCTTTCTCATTTTGCTCGGCGTGCACGAAGAAGATACAGAAAAAGAGGCGCTGAAGATTGCTGACAAGATCTGCGGCCTGCGTATCTTTGAGGACGATAACGGCAAGATGAACGTAAATCCCGCCGACGCAGGGGCAGAACTGTTGATCATCAGTCAGTTCACTCTCTTTGCCGATTGCAAATCCAGGCGGCCCGGGTTTTCAAAAGCCGCCCGGCCCGAGACTGCAATTCCGCTCTATGAGCTGGTAATCAAAGAATGCCGTGATCGCGGCTTCCATGTGGAAACCGGCATCTTCGCCGCCGATATGCAGGTTGCCTCTGTCAACGACGGGCCTGTGACTATTCTTTTAGACACGAAGGAGCTATGAATTATGCTCATTAAAACCATCCCCGTTGGGCAACTGGAGACCAACTGCTATATCGTAACGGATGAAAACACACTCGAATGCGCCGTCATAGATCCGGGCGATGAATCCAATACGATTCTGGATTATCTGGAGATGAACCACCTGAAATGTCGCGCCGTGCTGCTGACCCACGGTCATTATGACCATGTGGGAGCAGTGGACACGATCGCGGAGGAGACCGGTGCGGTGGTCTATATGAATGAGCGGGATGATATGCGCCATGCCGCCGACAGCCATTTGCCCTATACACTGAAAGCCAACGGCAAAAGCTACGACGACGGCGACGTGGTCGAACTCAGCGGCCTACGCTTCGAGGTAATCGCCACACCGGGCCACACACCCGGCGGGGTTACGCTCCGGTGTGAGGACGCTCTCTTTACCGGCGACACGCTCTTCAAAGGCAGCTGCGGCAGGACCGATTTGCCTGGCGGCGATATGGAGCAGGAGCTTCGGTCTCTGCGCCGGATCTGTGAGCTTTCGGGAGACTACGAGGTCTATCCCGGTCACATGGACTCGAGCACACTGGAGCGAGAACGGGAATTCAACTACTACTGTCGGGCAGCCATGCGCGCCTGATCAAAGGAGGATCATCCATGTCTTTCTTTTCCAGACTTTTTCGGAAGCATGCTGCACCGGTCAAGACAGCGCAGGACAAGCCTGCTGACCGCAGCGTACCTGCAAAAAACGGTACAGATACCCTGACTGAGCTCCGTCATCAGGCCCGCACCGGAGATCCTAAGCTCAGCGGCAAGCACCGCAGCGGATCCTTTTAACGACAAGAAGCACCGCCCGAGAGCGGTGCTTCTTTGTTTGATTAATAATTATCGTGCATTGATGCTGTGTACCTGCCGCTCATGCTCTCTAAGTGCGCGCTCAAGCGTATACACCCCGTTGAGGTGAATGGTTTTGCCGTACTTTTCGCAGAAGAAGCTGCTGACATATTTGGGGCGGACCGCACCCCCTGAAGCTCCGGCGAGCTTCTCATCCTCTATGGCCGTTTTCATGCTGTGATCTCTCTCAGGCAAAGGGGCATTTGCTTTTTGGAGCTTTCGGCAGGTCTTCCTTCTTGATCATCGCGACAATCAGATGATGGTGCATGCCGAAGAGATACCCCATGCCAAACAGCCCGATACTGCCGAAGATGCAGGCCAGAATACGATGAAAGGTCTTTCTCGTTTTCTTCCTGAGCTTTTTCTTTTCCCTGCTGATCAGCTTGTCCGCGAGTTTGGGTTTGTTCACGTCAAATCCTCCTGTTATTCAGCGTTATAACAGTGTGATTTTACCATACATGAGGGCAGTTGACAAGTATCACGCATCCACTTTGGGCAGGCCCGCAAAACCGACAGCCAGGTCCTCGTCGGTGGGAATATAGTCGCTCATCTGACCATCATTATACTTCTGATATGCTATCAGATCGAAGTAACCGGTGCCGGTGAGGCCAAAGAGGATATTCTTCTCTTCCCCTGTCTCGCGGCAGCGCATAGCCTCATCCATGGCGGCACGGATGGCATGGCTGCTCTCGGGCGCAGGCAGGATGCCCTCGGATCGGGCAAATAACTCTGCCGCCTCAAAGACCGAAGTCTGTTCCACCGCGCGGGCTTCCATGTAACCGTCATGATAAAGTTGGCTGAGCGTGGTGGACATGCCGTGGAAACGCAGACCGCCGGCGTGATTCGGGGACGGGATAAAGCCGCTGCCGAGGGTGTACATTTTGGCAAGCGGACAGATCATACCGGTATCGCAGAAGTCATATGCAAACTTGCCGCGGGTAAAGCTCGGGCAGGAGGCAGGCTCGACGGCTATGATACGGTAATCCGCTTCACCGCGCAGCTTCTCACCCATGAAGGGGGCGATCAGGCCACCGAGGTTGGAGCCGCCGCCTGCGCAGCCGATGATGATGTCGGGCTTGACGCCGATCTTGTCGAAGGCAGCTTTGGTCTCAAGGCCGATAATGCTCTGGTGCAGCAGGACCTGGTTTAATACGCTGCCCAGCACATAGCGGTACCCGGGGTTCTGGGTGGCAACTTCCACCGCTTCGGAGATAGCGCAACCGAGGGAGCCGGTGGTCCCAGGATGCTCTGCCAGAATCTTTCTGCCGACCGCCGTCTCCATTGAAGGAGAGGGGGTAACACTTGCGCCATAGGTACGCATGACTTCACGGCGGAAAGGCTTCTGCTCGTAGCTGACCTTCACCATGAACACCTTGCAGTCAAGGCCCAGGTATGCGCAGGCCATGGACAGGGCCGTACCCCACTGGCCGGCGCCGGTCTCGGTGGTGACGCCCTTGAGTCCCTGCTTCTTGGCGTAGTAGGCCTGAGCAATGGCGGAGTTGAGCTTGTGGCTTCCCGAGGTGTTGTTGCCCTCAAACTTGTAGTAGATCTTTGCCGGGGTGTCCAGTACCTTTTCCAGGCAGTAGGCACGTACCAGCGGAGATGGGCGGTACATCTTGTAGAAGTCCAGAATATCCTGCGGGATGGGGAAAAAGGCGGTGTCGTTGTCAAGCTCCTGTTTTACCAGCTCCTCGCAGAAGATAGGGGTCAGTTCTTCGGCGCTGAGGGGCTTGCCGGTACCGGGATTGAGCAGAGGCGCTGGTTTGACCTTCATATCGGCCCGGAGATTATACCAGGCCTGTGGAATTTCATTTTCATCGAGATAAGTTTTGTACGGGATTTTGTTTTCAGACATGGGAATCGCTCCTTTTCTAAATGTCAGAGACAAAAAACAAAAGCCCCTGTCTCTGCAAAACGCAGGGACAAGAGCCAAAGCTCCTGCGGTACCACCCGGCTTGACGCAGACGCGCCCACTCTTGCGTGCTATCACACGCCGGCCCTTTGATAACGGATCGCCAGCTCCGTCGCCCATACTAAGGATTTCCCCGTTCTGTTTGCCCTCACGGGTCCATTCCTCCGCACGCCCCCTGCTGTCTCGCACCGTACAACAGCTCTCTGAAAAGAAGCAACCCGCGGAGTACTCCTCCCGCTCTTCGGTTTGGGCACATCATATCACTAACGATTTAAAGTGTCAAGTATTTTTTCGCTTTTTGGACATTTTATTTTTCATTTTATGGTGCAGGATTCACTTCAGCAACATCCGGATGTGGGGGATGCCGTCTTCCAGGAACTCCCCAGAAATCTGCCGGAACCCGAGCTTTTCATAAAGGCCCCTGGCATAAGTTTGGGCTTCGAGATAGATCGCGTCCGCACCAAAAATTTCCCTCGCTGCCTCAATGCCTGACTGCACGATTTTCGTACCGAGGCCCATGCAGCGCCTGACCGCGATGACCCTGCCGAGTGCGGCATATGGACTCTTCACGCCCTTGTCCAGTACGCGCACATAGGCTTCGATCCCTGCATCGTCCTCAAGCCAAACATGCACTGCTTCCCGGTCAAGGCCATCCAGTTCCGGATAGGGACAGCGTTGCTCTACCACAAAGACATCGAAGCGCAGCTTCAATATGGCGTAGAGCTCATCTATCGTCAGTTCCTCAAATCTTTTTACCTTCAGCCGCATCCGGATCACCCTTTACTTGCGTTTTTCCTGTTTTGTTTTATAATATTTATAATGTCATATGACAGCTTCGATGTCAAGCGCACGGAGGAAATCATGAAAACAGCGATCACCCATCCCTTCCCCGCACTGTACAATCAAGATTCCCATATCCTGATCCTGGGTTCTTTTCCCTCGGTCAAATCACGAGAGCAGCAGTTTTTCTATGGGCACCCACAAAACCGTTTCTGGCGCGTCATGGCTGCTGTGCTTAATTGTGAGATCCCGCAGAGCATTGATGAAAAAAAAGAGATGCTGCTGAATCATCATGTGGCACTCTGGGACTCCATTGCCAGCTGCAGGATTGAGGGTTCTTCCGACGCCAGCATTGAAAACGTCGTGCCGAACGATCTTACGCCGATCTTCTCAGCGGCAGAGATCCGGCAGATTTTCTGCAACGGGAAAAAATCCTGGGAAATGTATCATCGTTTCATTGAACCGCTAAACGGCAGGCCCGCCGTCTGCCTGCCATCCACAAGTCCCGCGAATGCAGCCTGGTCGGCAGATCGCCTGATGCAGGCCTGGCAGCAGGCACTTATGCCATATCTGTATGTGTCCGGTGAGGCATAACGCAAAATCTTGAGAAATTGTAAAAAAACACTTGAAATGTCCCATAGTCTATGATATACTTCAAAAGCTGTTCAGTGAACATAATTCGAAAGGATTGAAATACATGTCTGCACTTACGATCGTTTTCACTATTCTTCAGGTTCTCTCCGGTCTGGCTGTCACCGTTATCGTGCTTATGCAGAGCGGTAAGAGCGCCGGTCTGTCCGGTTCCATCTCCGGCGGCGCCGATACCTTCCTGGCTAAGGGCAAGGCCAAGACTCTGGACGCAAAGCTCGCGAAGGCCACCAAGTGGTTCGCTCTGGCTTTTGTCCTGCTGACCCTGATCCTGAATCTGATCTGATTTTCAGGCAAGAAAATCCCCCATGCATTGTTGATTATTTCACTCTGCATGGGGGATTTTTGCGCATGTGATTCGGTTTTCACGGCAGGAAAAGGCGCTCTAAACTGAGCGCCTTTTTTGTTGCCTATTTCCAGTCCTTCCAGATCTCCGGACAATACCCGACAGTGGCCTGCTTTCCGTTTCGCACAACAGGTGTTTTGATAAGCTCTGGTACCTCATAGAGTTTATCAAGCTTTGCCTCATTCGTTGCAAGATATTGGAAAAGCGGATAGTCCTGATCGGACGTATTCACCATGTTGTCAAGGCCGACAGCATTTTTGACGCTGGCGATCTCTCCCCTGCTCATGCCGTATTTCAGAATGTCGATATACTGGTATTTGATGCGGCGCTCCTTGAACCAGCGCTCGGCTTTCTTGCTGTCAAAGCATTTTGCGCGGCCCCAGATTTGAATATTCATTGTTCGTAACCCCGTCCGTGTTGATGTGAAACAGTATAGTGATTATGGTGTCTGCTGTCAAACATTTCTTTTACTCCCCTCGAATGAGGGAAAAGCAGTTTACCTCTGCGATTGTTTTATGCTATACTCATTCCAGATTTTGCGGGAGGAATGATAATGAAAATCAAGAACCGTGCGCTTGCTTATGAAAAGGTCCTTTCGATTCAGCCCGAACCCCATCTGCTGCCGAAAAGACCGTCGATCTTTTATCGGACACTGCTGAAAGCATTTAGCCGACCCGATCTTCGGGCAGTCGATTTCAGCTATACAACGCAGGGTATGGAACGACTGGGATCGGACGAGCCTGCTCTTTTTCTTATGAATCACTCCAGCTTCATTGATCTTAAAATAGCCGCAACCGTCCTCTATCCACGGCCATTTAATATTGTGTGTACATCGGACGGTTTCGTGGGCAAACAGGGGCTGATGCGCAATCTTGGCTGCATTCCAACAAAGAAATTCATTTTGGACACAACACTTGTCCGTGATATGCGCTATGCAGTGGAAACGCTTCATGATTCCATCCTGCTCTATCCGGAAGCAAGCTACAGTTTTGACGGCACTGCAACCCCTTTGCCTGCCTCGCTTGGAAAGCTCTTGAAAATGCTCAAGCTGCCGGTCGTAATGATCAAAACGTCCGGTGCTTTTCTTCGCGACCCGCTTTACAACATGCTGCAGCTTCGCAAGGTAAAGGTCAGCGCAGTGCTGAGTTATGTGCTCTCCCCGGAGGAAATCCATGCAAAAAGCGCTGCAGAGCTCAACAAGATCCTAACAGCGCTTTTTACCTTTGATAATTTCAGAGATCAGCAGGAGCATCACATCTGCGTGGATGAAGCCTTCCGCGCCGATGGGCTGAACCGTGTGCTATACAAGTGCCCGCGCTGTCAGGCGGAAGGAGAAATGGAGGGAAAAGGGACACATCTGCGCTGTAAGCACTGCGGCATGGGTTGGGAACTGGACGAATATGGATGGCTCCGGACCGAATCCGGAGATGTCGTCTTTTCCCATATCCCGGACTGGTTTGCCTGGGAGCGGGACTGCGTGCGCAGAGAGCTGGAGGATGGGCGCTATCGCCTTGAACTTCCGGTGGAAATCCGCATGCTGGTGGACTCAAAGTGCCTGTATACAGTGGGAGACGGTACACTTGTTCATACAGCCGACGGTTTTCATCTCACTGGCTGCGGCGGAAAACTGGACTACCGCCACTCCCCTGCTTCCTCGTACAGCCTGTATTCGGATTTCTATTGGTATGAGCTGGGGGACATGATCTGCATCGGGGATGCAAACGCGCTCTACTACTGCTTCCCCAAAACCACGGAAGATGTCGTTGCAAAGGCCAGGCTCGCCGCAGAAGAGCTGTTCAAAATGCAGCGGCGCCGACAGCTTTGAAACAGATGAGGATATGGATTCCGGTCAACAGGGATTATTCCTGCATCATATGGACATTGATGTGTTCATAGCTCATCTTAACGCCATTATTTGCGAAGGCATCCCTGACATGTTCATTGAGATTGAAATACACATCCCAGTAGTCCGCGTTTTTGGCCCATACCCGAACTACATACTTGATGGAGCTTGCGTCATAGGACAGAATGCGCACAAAAGGCGCAGGATCGGCAAGGATGCGGCTGTCCATGGCGATTGCATCCTCGATTGCTTTTTTCACAGCTTCTGTCGGCTCATTATAGGAAGCGGAGAATGTGAGATCCACACGCCGATTCTGCTCACGACTGTAGTTTTTCACCGCGGCAGAGGTGAGATCCCCGTTTGGTATGGAAATGGAAATATTGTCCGGGGTGTTGAGCACGGTGTTGAAAAAGCCGATGTTTTTCACAGTACCAACCTTGTCACCCAATTCAACGAAATCCCCCTCCTTAAAAGGTTTGTTGATCAGCAGCATGATGCCGGAGAAAAAGTTCGTCAGAAGATTCTGCACCGACAGGGACAGGGCAAGACCTGCCACACTGAGCACAGCCACAAGAGATGTGGCATTGATGCCGAAAGCGCCCGCCACGATGATGATCGTCAGCGCCCACAAAAGCGTGGTGATGAGCTTCGTGATAAGGTTTTTGATGGGAGCATCCAGCTTGGTCGCCCGGCCCAGTGCCCGGTTCATGACCACCTTTACAATTCGGATTGCGATGCAGCAGACCAGAAAAGTAATAACGCCGGAGATTATCGTGTCAAATGCCATGTTCCCGGTAAGGGTATTCAGGTTTGCGCGGGCTTGCTGTACGGTCTGTTCAACGTCCATGAGATTACCTCCTTTAATTATTTCTGTTTTAACTATGACTGCATTATGGATATATCCTGCAGGTAAGAGCATTTTTGCAAACGATCAAAGCATCCAAACAGGATTATAGTCCAAACGCGGGGACGGCGCAAAGCCGTCCCCGTTTTCCGTGCTGATAGTTTTCAGTGCTGTCCGTGCAGAGGGTAATGGATGTGCAGAAGCTCGTGGGCGCGGCCCTTCAGCAGCTCATCGTAGACATAGCCGAGAGCCGGGTTCTGCTGCGGGATCTTGAGCTCGCAGGCGTCATCCGCCTTAAAGATGGCTTCCATGCGCTCACGCTTGCGAGCGTTGGAGGCGGGAGGCTGACCGCCGCCGCCTATGCAGCCGTTGGGGCAAGCCATGACCTCAATGAAGTCAAAGTACTCCTCGCCGCTCTGCACCTTCTCAATGAGCTTGTCCGCGTTGCCGAGACCGTTTGCCACTGCGATCTTGAGCGTAAGATCGCCCGCAGTCACAGTAAAGGCCTTGATGCCCTCGAGGCCGCGCACGCCGCACTCCGCAATGGTCTTGAGCGTCTCGGGAGAGGCGTCGTCCAGCACCCGGCGTATAACCGCCGCGGTCACGCCGCCCGTTACGCCGAAGATCACGCCCGCGCCGGTGTAGT
>JBGUQD010000143.1:0-9207 GCA_045130755.1 Candidatus Limivicinus sp. | reverse complement strand
CGATCTCATCATAGTGGCGGAGCATTCTGACGCTGACTCTGGACAGTTTTGAAAATTCTCCGATCTTCAGCATGGCGGTACCTCCTGCTTTTTTTGAGCTCGCGTCAAGCATAATGCCTGCCACAGTGTGAGAGTCAAGGGGTTAAAACACAAAAATATTCCCGTACCGGCACTCGGATTTCCGTCTCTGAAAAAAGGCTCATTTCACTTGGGCAAGGTAAACCGAGGTCCTTCTTCTCCCATGATCCCGTTGGGGCGAAAACCGCATTTTTCGAGGACTCTCTGCGACGCCGCGTTTTCGGTCTCTGTTTCCGCCTCCAGCGATTTTACTTCCGCATGCCGGAATGCCCAACGGCAGGCCGCCTGCACCGCTTCCGTGGCATAGCCCTGCCTCCGGTATTCCTCCAGAATTCCGTATCCGATCTCTGCGATCCCATTTTCCCGGAGCCCTTTGAAGCAGAGGTCCCCGACATGTGTTCCGTCTATTTTCTCGATCATCCAGATGGCATACCAGTCCCATTGATCGGGGTGCCGCAGGCAGCCCTCCAGCATTTCGGTATATGCCTTTTTGAGTTCTTCGTCATGCTCGGAAGCGATCATGGCCTCCATTTGCTTCCACGATGCGGGGTATATACACAATCGTTCTGTTCTTATCATAGATACCTCTCAGATCAAATCCACATGCGCCGTAAATCGCTCCGCAACACATGAAAGCTCGTGCGTATGGGGATTTTAATGCGTGTGATTCGGTTGCCCCGTCAGGGGCGAGAATCACGCATTTGAATCAAATGTTTACTGTGGAAGCGGAGCTTTCACAGTAAATCAAACAGGAATTTTTCACTGGTTCTTTTCTTAAGCGTCGGTTTTTCACAAGAGCCGGTACACCGCTCAGGATGCACCGGCTCCTGTTTTAGTTCGCCATTCGGTTTAGAAGATCTGTCCCGGGAGTCTCAGCTTTTCTTTGGACGGGAATGCCTTATCGAATTCCTCCACGTCTGCATCGTCTACATAGTAGCCCCGGGGCGTCTGGTAGACGCCGGTGATCCCGTTCAGGTAACCGGGGATGAGCTCTTTGCAGAGGAAGAAGGAGTCGTCCGCACCCTCCGGCAGATCGTGATAGCGGATGCCGAAGTTTCGGGCATAAGTGAAGCCGCTGTGACCGTAAAAGCCGATATTGCCCTCGAAGAGCACGGCACCGAAACCCATGGCCGCCGCCTTTTCCAGCGAGCAGTCCAGCAGCTTTTTGCCGTAACCTTTACGCTTGAGTTCCGGCGTGATGCCGATGGGCCCCATAGTCAGCACGTCGATCACCCGGCCGTCGTCGGCATTGATGACAGTCCGCATAAACATATTCTGCCCGATCAGCACGCCATCCCGCTCCATTACGAAATCCAGCTCCTTCACAAAAGCCGGATCGTCCCGGAGCACATGGATCACATAATGCTCACTGCAGCCCGGACGGTATACGTTCCAGAACGATTCGCGCACAAGATTCTCGACTTCCCGGTAGTCTTCGGATTTTTCCAAACGAATGGTATAGTCATTTGTATTCATTGTTTTACCTCCTGAATATTGTTGACTTCAAGCTGGGAGGTTTGTTCGATTGTCAGCAAACCTCCCGGTCAGCCCACAATCTCCGGTGTGTTGTACTTTTTCAAACAGTACTCTCCTTAAAATGTTTTATAATCATGCCTAACGGCTTGATTTCTGTGTCCCATCGTTGTTTTACTATTCGCATCCATGACACGAAGCGTGTCAGATTATTACTTCACTTCCAAAGCCAGTTCGATCTCGTCTTCATCCTCAACACCGCTTGCAGAAAATCCCTTCTTTTCATACAGCTTCCTGGCGACAGGATTGTCTTTATTGCAGGTCAGGGCAACTCTGTCCGAATCCCCGAACGGCTTCGTTTTTATATAATCTATCACCCGGTCCAGTGCGGCGCTGCCGTAACCTCGTCCCTGCATGGGTTCGTCAATCATCATGTGCCAGATATCATACTCGGGGATATCGTAGTCGTAAATCACCATGGCATACCCGATCATCTTCCCCTCCGCATAGATCCCAAAAGGCTGGCACTGGTTCCGATAAACATAGGCCTGGGCAAGACTGCGTATCGGGTGAGACACATACGCCTCCTGTCCCGGCGCAAGTTTGAGGTTAAAAGCATCAATAAAGTTTTCTTCTGTGATCGCTCTGAGTTCTACCATTGTTTCCTCCGCAAACTTGAATTCACAGTACACTCTTATACAGGGGTGCCTACTTCGATGAGATTGCCGTCCGGGTCATAGAATCGGACGACCCGCTGTCCCCAGCTGTGCGTCATCAGACGATTGACGTATTCCGTGGCAGGATAGAGCCTTTCCAGCTTTTTTACGAAGCTGTCAATCTCCGGCTCTTCAAAATACAGTTCCGTTTGATTGCTTTGCGAAATAACGTGCCTATCCGTAAACCGCTCCCAGTACTTTTCTTCCTGGAGATACAGATTTCCGGACAGTTCCATGTTGCCGTCATTGTCCCGAATCAGCTCAAATCCAAACATATCCTGATAAAATTTCAATGCTTTACTGCAGTCTTTTACGACGATAAGACTTCCTTTGAATTTCATAGTCCGCTTTTCCTCCCGATCCCGGCTCCGCATATTGCGAGCTGCTATACTCTTTCTGTTCTGATGACATGGCCCTCCTGAATGGCGGCAAACGTTGCTGCCGTACAGACAGTAACCGCAGAATATTTCAGCGGGAGAACGGGGATCGTCAACGGTATTAGAAACAGCAGCGCTCCTGTCACTTTGTTCATAACCGAATGAACGGCCACAAACTTCTTCTGTACCGCAAATCCGGAAACGATATTAACCGCCTTTATGAGAGCGATTATTCCGATCCAAGCATTCAGCCATGCAGGAATATGCAGGATTGGAAGCAGTTTGATCAGGCATACAACCACAAACACAAAGTCTGCAATCGTATCCAGCCTTGCCCCAAACCTGCTGACGGTATCCGTTTTTCTCGCCGCAAATCCGTCAAGCATATCAGACAAGCCGGCCGCTAAGTAAAACACATAAAAGGCATGAGAGAACACCGGGCAGAAGAGCAGAACGATACTGGCAGCTATTCTGAAAAACGTTATTGTGTTTGCCATATCTCCTTCATTCCTCTTTCAACGGAATGCAGGTAAAAGAGATCTTTCCCTTTGCCCGATGGCCTCTTACAGAGATCTGATAGGCGCCGGTTTGTGGAATCGTCAGAACAAAGTCTGCGTTTTCCTGCCCGGTTCCCTTGTATATCGGTTCTTCGCCATTCCGGCCGACTATCACATCCACATTTCCGGCGGTATGTGAAATGATTACCTGCAGCTGATCGCCTTCAGCCAGCTTCATTTCGGCGGATTCTTCTTTGTCCAGAATGTTGTATTTCATCCGGAACTCTGTCTCGTCGGATATTCTGGAGCCATCGAAAGTGCTTTTTCCCCCACACCCGGCAAACAGAAGACACACTGCCAGCAAGATAGCAGGAATTGCTTGCTTCCCTTTCATTTTGGATTACCTTGCCTCATTAGAATCCGCGTACGCCATAAATTCGGGTAAAGTGCCGGCTGAATGCCTCGACTTGCTTCATTGCTTCCTCTGTCTTCTCCGGCTCCCGGTCGCACAGGTGAATCAGGGCAGAAATCGGCGCGGTATAGGCAAAGGCCAGCATTTTGGGATCGTCCCGATAGAGAAGTCCTCTGTCCATCATGCCTGTGAATACATGCGTGAACATGTCGGCAAGTCCGGTGAGGAAGTGTTTTGTTGCCAGCTCCCGCGCACGTTCATCCCGGTACTGTTCCAGCGTCAGCAACTTGCGCGTCATGATGATCCTTTCATCATGGACCGTAAAGTTCACCATCTTCATCGTCATCTGCACCAGCTCTTCCAGCGAATCCGGCACAGGCGGCAGATGCTCCGCCGAGCCGAAATGCTCCCCGTAATAGGCGATCATCTCATCCAGCAGCGCATTCCAGATCGCTTCCTTGCTCTCATAGTGTTTATAGACCCCGGACTTCACAAGCCCGAGCGATGCGCTCAGTTCCCGGATATTTGTGCCTGCATAGCCGTATTGCGAAAACATTTCCAGCGCGGCTGCAAGGATTCTCTCTTTCGTATCGTTTGCCATAAGTACCTCCATACGCAGCAAGTGACCTTTCGTTCACTCATTATAGTGAACGGGAGGTCACTTGTCAAGATGCTTTTATTGTTTTCGCAACAAGAATGACACATGCGTCGTACAGCATGAGCGTTCGTGCAGAACTGCGTCCGCAAAGGTCATTGCAGCCAGGTAACTCTCCTGCAGTAGTTCTTTTTTCGGAGAACGAAACGCAGAGGCAGTTCCGAATAAACTGCCTCTGCGTTGTTATCTGCGTCTGCTGCCTTTTCTTTTTCGTTCTCTGAAGAGACGGTGCTGTCTGTTTCCAGCAAATGAGCGCACTATCTCAAGTACGGAGGCAGACGAAGGGTTCGAATTCGGTCGCCCTTTTCCAGCGGGGCGTTTCCTCCCGGAACGACTCCGATCAGATCGCAGCCGACAAAGGAGCCAAGATTTCCGTTGCCGCGTCCCTGATGCTCCTCAAACCAGGCGCAGCCTTCTTCCACCGACAGATGGCCGCGCAGCAGACGGGTCACACTGCAGGTTTTGAGCATAGGCGAGCGGACAGAAAGGATCCATTCCTCCTCCCAGGCGGGCATCCCACTCAGCCGTTCCAGCCAGGGACGCAGGATAACCAGCAGGCTCATCATGGCCGCCGCAGGATTTCCCGAGAGATTGACCAAAAGTTTGTCCCGCCAGGTTGAGACCATCAACGCCCCGCTCGGCTTCATGTTGACCTTCCAAAACAATGACTCTGCGCCAAGCTGCCCGGCGGTTTTCGTAGCAAAATCGAAATCCCCGACCGAGGCTCCGCCGGTCGTAAACACCACCTGTGCATCACTTTCAAGGGCGGAGCGGACAGCGGCGGCAACGGTCTGCGCTTCGTCTGGAACGATGTCCCGGCAAAAGACTTCAAGCCCCAGTTTTTTCATCGTGGCGCTCAACGTGAAGCTGCTGCTGTTGTAGATCCCATGGGAACTCCGTTCCCGCCCTGGTTCGAAAAGCTCTGTACCGGTCGGGATCAGAACGACGCGGGGTCTGCGGAATACCGGGAGCCTGTCGAGCCCCTGCGAAGCCAGCAGACCCAGATGCCCGGGCTCCAGGAGCGTTCCTTTGCCGATGAGGCGGGTACCGGGCTGAATGTCTTCCCCTTTTGCAATCACGTTTTGTCCGGAAACGCAGGAGAACGGAACAACGACTTCGCCGTCGGCCGCTGTCACATTTTCCTGTTTCACGATTGTATCCGCCCCTGCGGGGAGCGGTGCACCGGTTAGGATGCGGATGGCCTCTCCCGGATTGAGCGAGGGAAGCGGTCCGCAGCCGGCTGCCGCGACGCCGACGACGCGAAGAGTGCCGGGGGTATCCTCCGCGCGGCAGGCGTAGCCGTCAAAGGGGCTCTTGTCAAAGGGCGGCACGGCGAGACGGGAAAAGCAGTCTTCCGCCAGTACGCGATCAAGTGAATCCGAAAGAGGGAGTGTTTCTGTCTCCGGTGAGGCGGGAAGCTGTTCAAGCAGACGTTTTGCTTCCTCCATCTCAATATGTTCTTTCACAGACACTCACCCCTTTTGAGCCGACTGTCCCATGACTGCACAATGGGGCGCAGCTCACGATAGCGTTCTTCGAAGGATTCCGGATCCATATCATAGCAGCGGGCATTCGGATGATTTATGACCTCCCGGAGAAAAGGCGTCTCGATCCCGGTACGGACAGCGGCCAGCACGGGCAGCGGCCCGTCCAGACAATTCAGCACCGCCCGACAGAACACAGTGGCTTCACTCTCCATGAAGCCGATCTCATCCATGACCAGAATCCCACCCTGTTTTCCGGTCAGGCATGCAGCGCCTGTGGAATCAAACACCTGATTGTAGATGACTCTCTCCCTTGTGTTGCAGTCCCCCACGTGGTTTTCCGCGCGCTTGACATGTTGTGTCTGACCGTAATGATAGAGGTAGATCTCATGGTATCCGTCCGGACGGGTTTGCATTGTGATGGTCTCGTAGCCGAAAACGGGCACTTCAACATCCCGCAGCAGTGCACGGATCATGCTGCTCCGGCCGCTGCGCCGACGCCCGAGCAGCAGGATTTTCTCCATCACAGCCTCCCCTTCCTTTCCATCAGCTGCAGCAGCCGCGCGTACTCCTCCGGTGTGTTGCCGTTCATGAACACCGTTTCGTCCCCGTCAAAGGGCAGCGTTTTTACCATCGTTCGGTTCAGCAGCTGCCACACACCGGTATGCTCAGTTCGGAGGATTTCTTCGCAAAGCGGTGCAAGCGTGCAGTCATAGACGCCGAAGAGAGGCTCTGTCCGATTCCCATGGTGCAGAAGCGTCACGCCGTTTTCGTGTGCGGACAGGAGCGCCTGCAGCGCCTCGGGAGGGATCAGCGGCGTGTCAACGCCGAGAAAGAGCACGGCAGTCCCCTCTGCCCCTGCAAGGCAGGCGTGGATCCCGCCGAGCGGTCCTTTGCGCGGATAAATGTCCGAGATATGACGGGTTCCGGGGATTTGCCGTTCGGAGCCGGAGATCATGATGTCTTCGATTCCGAGCATGCGCAGCTTCCCAACCTGAAAGTCCAGCAGCGTCGTACCGCCGAAAGGCAGCGCAGCCTTGTCCCGCCCCATGCGGGAGGACAAGCCTCCCGCCAGGACGGCGGCAGAAAAGCGACCGTTTTGGTGTTCCATCAGGCGATTACCCGGATTACATCATAGCGATCCGTTTCGGCAAGCGCTTTGCGCGCCTGCCCCAGATTGCGGCAGATCACGCAGCGAAGACCGCCTTCCTCAAAGCACTCCGGCTCCTTGTCCATGTTCCAGGCCGCCACGCCCAATAGTTTGCTGTAGCGTCCGGCGGAACGGGGCAGCCCCAGCGCCTCCGGATTAGCCGTACGCCCGGGATTCGGCTCGGCGCCGGTGCGGATCATGATACGCGCAAGCTCTCTGGAATTCACGGCGATATCCACACAGCGGGTCTTTTCGCATTCGCTTGCGTCTCCGCCCACCGGGCCGAAGGCAAAACGCGTGTCATATTCCCCGGCAGCCTTGCCGAAAACGGCCAGCGCGGAATCATAGAACAGGAAGCTGTCTTTTTTCTTGGGGAAGCTTTTTTCCAGAAAAGCCTTTGCGGCAAAGCTGTTTGTCAGGATGACAGGCTTACCCGCCTGCAGTTTTTCATCCAGAAGCGTCTCGGCCTGTGCGCGGGCGGCTTCCTCCGCCTCGGCGGTATCGACGACCGTATCCATACCGATCTTTTTGAGCGCGCCGACGATTTCGGGAAGGCTCACGCTGCCGCTCTCGCGGTGCAGTACCCGCTCCAGCTCGGGTATGAGGGCGGCGGAAACCGTCGCGGCGGTCTTGATGCCGTCGCGGTGGGCATACCAGTTCGTCCTTATGCTCCGCGGCGTAGATCGCGCCTGTGGGACATACCTCTGCGCACCTTCCGCAGCCGACGCACTCGCTCTCCGCCATCGGCTTTCCGAAGGCGGGGCCGATCGTGACCTCACAGCCGCGGCCGGAGGCAGTCAGGTTGTGCACCGTCTGCACCTTGCCGCAGACGTCCACACAGCGCTTGCACTTGATGCACTTGTTGGGATTGCGGACGATGACGCTGCTCCTGTCCTCCGGGAGCGTGTTGTGCTTTTGCTCGAAGGGGAGCTTGTCTACCTTGTATTCTCTTGCCAGCGCCTGCAGTTCGCAGAAGCCATCCTTCACGCAGTCGCAGAAAAAGCACCACTCGCAGAATTCGGGATCGAGATCGTCACAGCGGGAGCTGCCGATCCGAAGGCAATGGTGGCAGTCAACCGCGTGGTTTGAAAGCAGCAGCTCCAGCGTCAGCTTACGGGAGACGCGCACCGCCTCGGTGTCGGTATGGATGACCATGCCCTCCCGCACTTTGGCGGCACAGGCATGCTGAAAGGTGCACGCGCCCTCTACCTCGACCACACACATGCGGCAAGAGGCATGGGGCTCCAGTTCCTTCAGAAAGCACAGGGTCGGGATATGGATGCCGTTTGCACACGCGGCTTCCAGGATCGTACTTCCGGCGGGCACGGACAGGGCCTTGCCGTTGATGGTAAGATTGACGTTTGCCATGCTCATGCCTCCTTTTTCAGCTTTGCTTCGAAGTCTCCGGGGAAGAGCTTCAGCGCGCTCATAAACGCCGTCGTCGCGCTCTGCCCGAGCGGGCAGAAGCAGGTCTTCTGCATATAGCCGGAGAGAGTCCTGATGAGGTCAATGTCTTCTTTTGTTCCCTCGCCTGCGGTCAGCCTGTCCATAAGCTCTGCGATGCGCATGGTGCCCTCACGGCAGGGCGTGCACTTGCCGCAGCTCTCATGCCGGAAGAACTGAGCGATCCCGGCGAGGATGTCCACCACATTGCGCGTCTCGTCGAGAACATAGACCGCGCCGGAGCCCAGCGCCGCACCGATCGCGCGGACGGAGTCAAAGTCGATGGGGGTGTCCAGCTTGTCCGGCGTCACAAAGCCGCAGCTGGAGCCGCCAAGCTGGATAGCCTTGAGTTTTTTCCCGTTGGCTACACCGCCGCCGAAGCCCTCCACCACGTCCCGCAGGGTGGCGTTCGTGGGCACTTCGACGCAGACCTTGTTCTTCACATCGCCGGAGAGGCACATGAGCTTGGTGCCGGGGAACTTCTCCGCGCCGATGGCTCCGAACCAGTCGGCCCCTTTGTTTACGATCTCGGGGATGACCGCGAAGGTCTCTACGTTGTTGACGACGGTGGGCTTTTGATGCAGACCCTTGACCGCCATGGAGGGCGGCTTCAGCCTTGGCTCACCGCGCAGGCCCTCGAGCGAGTTCACGATGGCAGTGCCCTCGCCGCAGATATAAGCTCCTGCGCCGGAGGCCACCCGGATGCTCACATCCCCGGTAAGGCCCTTTTCTTCCGCAGCTTTCACCGCTTTGCGCAGCAGCCTGATGCTCTTTTCATACTCGCCGCGCACATAGATGAAGCATTCCTTTGCCCCGACGGCGTAGGCCCCGATCAGGATGCCCTCGATCACGGTATGGGGGTCGCCCTCCATGATGACGCGGTCCTTGTAGGTGCCCGGCTCGCCCTCGTCGGCGTTGCAGA
>JBGUQD010000142.1:0-41022 GCA_045130755.1 Candidatus Limivicinus sp. | reverse complement strand
CGGCGGGGGTGGAATCATGCAGATAAAGGAAGAACTTACACGCCGGCATCTGATCATCGAAGGTCTTGTCCAAGGCGTGGGGTTTCGCTGGCGAACGAAACAGGCGGCAAATGCCGTCGGCTGTACTGGCTGGGTGCGAAACGATTTCCGCGGCACCGTATCTATGGAATTGCAGGGGACCAGGGCACAGATCGGCAGGGTGCTTGAAATGCTTGAGCGCGCACCTTGGATCCGCATTGAAAACATCAACTCCCGCACGATCCCTGTCGATCCCGATGAGCACGACTTCGTCACCCGGGACGATGAATGGTAAAACAGGAATTATAAAATTGGAGGATACTGTTATGACTTTGCATGAAAAACTGATTCTGCACGACTGTCCCTACTGCGGCGGTGCGGGTCTTTTAGAGGAAGAGCAGGGGTGGTGCTGGTATGCCATGTGCCTCGACTGCGGCGCACAGACCGCGCAGATTGAATACAAAAAGCCCGAGAACCGCGAAGAAGCGGCCCAGACAGCGGCGCAGCTCTGGAACCTCGGCAAGATCATGCGAAGCGGGATAGGGGATTAATCCTGTAAGAATTTAGGATTGAAAAAATGTCCGTCTTATGCTAAGATCATTTGTCGAAAAGATGACAATGCAAGGCGGACGCCTTGTTCGCTTAACAGGAAGGAAGCAAACCCATGATCGGATTCTATGACTATACCGTGATCCTGACGTATTTTTCGCTGCTTTCAGCGACGACTGGGATCGTTGTTTCGCTCTCGGGCGGCGGACATCCGTATTACGGCTGCCTCTTCCTGCTGTTCTGCGGCCTGTGCGATGCATTTGACGGCAAGGTTGCCCGCACCAAGAAGGGCAGGACCAGAATGGAAATGGATTTCGGCATCCAGATCGACTCCCTGTCCGACCTCGTGGCCTTCGGCGTGCTGCCCGCCTGCATCGGCGCGGCGCTCATCCGTGTGTCCCCGTATTTGACGCGGGTACTCGAAGGAATGCCCGTGCGCTGGGAGATCGCATCCTGGAAATTCGTGCTGCACGCCTTCCTGGTGCTCTATGTGCTGGCGGCGATGATCCGCCTTGCCTACTATAACGTTACCGAGGAGGAGCGCCAGGAGAGAGAATGTGGTGCGAGAAAGGAATATCTCGGCTTGCCCGTCACCTCGGCGGCGCTGATCTTTCCCTTCGTGCTGCTGCTGCAGTATCTGACGAAGGCGGACATCACACTTGCCTATCTCGCGGCAAGCATCCTGACGGGCGCTCTGTTCATTACCCCCATTCGCGTAGCAAAGCCGGGGCTGCGCGGTATTCTCATTATGGTGGGCATCGGCGCGCTGGAATTCTTCCTGCTGCTGTTCTGGAAGGTGATTATAAAATGAAACGTCAAGGCATCGCGCCGCTCCCCGCCGGGGCGGCGCTGCGCTTTTTATATGAAAAGAAAGCTGGGCGGGGCCTGCTGAAGTTTACCGCCTCTCGTCCGGTGTCAATCATGGCCGGCCACTTTATGGATTCCCCGCTGTCAAAGCCGCTGATTAAGCCCTTCGCAAGGAAAAACGGCATCGTGCTTGGGGATTATCTGCCGGTAGAGTACGACTGCTTCAACGCCTTCTTCTGCCGCCCCATCCGCAAGAATCTGCGCCCCATCCCAGATGAGGCGGCAAGCTTCATGGCCCCCTGCGACGGGCTTTTAAGCGCGTATACGATTTCGGACGGACTGGTGCTGCCCATCAAGCAGAGCCGCTACACCATTGCGGACTTGCTGGGAGACGACCCCGCCGCTGCAGGCTTCCGGGACGGGATATGCCTGGTTTTTCGCCTTTGCGTGCAGCACTACCACCGCTATGCTTATGCCGATGCCGGGACGATCCTGTCAAAACGTTTTCTGCCCGGCGAACTGCACACCGTGCGTCCCATCGCACTTTCCGCCCTGCCGGTGTTTACCCGCAACTGTCGGGAGTATACGATCATGGACACGCAGAACTTCGGCCGCCTTGCCCAGATCGAGGTCGGCGCCATGCTGGTCGGGCGCGTGGAAAACTACAAGGGTGCGGGGGCCAGCTTCCGGCGCGGGGAAGAAAAGGGCCGCTTCCTCTACGGCGGCAGCACGGTGGTGCTGCTGATGGAGAAGGGCCGTGTGCAGCTTGATGAAGAGTTTTTTGAGAATACCCAAAACGGACTCGAGACTCCTGTGAAACTGGGCGAGATATTGGGACACAAAATGTAAATGAAAGAACCACCTGCCTTGCAGGTGGTTCTTTCGTTTACGTCACCAGTTTTCTCAGTCCCGGCATTTTCAGCATGACCCAACTGATCCCGAGCGGGATGAGCAGGAAACAGGCATAGGACAGGGGATAAAGCCAGAGGGCGCTGTACCTTGTCAGGTCGAGGTGCTGACTGCGCACGGTGTCGATGAAGATGGGATGCATCAGATACATTCCAAAGGAGGCGGCTGAGAAGGCTTTTACAAAGCCCCAGAGCTTCGGCGGCAGTGTCTCGATGTGCTTGCACAGGCAGAAGATCAGACAGGCTGTGAGAACCGACGAGATTGCCATGTCCTCGTACAGCGCATCGGAGGCAGCGCCGATGGAGATGGCATAGCGGCGGTTAAGAAACGCGATCAACAGGATGGCCGCCAGCGCCGCAGCTCCGAGCGCTGCAAGTTGCTTTTTGCTCAGCGTCTGCTTATACAGCACATAGCCCAGCGGCATCATCACGAAGTAGCGGTAATAGCGAAACGCGTAGGGCGCGATCAAGGCGGAAAGCCATTCAGGTTTATCTGGTACAGCGTCCAGGGTCGCATATACACAGACTATGGCGGCAAGCAGGATCGCACCGCGCTTTATGTTGGCGGTATCACCGTGCAGCATCCCGTGCAGAAGCGGCAGCGCGCAGTAGCACATCGCCATCGCCGGCAGAAACCACAGGTGAAAATAGCCCCGCAGCACCGTGGGAGGGAAAGCCTCGCCATGTGTCCAGTAATGGAGAAAAAGGGCGTCGATGCCGTTGAGGATCAGGGACCAGATATAGAAAAGTGCCAGCATATGCCCGGCCCGTTTGAGCTGCTTCCCAAAATCCATCTTCTCCCGGCCCAGAAACAGCACACCGCTGACCATGAAAAACAGCAGCACCGAGGAGCGGAGAAACACGCACAGCAGATTATAAAGGGCCCATACAGGGGAGGAAGGGTCAAAATCCCAGAACAGCATCCCGGAGTGACCCAGCACCACCATCATGCAGGCCAGGACCCGGCACACATCAAGATCCGCTTTTCTCATGCGTTGCCCTCCTTTGTCGAAAACTTTACGACGATCAGATCGTCCTTCTTTTGCACCGACCCGTCATAGGGATAGACAGGCATGTCATCCGTTTCAAGCCGTGCCTTTTCCTTCTCGGAGGCAAAGGGAATGTCGCAGCCCAGATATTCCTTTATAATGTATTCCGCATAAGCGGTCGAGCCCAGCTCCAAGCTCGGCAGGCTGAGCGGCGCGTCGGTAAAGTGCTGATCAATATCATAGGTGAGCGCGGGCACGCCGCCCACGATGGCGAGGCGGTCACCCTCGCTGTAGCCCGGGGTGTCCATTGCGCGGGTGAGCAGCACGGTGTAAAAACTCTTGAGCTCCTCAAAGCGCAGGTAATAGCGCAGGTACAGGGCATTTGCATAATAGATATTGACGCACAGGATCAGTGCCAGAGCCGCCGAGGATACGCGCCGGAGAGTAAGTGCCGTCGGCGTCTCCCACTCGTCCAGCAGCGCCGCGCACAGCACATATAGGGACGCAAAACTGTAAAGCGACAGGGAGTGGATGTAGCTGTTGTCTGCGAGCAGATACAGGCAATAGCAGCTCAAGGGGTAGAGAAACAGGCACAGGCCCGCGAGCAGCAGGGAAGAGACCTCACCCTTTTTCCGAAGCTGCGCGAGCATCGCGGCGGCAATGACGAGAAGCAGTACAAAGTGCATCACGCGCGAAACGGCATTAGGCACATAGCCAAAGCGCCCCTGCAGCAGGGTCTTTGCCCAGGAGCTGTAGACCACCAGGAAACGCAGCGGGAAGCTCTGCTTCTCGTTGATGACCTCCCCCAAAAGGGGAAAGCCCAAAAGCTTCGAAGCGCCGAGCAAAGCGAGACCGTACAGAGCCAGTGATGCCAACAGCATGGAGAGCATCTTCACACCCTCGCGGAAAACCGCAAGCGCCGTCCTCTCGCTGCGGCAGAGCAGCACGATCATGCGGATGACGCAGAAACTCGCTGCGATTGAGAGGTAACCCTGATAGATGCTGCATGAAAAGCCGATGAGCAGGGGAGCGGTGAGCCAGCGGCCTTTCTTCTCAGCCGCAAACAGCCATACTCCTGACACGGTGAGCAGCAGGGCGAGAGCATAAGGGGCGGCGGTGAACATATAGAGCATGGTGCCGGCCTCGGCGGGGAAGCTCACGAATACACCTGCAAGCAGGACCTGCAATACCGGACTTTTAATCTCAAACAGGCGCACGATCATGCAAACCGCAGCGGAAAGCATCAGTATGCTCATCAGCCCGTAGATCCACGGCATGGACGCATCCGGCATCACAAGCCGCAGAAGCTCCAGCCCATAGCGCCCGGACTCGGTGGTTGCCCCTTTGCCGAACAGACCCAGGGGATTGAGATCATCCCCCACGGGGATCTTGTTGAGCATGCAGAAGCCGTATGCCAGAAGCCCAAAGCCCAGCGCGGAGAAGAAGGGCAGGCGGTCACGCTTGAATTTTTCGATATTCTTCACTTGTCCGGCCTCCTTCTTTGCTGTCATGGTAATAATGTCAATTTCTCAGGCTGTGCAGGGGAGCGGGAATGCGCCCGCCGCGGGCGATGAACTCACTGGCGCTGCCGCGGTGCAGCGGCATGATGGGCGCCGAACCCAGAAGCCCGCCGAAGTCCACGCTGTCGCCTACGGTCTTGTCCTTTACGGGGATGATGCGCACGGCGGTGGTCTTGTTGTTGACCATGCCGATGGCGGCTTCGTCAGCAATGACGGCGGAAATGGTATCGGCATCGGTGTCGCCGGGGACGGCGATCATGTCAAGTCCAACAGAGCACACGCAGGTCATGGCCTCGAGCTTGTCGATGCAGAGCGTGCCCTCCTTGGCCGAGGCGATCATGCCCGCATCCTCGGACACGGGGATAAAGGCGCCCGAGAGCCCGCCCACGTGGGAGGAAGCCATCACGCCGCCCTTTTTGACAGCGTCGTTGAGCAGTGCCAGGGCAGCGGTTGTGCCGTGTCCGCCGCAGCGCTCCAGCCCCATGATCTCGAGGATCTCCGCCACGCTGTCGCCGATGGCGGGAGTGGGGGCCAGGGACAAATCCACCACGCCGAAGGGTACGCCCAGACGGCGGGACGCCTCCTGCGCAACCAGCTCGCCCATGCGGGTGATCTTGAAGGCGGTGCGCTTGATGGTCTCGGCCACTACATCGAAGCTCTCGCCCCTGCACTCTTTCAGCGCGTGGGCCACGACGCCCGGACCGCTGACGCCGACGTTGATGACCGTCTCCGGCTCGCCCACGCCGTGGAAGGCACCGGCCATGAAGGGATTGTCCTCCACGGCATTGGCAAAGACCACAAGCTTGGCACAGCCCATGAACCCGCGCTCCGAGGTTTCCTTGATAATACGCCCCATGAGGGCCACGGCATCCATGTTGATGCCCGCCCGGGTGGAGCCGACATTGACGCTTGCGCACACAAGCCCGGTTTCACTCAGCGCTTCGGGCAGGGAGCGGATGAGGCGCAGATCACTTTCTGTGAAGCCCTTGTGGCACAGGGCTGAGAAGCCGCCGATGAAGTTGACGCCCATCTCTTTTGCAGCCTGATCGAGGGTACGGGCGATGGGGGCGTAATCCTCCCCGGCGCAGGCCGCCGCAACCAGCGAGATGGGCGTGACGGAGATGCGCTTGTTGACGATGGGGATCCCAAATTCATTTTCAATGTCACAGCCGGTTTTCACCAGATTCCCGGCGCAGCGGCAGATCTTATCGTAGATTTTGCGGCAGCAGACGTCCATGTCCGCGTCCGCGCAGTCTAAAAGATTGATGCCCATGGTGATGGTGCGCACGTCCAGATGCTGCTGATTGATCATCTGAATGGTCTGCAAAATCTCGCTGCTGTTGATCAGATAGCTCATGACAGTACCTCAGACCTTGTGCATGGCGTCGAATATGTCCTGACGCTGGATGTGGATATCGAGCCCGCGCTCCTGCCCCTTCTCGGCGAGGAAACTGCTCAGTTCCACAAAGTTCATGCCGCAGTCGGTAAGGTCGACCAGCATGATCATGGCAAAATACTCCTGCAAAAGTGTCTGGCTGATGTCTAGAACGTTGATGTCCTTTTCCGCAAGCAGCGCCGTCACATAGGCGATGATGCCCTTGCTGTCCCTGGCAAATACACTGACGATGGCTTTCATATCCGACACGTTTCCTTTCAGCGCAGATTTTAATTAAGTGTGGAGTTTGGAGTGAGGAGTGTGGAGTTGAGGTGTGTTCTTGGCACGATTGTAATTCTGTGAAGCAGACTTTCTAACTTCAAACTCCTAACTCCACACTCCAGACTCATAGGGCTTCAGCCAGAAAAGTGCTGACACAGATGCTTCACGCAGCAACGCTCGCAATCCGGTTTCCTCGCGTCGCACACTGCCCGGCCATGCAGCACGAGACAGTGACAGAAGTCCGAAGACCGTTCCGGCGGAAGAATCTTGCGCAGAGCCATCTCAATCTTCACCGGTTCCTTGAGATTGTCCACCAAGCCCATGCGGTTGGAAAGGCGGATGCAGTGGGTATCCACCACCGTGGAGCCGGGCACACGGAACACATCCCCGAGGATGAGGTTCGCTGTCTTGCGCCCCACGCCGGGCAGGGCGGTCAGCTCCTCCATCGTGCGGGGAAGTTCCCCGTTATACTCTTCCAGAAGAACCTGGGAGCATTTGACGATGTCCCTTGCCTTGGCGCGGAAAAAACCGCAGGAGTGAACGTATTTTTCGACTTCCTCCACATCGGCTTCAGCAAAGGATTCCAGGGTGGGGAAGCGCTCGAACAGCGCCGGGGTAATCTGGTTTACACGTTCGTCGGTGCATTGGGCGGCGAGCCGCACGGAAAACAGCAGCTCATAGTCTTTTCCCCAGTCGAGCGTACAGCTCGCTTCGGGGTATTCTTCCAACAGCAGCCTCACAATCTCCTGTACCTGTTCGGGTGTCCGCATTTCTGTCTACCTCACTTTATCTCGCAAGATCGATCATGCCGCCGCATTCGACGGTGTCGATGTCGCGCTGGAAATAGGTGCCGCGGAACACATACTGCACCTGTACCGGAAAGCTCTTCTGCTGTCCGCCGGCGAGATTAAGCACATGTTCAGTTGTGGCAAGCAAACTCGAGTGGATGTTTGCATTGTCGTCTATATCCACCGAAGGGGTATCTGAGGACTGGAAGTTGTCGCCGACACTGACGTTCACGGCGTTGCGGGAGGCTTGGATGTGCAGGGAGTAGGAATCGAGATAGACCTTCACCCGCACGCCTACATGGCTCTCGTCCAGCAGCAGGGCTTCCCACTCGGCCCGGATATTCATGGGCACACCCGTATTTGAGGTGAAAACGCCGCTCCCGATGACCTGGCCCACCGGGACGGGTGTCGGGGTCGGCGCAGGCGTCGCTATGGGTCTGGGCGTCGGGGTCGGGGTCGGTACGGGCGTCGGCGGCACAGGAGTGGGCATGATGGTGGAGACAGGCATGGGCGTCACAGTGGGCGCGATCGTCGGTACGGGAGTTGCTCTGTACGGGTCATAACCGAGGTTCTCAACCTCCCGCCTTTCCTTCTCCATATCCAGCAGCAGCGTAATGGCAGTCGCCATCACCAGCAAAAACACAATAATAAAGATGATTGCCTTGATTTTCCCTTTGCGCATGGTTGTACTCCTTTTCGTAAGTATTGGCATTATACAGCAGTAAGCCGAAAATGTCCACACGAAGCTTTAACACCTGGCATGTTTTGCTAATCATAAGGACGAAGCAAGAACAAAAAAGTTCACAGAAAGGCAAATTTCCATCCCTCAACTCCAAACTCCAAACTCTACACTCCACACTGAAAATAATTTCTTGTACAAACGCCGGAGACAGTGATATAATTAACTTATTATTTTCATTTCAAAGGGGGAAGACTCATGTATCAGCCGCTTGCGGACGAAATCCGCCCCGACTCGCTCGACGATGTGGTCGGGCAGCGCCATATCCTCGGCAAGGGCGGGCTTCTGCGCCGCATCGTGGACAGCGGCCAGATCCCGAACATGATCTTCTACGGCCCCTCGGGCACGGGAAAGACTACGGTCGCCCGCATCATCGCCCAGCGCACAAACCGCTCTCTCAGAAAGCTCAACGCCACTACCGCGGGCATCGCCGATATCAAGAAGATCATCGATGAGCTGGACACCTTTCTCACCCCAGGCGGCGTTCTATTGTATCTGGACGAGATCCAGTATTTCAATAAGAAACAGCAGCAGTCCCTCCTGGAATTTATTGAAGACGGGCGCATCACGCTGATTGCCTCCACCACCGAAAACCCCTATTTCACTGTTTTCAACGCGATCCTCAGCCGCTCCACGGTGTTTGAGTTCAAGGCCATCACGCCCGAAGATGTAAAACAGGCGGCGCAGCGCGCGGTGGATATCATGAACGCGCGCAGAGATACGCCGCTCATACCCGAAGAAGGGGTGCTCGATCACATTGCCGCCGCCTGCGGGGGCGATGTGCGCAAGGCCATCAATGCGGTGGAATTGCTGTTCTCCGCCTCGGAAAACGGCGTCATTACCCTTGCCGACGCCAAAGCCATCACCCAGCGCAGTGCTATGCGCTATGATCGGGAGGGGGACGAGCATTACGATATTCTCTCGGCTCTGATGAAATCCCTGCGCGGCTCGGACCCGGATGCGGCGCTCCACTATCTGGCTCGGCTTCTGGAGGTGGGGGATCTCATCGGCGCCTGCCGCCGCATCCTCTGTTCGGCAAGCGAAGATGTGGGCCTTGCCTACCCGATGGCGGTACCCATCGTGAAGGCGTGTGTGGACTCGGCGCTGCAGCTCGGCCTGCCCGAGGCAAAGCTGCCTCTTGCCGAGGCCTGTATCCTGCTTGCGACCGCCCCCAAATCCAACACCGGCGTCATGGCCATCGACAAGGCCTGGGCGGATGTGCGCGCGGGAAGAACCGGGAATATCCCGCGGGAACTTCAGAACGTCCATGCCGACGGCACGGGCTTTGAGCGGGAGCAGGGCTACCTTTACCCTCACGATTTCCCGGGCCACTGGGTACGCCAGCAATATCTGCCGGACGCGCTCAAGGGGAAAAAGTACTATGAATACGGTGACAACAAGACTGAACAGGCGGCAAAGCGCTATTGGGAGGAAATCAAAAAGTAATGGATATACAGGTCGGCGACATCCTCACCATGAAAAAGGAACACCCCTGCGGCTCGAAGCAGTGGCAGGTGCTGCGTACGGGGGCGGACTTCAAACTCAAGTGCCTCGGCTGCGGCCATGAGGTCATGGGAGCGCGCAGCAAGTTTGAGAAGAACATCAAACAGGTGCAGCGCACATGACAGGCCTAAACGTTGTCTACATGCTTCGATGCGCGGACGGCACACTTTACACAGGCTGGACGAACGATTTGAAAAAGCGCCTCAAAAGCCACGCGGCGGGGAAGGGCGGCAAATATACCCGCGCCCGCCTGCCGGTAGAGCTTGCCTATACCGAACGTTTTGAAAACGAACACGATGCGAGAAGCCGCGAATGGCACATCAAGCGCCTGACCCGGGCGCAGAAGCTCGCACTGATCAAGGAGGCGGAACATGAGACGGACGGAGCTTGACGTATGCCGCATACACGCATGCCTCTCTATCCTGATGATCCATGCGGCCGCGGATATCTACCATGAGCTGCCGCTGGGCAGTGCAGCCTTTTTCGCTGTCACCTTTCTGAGCACCATGGTGCGCAGCGCTCTGCCGCTTTTCTTCATGATGAGCGGGACGCTGGTCCTCTCGCGTGAAACGCTGGACTTAAAGCGCGTTCTTGTACATAAGGTTCTCCGCCTGACGGGGATGTATTATCTCTGGTCGCTTCTCTACGCATTGGCCCGCGCAGCCTCCGGCGCGTTTGAAGGCCCCTATGAATTTTTCTATGCTGTCGTCGCCGGCCATTATCATTTGTGGTTTTTGCCCGCGATGGTGGTGGTGTACCTGTTTATGCCGGTCGTCCACGCGGCGGTTCATAAAGGCGGCCTTGACGGGCGGTACATTCTGGGCCTGTTTTTCTTCCTCGGCATTTTTCTCGCCAACTGCAACCTCACACCCGACCCCGCACCTGTACTTTATCGTTTCACACAGAATTTCAGCCTTGACTACCTGCCGTATCTGGGGTATGCTGTTTGGGGCTGGTGGCTGTCGAAAAAGGAGCTTCCGCGTCGAACACTATGGCTTGCGCCGCTGGTGTTCCTGCTGGTGACCGGGGCGGCGACTCTTGCCAACCGCTGGTACTCTTTTACAAGAGGCGACGCGGACGGCTGGCTGTTCCACTACTTTTCCGTGCCGATCTTCCTGCAGGCAACGGCCTCCTATTGCTTTTTCCTCGCACTGAAGGGGAGAAGGCCGCGCCATGAAAAGCTGGTCACGGAGCTTTCCGCCTGCACGCTCGGCGTGTATCTGATCCATCCGCTGATGCTTAACGTTTTTGAGCGTGTCGGCCTCGCGGTCACCCCGGCCTCGCCGATCCTGTCGCTGTTGGGCGTCTATGTGTGTCTCGCCGCGGCATGCTTTGCGCTGGTGTTTATATTGAGAAAAGTGCCGGTTTTGAAACGGGTATTATAAGAGTAAGAGACAGAGTCTATATAGATAAGGACAAAGATAATGAAGAAATTCCTGAAGATCACCTGCCTTGTGCTGCTGGTCGCTGAACTGCTGCTTTTGGAGAAGCTTCGCATCGAGACACCCATGACCACCGTGTCGCGCCTGAAAACCACGGCTGAAGAGACGGTACAGGCATACAATCCGGGGCAGACCAATCCCAATCTGGTCACCTACACCCAGAGTCCGGCCACACCTGCGCCGGTCAATACGCCCGCACCGACGCCGGAGCCGACCCCGGAACCGCCCAAGGAATACGTCATCTCCTTCGTGGGCGACTGCACGCTCTGGTCGAACCAGAACTATCAGGCCCATCCCGCAGGCTTTGCGGGCGTGATGGGGGACAACTATGCCTACCCCTTCTCCAACACCCTCAAATTTTTCAAGGATGACGAGCTCACCCTTGCTAACTGTGAATGCACGCTCACAGATAATCCCAACATGACTTATGATTATACGCAGGTGGTCTTCCCGTTCCGCGCGCCGACGGCATATGCGGAGGTTTTCAACGAGGGCGGCGTGGACTTCGTTACCACTGCAAACAACCACATGATGGACTGCTACCAGGCGGGTGCAGACAGCACTTACGAAGCGCTGGCGGCCCACGGCGTCCCCTTCGGCAAGGAGGGCGAGGCCCAGATCATCACCACGCCCCACGGTCTGAAAATCGGCATCTACTGTTCCGGCACGGACCTTGCGCCGAATCGTGACAAAGCCATCAATGCCGTGCGCCAGATGCGCGGCGAGGGAGCCGAATACATCATCTGCGCCTTCCACTGGGGCCAGGAGCTCTATTATTCTCCCAACCAGGCCCAGATCGATCTTGCCCACGCCTGCATCGACGCCGGGGCAGACATGATATACGGCAGCCACTCCCACTGTCTGCAGCCCATTGAGAAATACGGAAACGGTGTCATTCTCTACAGCTGCGGCAACTGGGTCTTCGGCGGCAATACCATGCCCTCCGACCCGGATACCGCCATCTTCCAGGTCAGGCTCTCCTACAGCGAGGACGGACGGCTCACCCCGGTGGGCTTCGATGTGATCCCGTGCTGTGTCAGCAGCAACATCGAGGGTGCCAACACCAAGGCGCAGAACTACAACAACTACTGCCCGACCCCGTATGAGACGGATTCGGAGGAGTACATGCGCGTCATGTCCAAGCTCTACGGCGAGTATCAGCCGGCCTCCCAGGGTGCGGACTACTCCGACTACTATGCCAGCCTCGGCTGAGGCAGTTTTTCCACAAAACAGACATGCGCCGTCGGGGAAACCCCGGCGGCGCGGTGCTGTCATCACAGAAACAGGAGAAAAAATGAACGGCTTTTCTGACGATGGCTACATTATCGACCAGGACTATTTCGACGAATATGAATACCGCACCATGCAGGCCAGCATCAACGGCTGCGGTTGGATCGCGGCGTACAACATCCGACACTATCTCGGTCACAGCGTGAGCTTTCAGGCGGTGATGAACGAGATGGACTACATGCACTCCCTGCGCATCCCGGGACCCACCACCATGCCCGTCATGCGGACCTACCTTCGCAAATACATCCCCGGCATGACAGAGCACATCGGGCGTGAGGCGGCCCGTCAGGCGGCGCTTTCTTCCCGGGCTGGAATCCTCCGCTATACCGAGGACAATGTGCCCCACTTCATTTCCTACATCCGGCAGGGGAGTGCCTACCGCTTCTTCAATGTAAACGACGGGCTGGAGGATTACGTCTCGAGCATGGAGATGTTTTTCTCCACTCATGTTCTCCCACCGCACTATGTGTCGATCTTTACGCTGTGATCATTGACCGCGTCCCGGATTCCTGATACAATCATGGAGAAAAGGAGCATACAGCATGAAAACACCTGTTGAACTCAACGGAAAAACGATCCTTGTCACCGGCGCGCCCGGGTTTATCGGCACTTATCTGGTTATCCGGCTGCTGAAAGAGCTTACCGTCGGCACCGTTGTGTCGCTGGACAACATGAACGACTATTACGAAGTCAGCCTCAAGGAGTGGCGGCTTGCGCAGATCGAAGCAGCGGCCGCCGTCTCCCCGGTGAAGCATGTCTTTGTCAGAGGCTCCATTGCCGACAAGGGCCTGGTGAATGAACTCTTTGAGAAATACCGCTTTGACGTGGCGGTGAACCTCGCCGCCCAGGCGGGGGTGCGCTATTCCATCGACCACCCGGATGTGTACATCGACTCCAACATCGTGGGCTTTTACAACCTTCTTGAAGCTTGCCGCCGTTACCCGGTGGAGCATCTGGTCTATGCCTCCAGTTCTTCGGTCTACGGCGGGAACAAAAAGGTGCCTTTCTCTACCGACGACAGGGTGGATAACCCCGTGTCCCTCTACGCCGCTACCAAGAAATCCGACGAGCTTCTGGCCCACGCATACTCCAAACTTTACAACATCCCCTCCACGGGTCTGCGCTTCTTCACGGTCTACGGGCCTGCCGGGCGGCCGGACATGTTCTACTACAGTGCTACCAGACGCCTTGCCGCCGGGCAGACGATCCGCATCTTCAACTTCGGCAATATGATGAGGGACTTCACCTACATTGACGATATTGTAGAGGGCATCCTGCGCGTCATGAAGGGAGCCCCCGAGAAGAAAAACGGAGAGGACGGTCTGCCTCTCCCGCCCTACGCGGTATACAACATCGGCGGCGGACAGCCGGAAAACCTGCTGGATTTTGTCGCCACCCTGCAGGAGGAGCTTGTTCACGCCGGGATCCTGCCCGCTGACTACGACTTTGAAGCCCACCGGGAACTCGTGGGAATGCAGCCGGGCGACGTACCTGTGACCTATGCCGACGCCGAGGCGCTTGAGCGGGACTACGGCTTCACTCCGCGCGTCACCATCCGTGAGGGTCTGCGAGCTTTTGCACGCTGGTACAAGGACTATTACAACTGCTGAAATGTTCACCGGATCTGTGCCGGGGAAAGGATAACCCAATGAAAATTACCGTTGCGGGCGTGGGATATGTTGGCCTGAGTCTTGCGGTGCTGCTTTCACAGCACCATGAGGTGACCGCAATTACTACTACTCCGGCGAAGGCCGAGAAGCTCAACAACTGGGTAAGCCCTATCCAGGATGACGAAATCGAACGCTTTTTGGCAGAAGCAAAGGCTGGAAGGCGGCAGCTTCACCTCCGTACCACCACCGATAAGGCTTCGGCCTATTCGACTGCGGAGCTTGTCATCATCGCTACCCCCACCAACTACGACAGTCAGAAGAACTACTTTGATACCTCCAGCGTCGAGGACGCCATCGAGCAGAGCATGGCGGCCAATCCCAACGCCTGGATGGTCATCAAGAGCACGATTCCTGTGGGCTATACCAAGGCGGTCCGCGAAAAATACCACACCGACCGTATTCTGTTCAGCCCCGAATTTCTGCGTGAGTCCCGGGCACTGTATGATAACCTCTACCCGAGCCGCATTATTGTCGGCTGCGACGAGGCCTCCCGTCCGATCGCGGAGCGCTTTGCCGGACTGCTTGTGGAGGGAGCGGAGAAGGAAAACATCGACGTGCGCTTCATGGGCTTTACCGAGGCCGAGGCGGTCAAGTTATTTGCCAATACCTACCTTGCCCTGCGCGTCAGCTACTTCAACGAGCTGGACACCTATGCCGAGATGAAGGGGCTCAACACCCGTGAAATCATCGACGGCGTCTGCCTTGACCCGCGCATCGGCAGCCACTATAATAACCCTTCCTTCGGCTACGGCGGCTACTGCCTGCCCAAGGATACAAAGCAGCTTCTGGCAAATTATGAGGATGTGCCCGAAAACCTGATCCAGGCCATCGTAGAATCCAACCGTACCCGCAAGGACTTCATTGCCGACCGCGTGCTCGAAAAGGCGGGCTACTACACCGCGAGCAGCATGTGGAACGCGTCAAAGGAGCGGCCCATCACCGTGGGTGTCTACCGCCTGACGATGAAAGCCAACAGTGATAACTTCCGCCAGTCATCCATCCAGGGCGTCATGAAGCGCATCAAGGCCAAGGGTGCCACCGTCATTGTCTACGAGCCGACGCTTGAAGACGGCCAGACCTTCTTCGGTTCACTGGTGGTCAACGATCTTGCCAAGTTCAAAGCGGGATCCGATGTGATTCTTGCCAATCGCTTCGACGAGCAGCTCCTTGACGTGGAGGATAAGGTCTACACCCGTGACCTGTTCCGCCGCGACTGAGAATATCAAACCTGCGCGAGCCACAGAATGCTGCGGCTCGCGCTTTCATGTGGCGGCTTTCGCCTTTACAAAAGCGCGCAAAGCTGATAAGATATACCGAACAGAGAGGGGGAGGGACATGAAAAAGGTACGCATCATCGCACTTCATCTGGCCTTCGGCGGCATCGAGAAGGCGATCTGCAGCATGGCAAATCTCTTTGCCGAGCGCTATGAAGTCGAGATTCTGAGCGTCTATCACATGCCGGATTCCCCCGCCTTCCCATTGGAGGAACGTGTCAAGGTGACCTGGCTGCTGGATGACATCCCGAACCGGGATGCGTGGCACGCTGCCATTTCCGCACACAATCTTCCGGGCATTGCAAAAGAGAGCATCCGGGCAGCGCGTATCCTGCGGGACAAAAAGCGCGCTGTCATCGAAGCGATCCAAAGTACTGAAGACGGCGTCATTATCACCACGCGGCCCGAGGACAATGTGCTCCTGTCCCGTTACGGCAGACCCGGCGCGCTCAAAATCGCCCAGCTCCACCAGGATCATCGTTTCGACAAGGCTCTGGTCAAGAACTTCAAAAAGGATTACGGCGGGGTGGACGTGTTTGCCCTGCTGACCCCCGGCCTGCGGGATGAGGTTCAGGATCTGATGCGCGGGAACAATTCCCACACAAGCTGCGTCTATTTGCCGAACTTCCTCGAACATTTTCCCGAGAATCCCTATAAGTACCCGCGCGAGAAAACCGTCCTCGCCGTGGGCAGACTCCATGAGGTCAAGCGCTTCGAGCTTTTGATCCGCCTCTTTGCCGCTGTGCACACACAGTTTCCTGACTGGCAGCTCCGCATCGTGGGTGACGGAGAAGAGCGGGAGAAGCTTGTGAACACGATCCGGGAACTGCATGCGGAAGATTATGTAAACCTAACGGGCAAAAAGGATGCAGTCGGGGTGGAGGGAGAAATGCTTCACGCCGCCGTCTTCGCCATGACTTCCCGCTCGGAGGGCTTTCCCTTTGTGCTGCTGGAAGCCCAGAGCTGCGGCCTTCCGGTTGTTGCCTTTGACGTGCGAGTCGGCCCGGGGTTCGTGGTGCAGGACGGCGTCAACGGTTATCTTGCCGCTGATATGGTGTACGAAGATTTTTGTGAGAAGCTTGCGTCCCTCATGAAAGACGAGGATCTGCGCCGCGAGTTTTCCGCCGCCGCCATCTCCCATGCCGCCGACTTTTCCCGGGAAAAGGTCGGTGATATGTGGTATTCGCTGATTGGAGAGTAAATGCATGAACAAGTCAGGCTCATTTAAGGAGCTTTTCATCAAATACTGGCTCACGGTGCTCATCGCCATGCAGCCGGTGCTGGATATCCTGGCCTACTGGACCCGCAGTCCGGACGGCACGGCGGCGGGCATGCTTCGCCTTGCGATCATGCTGATCCTGCCGCTGCACCTGCTCATAACCTTAAAAAAGAAGGGGCGCTTTATCCTTTCCATGGCGTTGATCGCCCTGGCGGGTGCAGCGCATGTCTTAAACTGCCTGCGCGTGGGCTATCTCGACATGCGCTTTGACCTGGTGTACCTCGCCCGCGTGATGCAGATGCCCATCTTAGCCATTTGCCTGGGATACTACATCAAGGACGAGACGTACAAGGAGGCCGCCTTCAAGGGGCTCAGATATGCGGCATATCTCTACTTCGCAGGTCTTATTCTCGCCATCGTCACCGGTACCGCCACCGATACCTACGGCCCAGGCCTCGGGGTCAGCGGCTGGGTCATCGGGGAAAACCGCTGCGCCAACAGTGTTATCGTGGTGACGCTTGCCATGACGCTTTTGTACTTTGCGGTCAAAAGCGACAACAAGTGGCTGAATCTCTTTGTCCCGCCGCTTATCGCATTTGCCCTGATCTTAAACGGCACCAAAGCCTGCTACTTCACCCTCTTTGGTGCATTCGTCGGCTTTGCGGTCTATCTTGTCATTGACAAGCTTCTGCACGGCGGCAGGCTCAAAACCCGCGTGATCGCGGTGCTGCTGCTGACAGCGGTGGTCTCAGCTGCGGTTTACCCCATCACACCGCGCTATAAGATCCTGCTCACCCAGCAGCGCAGTTCCGCCCGCCAACAGGACGAACTCGAGCGCATCATGCAGGAACTGGGCTACGATCTCAAGTCCATGACGCTGGAGGAAAAGCTCGCCGACGAAAGGCTAGTCCAGATTTTCGGTGACTATTACTATGACCTCATCTGGGCTATCATCCCGGACATGTTCGCCCGCTTTGACTATCCGGAGGTCTGCGCCAAGTATAAATTCAATACCAACGCTGCCCAGCTCATCGACGTGCGTCGCATGAAGTTCAACTATGCCTCCCTGATCTGGGATGAAAAAGACACGCTTACCCATCTCGTGGGCTTCGAGCCGTCGGAGGTCTGGTACGGTGCGAGTACCGACTTGGAAAACGACTGGCCCGCCATATGGTTTTACTATGGGTATCTGGGCTTCGGGCTGTATGCGGCCTTCCTGCTTTACTATGCATGGCTGATTCTGAAGCGGGTGGTGCAGGACTTCAAGGGCACAGTGACAACTGAAAACTTCTTCCTGCTGCTGATCTTCTTCCTGCACATCGGCCTTGCCCAGTTTTCCGGCTCCGTTATCCGCAGACCCAATGTCTCCATCTACATGTCCCTCGTCATGGCGCTGATTTATTATAAAACGACGGCCTACCCTCTTACAAAGGAGCGCCTGCAATGAAGCTGAGTGTCATCGTTCCTGTCTACAATGTAGAAAAATATCTCGCGGAGTGCGTGGATTCGCTTCTGAACCAGACGCTCATGGATATGGAAATAATCCTGGTGGATGACGGCTCAAAGGATAGCTCGGGCGCGATCTGCGACCACTATGCAGCCGAGAACCCCGGGAAGGTCAAATGCCTGCACATCGACAACGGCGGGCAGGGGAGGGCGCGCAACTTCGCCCTGCCTATGGCACAGGGGGAGTACCTTGGCTTCGTGGATTCGGACGACTGGGTGCTGCCTGACATGTACGAAAAGCTCTGTAGCCGGGCGGACGAGACGGGCGCGGACATTGTCGCCTGTGATTTTCTCGAGTGCTTTGACGACGGCACCGAGAGGGAAGTCCCCGGTGCGTTCCAGGATCACCCCCTGAGCTTTGCCGGCTCCTGCTGCAACAAGGTTTTTCGCGCATCCTTGGTGAAAGGCCTGCGCTTTCCCGAAGAGCGGCTCTGGTATGAGGATTTTTATTTCTCTGCCGTCATGCTCATCCGGGCAAAGGACACCGAGTATCTGCGCAAGCCCCTGTACATCTACCGCCGCGGTCAGCCCTCCACCATGCACAACAACAACGCGGCCAAAAACCTGGACATGATCCGCATCATGAACATGCTGGAGCCCGAGCTCGATGCAAGGGGAAGAAGAGAGGACTTCAACTTCTTCCTCATAAACCACGTCCTTTTGGACACCATCAGCCGCCTGGCCAATCAGGATGACCCCGAGCGCAAGGCCGTGATCAGAAAGATCCGCGACTACGTACACGAAAAGCTGCCCGACCTGACGCACTGCAAAAGCTTTCGGGCCGAGTCCCGCCGCCGCAGAATCATTATGTACCTCAACTACCATGGCCTGGAGGACCTGGGCCAGTGGATACTGAGAGTAAAGAATAATCTGTAACAGCAAAACGCGCCCCGGTCGGGGCGCGTTTTGCTGTTACAGATAGCTTCTCAAGTCAACACTGAGCTGCTCCTCAAGGTTAATGAGCCGCTTGGTGATATCCTTGGAATATTCGTCTGCTGCTGTATACTGGTTGAGGTAGCGGTTGAGAGACTTGACGCCCATGTTGCAGCCGTCGGTCATGAGATCGGCAATGGTGGCGTCGGACTCGTCGATGGCGAGCTTCACGCCGGTTTTCATCCAGCTCATCTTCTGCGCAATCGGATTCGGGCTCTTGCCCTTGTCCTGAAAACGGTCAAGCTGAGTCTGGATCTCGGTGCCGAGTTTTGTGTGCTCATAGCGGCAGGTGTTGAGCAGATCGCGCATCTCGGGTGCGTGGATATACTCCACCACCTCGTCGATGGAATCGGTGCCCATGCGGATGCCGGCATCACACTCGCGCAGAAGTTTTACTGTGTCCTGTTCAATCATGATTTGCTCCTCCTGAAAGAAAGATATGTTTATCTTGCGCCTATTTGCAAAAAATATGCACATACCCACTTGACAAATTGGAGTTAGCCGGATATAATCAATTTGATCAAATCAATTGAGCACAATTAATTTAAGGAGGCACACACATGAACGTTTATGATTTTACCGTTACCGCCCAGGACGGCAGCCAGGTCGCACTGAAGGACTACACCGGCAAGGTCCTGCTCATTGTCAATACCGCTACCGCCTGCGGCTTTACACCCCAGTATGGTCCCATGCAGGAGATCTATGATGAGTTCCATGACAAGGGTCTTGAGATCCTGGACTTCCCCTGCAACCAGTTCGGCAACCAAGCTCCCGGCGAGGATGAGGAGATCCACAGCTTCTGCCAGGGCCGCTTCGGCATCACTTTCCCGCAGTTTTCCAAGATCGACGTAAACGGCGATGACGCCATCCCCCTTTACAAGTACCTGACCACTGCCACCACCTTTGAGGGCTTCGGCAAGAGCCCCATGGCGCTCATGATGGCCGGCATTGCCAAAAAGATGGACAAGGACTACAAAAACAACGGCAACATCAAGTGGAACTTCACCAAGTTTCTCATCGACCGCGAGGGCAACATCAAGGCGCGCTTTGAGCCCACTGCCGACATGAAGCTCGTGCGCGACAGAATCGCGGAATTGATCTGATTCAAATGCGAGCAATGCTCGCTTTTTAGGACTCGTGCATATCGCCCTCGGCTTTCGGGGGACGCCTCGGTTGGCCGACACGAGGGTTCGCTTTGCTTACCTATGGTGTTTTTGACGAGGCAAAGCCCCGCCAAAAACGTATTGGAATTATAAAATCAGAACGGTATTACATCCATGGAAACAGAAAACCGTACACAATCAAATACCGCGCTGCTGCTGGACAGCCAGCTCTGCTTTCCGCTCTATGCCTGCGCGCGCGAGGTGGTCAAACGCTATCGTCCGTTTCTGGACGGCATCGGCCTGACCTATACCCAGTATATTGCCATGATGGTCCTCTGGGAAACTCCGTGCATCAGTTCACGCCAGCTTGGGCGGCGGCTGTTTCTTGACTCCGGAACCCTGACGCCGGTACTGAAAAAGCTGGAATCCATGGGTTATATAAACCGGAAGCGCGATGAGAAGGATGAGCGCAATCTGATCCTTACCTTGACGGAAGCGGGGGAAGCCCTCAAAGAGCGTGCAGCCCTCATCCCGCCGCAGATGTCTGCCTGTATCCGCATGGATCCGCAGGACGCCATACAGCTCTATACTCTCCTGCACCGTCTGCTCGATACCATGTGCGAGGAAGATTGACAGCGGCACCCTCTGCTTATGCAAAGGGTGCTTTTCGTTGTACAAAACAGACGGCAAAAGAAAACAGTTGATTTTGGACCGTTTTCTCTTTATAATACAAAATATTGAGAACAACTATCGGGCTCGGCACCCGAATCACGAGTGACCGGGATGGAGGAACATATGAGAAAATTTGCGGCCTTTCTGGTCTACCTTTTGGCCTTCGCGGTGATCATCGCCATGGGCGGGCTTTTTCTCGGATACTGGGTTTCCAACGGCGAGAGGAATCTGAGCTATGTCTATGTGGGTGATGTCAACGTCAGCGGTAAGACACGCGACGAGACAGAGGAGATACTCCGCTCCAACGGCTGGGGTGACCGCGAGACTACCCCCCTGACCGTCACCACCTTCCGGGGTGAGCAGTTTCGGGTAGATCCCATTCGCTCCGGCGTCGCTATGCACGTGGAGTCACTGGTGGACAGCGCCTATGCCGTCGGCCATGACGGGGACATGATCTCCAACCTCATCACCGCTTGGAACGTCTATCAGCATCCGGTTGACATAACGCGAAACGAACGGCCCATTGACATCGCTTACCTCGATGGGCTGATCGATGACTGCATCGCACGCGTTCAGAGCAACATGGGCAGCGAGGACTACACCATCGACACGAATGCGGAGACCCTCACAATGATCAAGGGCCGCAATCAGATGAACTTTGACAGGAACGATTTCCGTGACACGATCATCACTGCCCTGCGCTACGGCCAGAGCGAGATGTACTATAACCGCCTCACAAATGAAATCACTGCGCCCGATTTTGACGCCATCCACGCCTCCATCTGGAAGGAGCCGGCCGACGCCTACTATCTGGACAACAGGACCTACGCCGTGCAGGACGAGGTGGTGGGCTGCACCTTTGACGTAAACGATGCCCGCGCCCGCTGGGAGGCGGCTTCGCCCGGCGATACCGTCACCATCCCTCTGCAGATTACCCGGCCTGCGGTCACGGGCGAGAGTCTGCGCAGCCAGCTTTTCCATGATTTGCTGGGCGCATGTCTGACAAAATTCCCCAACTCCGGTGAAAACCGGCGCTCGAATCTGGCCTTGTGCGCTTCCAAGATCGACGGCTACATCGTAAACCCCGGCGAGGTCTTTTCCTATAATGAGGTCGTAGGCGAACGCACCGAGGAGGCCGGCTTCAAGCCCGCCCCCGCCTATGTGGACGGTGCGGAGAAGGACGAGATCGGCGGCGGCGCCTGCCAGGTGTCCAGTACTCTCTATGCCGCCACGGCTTTCGCCTTCCTGGAAACAGTGGAGCGCTCCAACCACATGTTCAAGGTCAGTTACATGCAGCGCGGTACCGACGCCACCGTCACGATTCCGGCTGAGGGCAAGGTTATTGACTTTAAATTCCGCAACAACAAGAGCTATCCCGTCCAGATCAGGACCTACTTCAACAACGAGGACAGCACTATCGGTGTGGAGATCTGGGGCACGCTCGAGGAGTGGGACTACATGCCCGTTGAGTTCGACAACACCTACGGCTGGGAGCATGACTATGACCGCGTGATCGATCCCGCCTATCCCGACCGGCCCGGTTTCAAGATCAAGTTCAATGTGGAGACCTGGGGCTTTGAAGATGATTTCTCCACCGGCTACCGCACCCTGACCCACCGCCTGGTCATCGACCAGGACGGGCATACCGTTGAGGACACGGTGCTCAACCCCGGCACGCCCGGCAACTATGCGCTTGATACCTATTACCAGCATCCGGAATAAAGGAGTAAGAATGTATACGATCCAGTTTGCCAAGCTGCGTCCCGGCGCGGTGATCCCCTCGAAGCGGGAGGAGGACTCGGACTACGATCTCTATGCCTGCTTTGACGAGGAAGAGTTCGTCATCCCGGCCTTTTCCACGCGCCTGATCCCGACCGGTCTCATCAGCGCCTTCGACTCCACACTCGGCGTGAAATTCGAGGAGCGGGGGAGCAACACCAAGTGGTGCGGCATTGTGCAGGCCGGGGTCATCGACAGCGGCTACCGCGGTGAATGGCTCTGCGCCATGTATAACGGAAATCCCGTCCCCATACATATCACGAAAGTGACGGATGAGGTACAGCGGCTTTCCGACCGGGTGCTCGTACCCTACGGAAAAGCGATTTGCCAGTTCCATGTGCGCCAGATCCTGCCCGTACAGGTGCAGGAGCGCACGCCGGATGAGATTTTGTCACTCAAGTCCGAGCGCGGTGCCGGCCGGCTCGGCAGCAGCGGAAAATAAGAAAAGAAAAACGGCTGGGAAGACTCGGCCGTTTTTCATATATTTACAAAAATCTTTCTCTCTCCGGGGCTTGCAGGCACAGGATGGCTGTGCTATAATTAACATAACATGTCGAAAACCACAGTTATGGACAACCAGAAAGCTTAGCGGGGATTGATAGAGATGAAAAAAGCGAGAAACAAAATCATTCTTGTTCTTGTGCTGGCAGTCTGCATTGCACTTACACTGCCCGGAATGTGCGCCTCGGCGGAAAATATCGGTACTTACCCGGTCGGGGTGGAGATGGGCTGGATCCAGTTCTATGAAAGCGGCCTGCCCATCGTCGGCTGTCAGCTCTATTCCGGCTATCTCCCCTCGGATGTGGAGATGTACTGGGATGAAAACGGCGTGTACATCACCGGTGTGCCCGATACCGCGGGTTCCTATATCGCGGAGTACATCGTCTATACTGAAGAAGGCGCAGGCTACGCTAACGTCAGCTTTACAGTTACCGCTCAGCCTGTGTCGCAGGAAATGGTCATCACCAAGAGCCCGACGGGTGAACGCGTAGAGGTCGGCGGAGCGGCAAAGTTTGTCGCGCGCGCCCAGAATGCCGAGCGTATCGTCTGGCGCATCGTGTCCAACGACACCACCAACACCGTACCTGCTTCCGAAGCGGCTCAGACCTTTCCCGGTCTTCAGGTCGGCGGCCTTGGCACTGAGACGCTGGTTCTGACAAATATTCCGCAGAGCATGGACGGCTGGCGCGTGGAGGCACAGTTTTGGAACGGCAACAGACATGCCGAGTCCATGGGCGCCGAAATCACCATTGTTGACTCCCAGGGAAACGCTGTACGAAATCAGACAATCGCCACACCTGCGCCTACAGCCCCGCAGTTTAACTTCGAGACTCCCGCACCCGGCGTGGGCAGCAACGACATGCCTGTGGACAGCGAAGCCAGAACCGCCAACATCAGCATCCAGCCCCAGAGCGCTCAGCTCATGCCCGGTGACAGTTATACACTCAGCGTGATCGCAACCTCACCCAACAATGGTACCCTGAGCTATCAATGGTACAGTGCCGCCACCAACAACCGCAGTGCGGCCCTTCCCATCAGCGGCGCGTCCGATGCGTCCTACACCATCAATCAGACCGACGGTACCGCATATTACTGGGTTGCCGTCTGGAATACCCGTAACGGTGCCCGCAGCCAGGCGGTCTACTCCGAAGCGGCAGAGGTGCGAATCGTTACCCCCGCCACGCCGACGCCTGTCCCTACGCCGACGCCCACTCTGCCCGTGACGCCTGCACCCCGTGCCGCGACGCCGTCGAACATCAGTTTCCAACTGATCCTGTTCGGCATTATCGGCGTACTGGCGCTCATCGCGCTCATCGGCGTGGTGATCTATCTGCGCGCAGATGCCAAGCAGAGGGCCATCGAGGATGAGGAGGAAACCGACCGCAGAAGAAAGTAAAACAACTGTATTACAGAGCGTTCCCCCCAAAAATAGGAACGCTCTGTTTTTCTGCTGCTTTGCATTGGAAGAATCTGCATTCCATACACTTAAAATGCAACAGTCTCATTAAGGAGTCCGAATATGATAAACAATGATTTTACCGCCCTGCTGCATGAGCACGGTTTGACTGCGATGCCGAAGGTGCTTCTTGCGGCGGCGGAATGTGCGCCGCTATCAAAGACCGGCGGCCTTGCGGATGTGGTGGGTACCCTGCCGAAAGCGCTCAGGGCCTGCGGCGTGGACGCGCGCGTTATCACGCCCTATCACCGCTGCATCAAGGAAAAATATGCCGCCGTGGTCGAGCACCTGTTCGATTTTCGCATCTGGCTCGGTTGGCGAAACGCCTATGTGGGTATCGAACGCTTGACCTATGACGGAACAGTTATTTATCTTGTTGACAACGAGGATTATTTCGGCCGCGAGATCTACATGAGCGGGCTGATGGAAGGGGAACAGTACTCCTACTTCACCCGCGCCGTACTTGAAGCGTTGCCGAACCTGGACTTTAAGCCCGACGTGATCCACTGCAACGACTGGCACACAGCGATGCTGCCCATGCTGGGCCATACCCAGTACCGCGGCAAGCTGCAGGACCGGGTAAAATATCTGCTCACCATCCATAACGTCGCCTTTCAGGGCCGTTTCCCCTTTGAATTTGTCCAGGATATGTTCGGCGTCGATCCGTGCTATTTTACGCCGGAGTTCATTGAACTCAACGGCTGTGCCGATTATCTCAAAGCCGGCTGTGTCTTTGCCGACAGGATCAATACCGTCAGCCCCAGCTATGCTACCGAGATCAAGACTCCCTATTTTGCCGAGGGACTGGATGGTATCCTCAACGCTCGCCATACGGTATTAACCGGCATCCTCAACGGTATTGACCGGGATTTCTTTGATCCGGAAAAAGACCCGGCCCTCAAACAGAATTACAGCGCCGCCGATCGCAGCGGCAAGGCTGCCTGCAAGCGTTGGCTGCAGAAGAGCATGGGGCTCGAAATGCGCGATGATGTGCCTCTTTTCGCCATGGTCACCCGTATGACCGAGCAGAAGGGCTTCGACCTGATGGCCTGCATCCTCGACGATATGATGTGCCGCGAGGATATGCAGCTCATGCTTCTGGGGACCGGAGATGAGCGTTTTGAAAAATTCATGGCGGCCGCCGAAAACCGCTATCCCGGCAAGCTCTGCGCATATATTGGCTACAAGGAGGAGCTTTCGCACCAGGTCTACGCGGCGGGGGACTTTTTCCTTATGCCGTCGCGCTTTGAGCCCTGCGGCATAAGCCAAATGATCGCCATGCGTTACGGATGTATCCCCGTCGTGCGCGAAACCGGCGGACTCCGGGACACCGTCGTGCCCTATAACCGCTTCCCGGAGGAGGGAGACGGCTTCTCTTTCACGAACTTCGACGCTTGGGAGATGCGCGATGCCATGCGCCTTGCCATGGCCTGCTATAAGGACAGGGAGATCATGGACGGTCTCATCGACCGCGCCATGCGGAAAAACTTCGGCTTTGAACAGTCGGCCGAAGAATATGCGAGACATTATATATGGATGTTTTAAACGATAAAATTTATAACGTATACTTCGGCGGACGCTATCACGAGGATTGGTCGGAGGATTACACGCTCTCGATCCATTACGAAAACAGGCGGCAGGTTCAGGCCCGGTACAAGGACGGACAGTGGATTCCGGTAGGGGGAGATCAGCAGATCTGCGCGCTGCTTCAGTCGCCCTTCTGTCCGCAGCTTATGCAGGACTACTTCCAGGCCTCTGCCACGGTCTACGCTGCCACGCATGAGTGCCTGTCCAGAGGCTTGAAGCTGGAGCGCCTGAACGAGGTTTTGGATGCAAAAGGCATGCCGCTTGCAGCGCCGGAGCTTCTGCGCATTCTGATGGATGACTGCGGCATGAAGCTGGAGCAGGCCTTTCGCATCACCGCAGCCTGCTGTGACGATATGAGCTGTACCGGCATCCAGCCCCAGTACATCAAAGCCTATCAGCCCCGTACCGCGCACGTGGTCAGCATCCTGCGCCGTACAGTGGATCAGATGCCGGCCCTCATCCACGACACACGCCTCAAGGAATACCGCAGCTTTTACGGCGCAGTGCGCGTGGGCTGGGATCTGAAGCTCGCTTTCCGCTGCCGCGGCGGTCGCATCACCCGCGCCGAGACGGTGTTGTGGGGCGATGATTTTGAGCACAGCTGGTCCATGGAGCAGGACGGAGACTTATTTTATGTAAACCTTCCGGCCTTTGAACAGCCGAAAGCGCTCTGGTATGCATTCTATGTGGAAACTGAGACCAGCGCCCACTGGCTGTGTCCGGATGAGACGGGCTATCTCGGCCGCATCTACCCGCGGCGGGAGCGGGGTTTCCGCCTGACGGTGTACGCGCCGGACTTCCAGACCCCGGCGTGGTTTCGGCGCAGCATCATGTATCAGGCTTTCCCGGACCGCTTCGCTTTCTCCGACGACGATACCGCCGCGCGCGGCATCGCTTACCACGAAGCGCTGGGCCAGATCCCGGAACTGCACAAGAGCATCGACGAACCTGTGCGCCATGAGCCGCGCAGCTTTGAGCAGTTTTACACCCCCGACGATTTTTACGGCGGCACCTTCAAGGGCATTGAGGCGAAGCTGCCGTATCTAAAGGAGCTCGGCATCGGCTGCCTATATCTCAATCCCATCGTGGAGGCGCGCTCCAATCACCGTTACGATACCTCAAACTACGAAAAACCGGATCCGATCCTGGGTACCATGGAAGATTTTGAACATCTGTGCAAAAGCGCGAAGGAGCACGGCATCCGTATCCTGCTTGACGGTGTATTTTCCCATACGGGGGACGACAGCATCTATTTTGACCGTTACGGCCATTACGGCGGCGTAGGCGCCTGCAGCGGGCCCGAATCGCCCTACTATTCCTGGTACGATTTCCGGCGCTTCCCGGACGAATACCGCTGCTGGTGGGGCTTCGAGGCCCTGCCCGAGGTCAACGAGCATGATCCCCGCTGGCTCAAATATATCGTGACCGGCAAAGACAGTATCATGAAGCGCTGGCTCAAGCACGGCGCCTCCGGCTGGCGTCTGGATGTGGCCGACGAGCTGCCGGACGATGTGCTGGCCCTCATGCGAAAGGCCGTCAAGGAGACCGACCCTGACGCCCCCATCATCGGCGAGGTATGGGAGGACGCGGTCATCAAGGAGAGCTACGGCTCGAGACGCGGCTACGCCCTCGGCACCGCGCTGGATTCCGCGATGAACTACCCGTTCCGCACGGCAGTGATGGATTACGCCCACAATACGATCAACGCCTATGAGCTGCGGGACTTTCTCATCGGACAGCAGATGAACTACCCCTGGCCCTTCTACTACGCCCTGATGAACCTGCTTGGCTCGCATGATGTGCCGCGTCTGAAAACGGTGCTGGCCTGCGAGAAAAACCTGCGCGCCATGTCGCGCGAGGATCAGCTTGCCATTACCCTGGGCGAGGCGGCGCTCGCGCGGGCGGAGAAGTTAGAGATGATGTGCGCCGCACTGCAGTTTGCCGTTCCGGGCGTACCCAGCATCTACTACGGCGACGAGCAGGGGATGGAGGGCGTGAGCGACCCCTTCAACCGCACCCCCTTTAAGGAGGGGAGCACGGCTCTGCATGACTGCTACGTGCGCCTGAGCAGGCTGCGCCGGAGCTCCGACATCCTCTCCACCGGCAAGGCGGCCTTCTTTGCCTCCGACAGCGAGGTGCTGATCATCCTGCGCTATATCGATCACGGGCACGACGTGTTCGGCGAGACCTGCGAAAACGGCGCATGGCTTTGCGTCCTCAACCGCAGCGAGGAAGCGCACACCTACAGTGTGGACTGCTCCGTTGCCGGACTCGGCATCCGGACCGGGATCGCCGCACCGCTCTCGGGCGAGCTGATCAAACTCCTCTGAGTCGTGAGCATATGATAACAACAGGGGAGGCAAAGCCTCCCCTGATTGTATACTATGCCAAAATATAAGCTTTTTTTATGAATAATACTTGATTATACACAAGCTGTTGTATATAATTTCGGCTGGACCACAAGATGGTCTGCTATGCATGGGAGAGAGAAAAACATGAAATGTCCATTTTGCGGTTACACTGAGAGCAAGGTCATCGACTCCCGGCCTGCCGAGGAGAGCACCACCATCCGCCGCCGCCGCGAGTGCCTTGCCTGCCAGAAGCGTTTTACCACCTATGAGATCATCGAGCGCCTGCCCCTTGTCGTCGTCAAGCGCGACGGCAGCCGCCAGTCCTTCGACAAAGTCAAGCTCATCAACGGTATGGTGCGTGCCTGCGAAAAGCGCCCGGTCTCTCTGGCTACCCTCGAGGGCATTGCCGACGATATCGAACAGGAGCTGCAGAGCAACCTCGAGCGTGAGATCAGCACCGTCAGCATCGGCGAGATGGTCATGTCCCGCCTCAAAACGGTCGACGAGGTGGCCTACGTTCGCTTTGCCTCCGTCTACCGCAGCTTCAAGGATATCAACACTTTCATGGAGGAACTGACAAAGCTCCTGACAGAGAAGTGATCAAAAAATGGTCCCCCACGTGACATGCTCCATCCCGGCGATGCAGTCGAGATGGTAGCGGAGCTGTTCATAAACCGGAGGCACAGCGCGGATCTCTCCCGCCTCCAGTTCCCGCATGGCGGCAAAAAACGCATCACTCGTACCGTCAAGCTCGGAATGCCGCAGGAGGGTCTGCGTATATGCCTTCGCAGATGACCAGATGCGAAATGCAGCATCCAACTGCTCTGACGCATACGAACCGTCCCCGGCGAGCAGTGCTTTCTCCGACAGGGCTACATGCTCTTTGATTTCTCCGATGAGCGCATCCGCCCGATGAATGTTCCATACCGACGCTGCCGCAAGCAGGACAAGCAGCAGCAATGCGCTGATTTCCCGCTTCATGTTGCAGCCTCCTTTTCCGCAATATAGCTCTGTCCTTTCTGATTGACCGTCATGAGATAGATTTCCTTCACATCCGCGTGCCCCTTCTTCTTCAGCTCTTCCCGTAGCCACGCGGTATCCCGGCCAAGCGCGAGCAGGTTTTTCTCCAATGTGCGCCCTTCGCTGATCACAATCAGCGGGCAGCCGCCGTCATCCGTTTTGACCCCGAGCTGCTCTGCCGTTGCGGGAAGCCCGCCAGGGAAAGGGATCACATTCAGACGTCCGTCTGTCTCAAGAATGCCGTATTCCACCTGACTCAGTTCTGTTAGCCCCTGCTTGCGAAGCTCCTGCAGAAGCTCATCGGCTGTAAAGCGGTTTGCGCGCATTTCCCGCTGGTCGATCACACCGTGGCGCACCAATACACTTGGGCTGCCGAAAAGAAGCGCGCGCAGGCGTATGCTCTTCATGCTCACGCCCGCGATCAGGATCTCAAAGCAAAACAGTGTCAGGACCGGCACCAGCCCGTTTGTCATCGGGATACCCACATCCTGCAAAGGGTGCGCGGCCAGATCCGCGATCAGCGAGGCAACAACGAATTCTGACAGCTCCATTTCTCCGAGCTGCCGCTTGCCCATCAGCCTCATAGCCAGCAGCAGGGCAAAATATATCATAGCAGTACGAATGATCACAATCGCCATATCTTCACCTCATGAATAGTTTGTCCCCGGCGGGAGAAAGTAGAGGTGCCAAATAATGAAAACCGAAATCTGTAAAACGAGTACGGAACTGGTCGAAATTGCCGTAAAAGCGATACAAAACCAATTAAATAAAAAGCCGAACAGCGTCCTCGCTTTGGCCTGCGGGGATACCATGAAGCCCCTGTGGGCTCGCATGACGGAGATGAAGCTTTCCCTGCGTGAAACCCGCATCCTCTGCGTGACAGAGCTGTGCGGCGTCGAAGAGCCGAAGACCTGCCGCAATACCCTGACCGAAGGGCTTCTCGATAAAACAGACACAGATCCCGAGAATTGCTTCTTCCCGGACGCAGACGCGCCGGAGGCTTACGACCGCCTGATCGAGACCCTGGGCGGAATCGACCTTGCGATACTCGGCATAGGAGAGGACTGCCACATCGGCTACAACGAGCCGGGCACGCTGTTTGAATCGCGCACACATGTCCAGAAGCTTACCGACCGCACCAGGCGCCAGCTTTTGAAGCGCGGCTTTACAGAGGAAAACATGCCTGAAACAGCGGTCACTATGGGGATCAAAACACTCACGGAGGCCCGGCATATTCTGCTCCTGGCCTTTGGCGAAGACAAGGCCGCCGCAGTCTATCAGATGCTCTACGCCAAGACCACGCCCTACATCCCGGCAGCGTTTCTCCAAATCCCGCTGGAGGTCACGGTTCTGCTGGATGAGGCCGCGGCGTCAAAACTTTGATTTGTTTACAAAACGTGCGCCTCGTGTCTGGGGAGATACGCAAGGCAGCGTTTTTAATCCAATCGTTTGGAGGTAATATACATATGGGTAAATATTTTGGGACCGACGGCTTCCGCGGGGAATCCAATGTGGATCTGACCGTTGACCACGCCTTCCGTATCGGCCGGTATCTCGGCTGGTACTACGGAAAGGAGCACAGAGCCAAGGTCGTCATCGGCAAGGACACGCGCCGCTCAAGCTACATGTTTGAAAACGCACTGTGCGCAGGCCTCACTGCCTCCGGCGCGGACGCATATCTGCTGCACGTCACCTCCACGCCGAGCGTATCGTTCATTGCCCGCGCGGATGATTTTGACTGCGGCATCATGATCTCCGCAAGCCACAACCCCTTCCACGACAACGGCATCAAGCTCTTAAACGGCGACGGTGAGAAAATGGAGGAGAGTGTGCTGGACGGTATCGAGGAATTTCTTGATTCCGACCACGCTCTGCCCTACGCCACCCGCGATGCGATCGGCTGCACGGTGGATTACGCGGCCGGACGCAACCGCTACATCGGCTATCTCATTTCACTTGCCACCCGCTCCTACAAGGGCTTCAAGATCGGCCTTGACTGCGCAAACGGCAGCACCTGGCAGATGGCAAAGAGCGTTTTCGATGCACTGGGTGCGGACACCTACGTGATCGCAAACCGCCCCGACGGCCTGAATATCAACGTCGACTGCGGCTCGACCCACCTCAATAACCTCAAGAAGTTTGTCATCGACAACAAGCTCGACCTCGGCTTTGCCTTTGACGGCGACGCCGACCGCTGCCTCGCGGTGGACGAGAAGGGCAATGAGGTCAACGGCGACCATATCATGTACCTGTGCGCCAAGTACATGAAGGAGAGCGGGACCTTTGGCAATTCCAAGGTCGTCACCACCGTCATGAGCAACATGGGCCTTTATAAGGCGCTGGACGAGCTCGGCATCGGCTATGAGAAGACCGCCGTCGGCGACAAGTACGTGGCCGAGAACATGCGCCAGAACGGGCACATTCTGGGCGGTGAACAGTCCGGACATATCATCTTCGGCCGGCTCGCCAACACCGGCGACGGGCTGCTGACCGCCATCAAGGTCATGGAGGCCGTCACCGAGACCAAGCAGCCCCTGTCCGTCCTGGCCTCCGGCATGACCATGTACCCGCAGGTGCTCAAAAACGTCATCGTCACCGACAAGGACGAGACGCTCAACTGCCCCGAAGTGCAGGCCGCAGTGAAAAAAGCGGAGGAAGAACTCGGCGAAAACGGCCGCGTCCTGCTTCGCAAGAGCGGCACCGAGCCTCTGCTTCGCGTCATGAGCGAGGCCACCTCCCGTGAGCTCTGTGAGGAAAAAGTGGATGCGATCATTGCGGCCATGGACAGGGCGGGCAAGCTTATTCGCATCAAGTAAGGGAGGCACAGAAAATGGTAGAAATCAAAGATCTGCTCGATCTGGACAAAACCATCGCCAGAAAGCTTTTCGAGGGCAAGATCTACCCCTGGGAGGTTCTCGACGAGATTAAGAGCTTTATTCTTGAGCTCGGCCCCACGCTGGACCCGGAAGAGTACGATAATCCCGCCGAGGGCGTGTGGGTGGCGAAGGACGCGAAGGTGTTCCCGTCCGCCTGGCTCGGCTCTCCCTGCATCATCGACCACGGCGCCGAGATCCGCCACTGCGCCTTTATCCGCGGCAGCGCCATCGTCGGCAAGAACGCCGTCGTCGGCAACAGCGTGGAGCTGAAGAACGTCGTTCTCTTCGACAATGTCCAGACTCCGCATTACAATTACGTGGGCGACAGCGTCCTCGGCTACAAGGCGCATATGGGCGCGGGCTCCATCACTTCAAATGTGAAGAGTGACAAGACCCTTGTCACCGTCAAGGTCCCGGGCGCCCCCATCGAGACCGGGCGCAAGAAGTTCGGCGCCATGCTGGGCGACTTCGTGGAGATCGGCTGCAACAGCGTCTTAAACCCCGGCACCGTCGTGGGCCGCCACACCAACATTTACCCCACCTCCTGTGTCCGCGGCGTCATCCCCGCCAACTCCATCTATAAAGACAAGGTGGACATCGTACTGAAAAAATAAAGAGAACAATGAAAGCCGCCCGGTAAGGGCGGCTTTCAAGCATTTTCCAAGGTTTTATTATTGACAGTTTTTTCACATCATAGTAAAATTATGTTATAAAACCGCCCGTGGCAGCGGGTAAAATAAAAACTGAATCAGGAGGAATCACCATGAAAAAAGCATTGTCTCTTATTCTGACGGTTTGTCTCCTCGCGTCGCTGTTCGTCGGCTTTAACAGCGCCGGCGCCTTTGCGGAGGGAGAGGATCAAGATATTCTCATCCTCTTTACCAGCGACGTCCACTGCGGCATCGACCAGGGCTGGGGTTATGCAGGCCTCTATGCCGTAAAGGAAAACCTCTCCAAGGATTACAACGTGCTCCTCGTCGATAACGGCGACGCTATTCAGGGCGAGCCCATCGGCACCATGACCAAAGGCGAGGCCATTATCGATATCATGAACGTCATGGGCTATGATGTGGCCATCCCCGGCAACCACGAGTTTGATTATGGCATGGACCGCTTCCTGGAGCTTGCCGAAAAGGCCGAGTTCCCTTACATCAGCTGCAACTTCAACAAAGAGGGCGAGTTGGTCTTTGAGCCGTGGCTCATGAAAGAGATCGGCGGCGTGAAGATCGCCTTCGTCGGTGTTACCACGCCGTATACCCTCCGCTCCTCTACTCCGCGTTACTTCATGGACAACAGCGGCAATTATATCTATGGATTTTTGCAGGATGAGACCGGCGAAGGTGTTTACAACGCCGTGCAGGGATCCGTCGACGCCGCCCGCGCCGAAGGTGCTGATTACGTAATCGTCATGGGGCATATAGGCAACGAGACAGAGTGCGCCCCTTGGATGTACAGCGATGTAATTTCTCACGTCAGCGGCATCGACGCATGGCTTGACGGTCACAGCCATGACACCGATCAGGTCATCATGCAGGACAAGGACGGCAAGGATGTTGTCCGCACCGCCTGCGGCACCAAGCTCGCGAACATTGGCGCGCTGCATATCACCCGCGACGGCGCGATCTCTTCCGAACTCTACTCCTGGAACAGCAGCGTTGCCGCGCCCAAGCTCCTTAACATCGACAATGCCGCCGCGGAGGCTGTTTCCGCCGCTACGGATGAGCTCAACGCAAAACTTGCCGAGGTTGTTGCAAACACCACCGTTGATCTCATCATCAACGATCCTGTCGCCAAGACCGACGACGGTAAGGCTGTTCGTATCATCCGCCGCGCCGAGACCAACCTCGGCGACCTCTGCGCGGATGCCTATCTTGATCAGTCGGGTGAAGCCGATATCGCATTCGTCAACGGCGGCGGCATCCGCGTGCCCATCAACAAGGGCGATATCACCCTCAACGACATCCTCAAGGTCCATCCCTTCGGCAACAGCCTTACCGTCATCGAGGTCACCGGCCAGCAGGTGCTGGACGCGCTCGAGTGGTCCGTGCATGCTCTGCCGGGCGAGTTCGGCGGCTTCGACCATGTGGCGGGCCTGACCTTTGAGTATGACGCCACCATTGACAGCCCCTGCGTGCAGGATGAGAAGGGCTTTTTCGACCACGTGGATGAGACCATGGAGCGCAGAGTGCGCAACGTCCTCGTCGCAGGCGAGCCCATTGACCCAGAAGCTGTTTATAAGCTCGCATCTCATGACTACCAGCTGCTTAATAACGGCGACGGCTACACCATGTATGACGGCGCCAAGGTCCTGCAGGAGTCCGTCAAGCTCGACAACCAGGTGCTCATCGACTACATCACCGGCACCCTGGGCGGATCTGTCGGCGCGGGCTATGAAGAGCCTTACGGCCAGGGTCGTATCGTCTCCGTGGGCCCGGAGGCCTGATTGCCAAAAGACCAATAAACCGGGAAGGGGCGGGCATCAGCCCGCCGCTTTGCTATGTGCTTATTGATCCTTGTACAATTGGCGTATACTGTCCAGATGTAACTTCATGGCCTCAATGGCGCTTTGGGGCTCCAGTATACGCGCCCGGTCGCCGAGACCTGTGAGCCAGCCGAAAAACTGGACATTGACGGCGGTGTGAATCGTGACAGTGAAATGATCCTCGTCAAAGGGGATCAGCATGGCGTCGGAGCCGAACTGGTCGATGGCGACACCGGCGAGACTGTTCAAAAAACAGAGTTTCACCCGTACAATGTCACCGGAGAACATGCCGAAATGGGAATCCGTATAGGCCGCCATGTTGAGCCCGTCATAGGCATTCTTGCCGTCGCGCGGCTTTTCGACAAGCCGAATATCCAGCATTTTATCCACGCGAAAATGCTTCATCGTCCCGTCTTCCCAGGCAAGCAGATAATAATTCTCATTGTCCAGCAACAGCGCCCAGGGACTGACAGTATACCGCGCTCCGTCCCGGCGGAAAACACGCTCACGTTTTACATTCCAGGTGAAGTAGCGAAACACGATCTGCCTGTTTGATTCAATGGCAGCACTGATGCGGTCAACATTTGCGAAAATGGACTCGTTCATGGTCTTGATGCGTCCGCGCACCCAGACCTGATGCCTGAGCTGCCGCGCCTGGTGGACACTGGCCAGTTTCTCAATGCGCCCGATCAGACTCATGGACTTACTCTCTGTGATGAACTTGGATGACTGAACCGCGTCCACCAACAGTTTGAGTTCACTGAGCGCAAAGGTCCGCGCCCCTATGTAATAGCCTGTGCCGCGGCCCACACGAACGCTTTGGATGTCCAGCCCCATTTCGTCCCGGAGACAGGCGATATCCTCGTAAACGGTCTTGCGGTTAGAGACCTCGGCGTTATTCTCCAGCCACGAGAGGATCTGCTCCATTGTGGCCGGATGGTCTGCGTCCGTATTTTCCTCCAGAAAGCGCTGCAGCAGCAAGAGCTTTCCCCGTTGATTTCCCTTCATTTCCTCACCTCATGGGGGAATCATACCATGTTTTTCAGTCATGAGCAAGCTAGTATACTTTTCCGTTTGCTGCGACGATAGTGAGAATGCCGCGGCGGACTATGTACACATTCCCGGCCTCGTCCTCATAATAGCGACAGCGCCGCGGCGGTTCCTTCCCCTCTCTGGGCATGAGCTTTCCGCTTACCGTAAAGCCCAGTTTCTGTGCCTGTGCAGATACTGACATGTTATGCCACCTCCCCAAGTTCTTCCATGTATTCATAGTATTCCGCCTCTCCCGGAAAAAGAATATACTTCCCGTCCACCAGCCCGCAGAATCCGCCTGCCGTAAAATAGCCTCTCATGTTCAGGCCTCCTTGTTTCTTTGTTGGCCCTATTATGACAACCTTGCTGTCCACATGTACGGACAGCAAGAAAAAATATCAAGATTTTGCGTTAATATGTAAACATAAAACAATTAACATAATACATAGCCGCCCGTTTGGGCGGCTATCGTCATTTGAGACTGCGGTAGTCCTCGCTCTCGCTGATGGAATCGGGCGGAAAGAATTCCTCTACCGGGAAGTGGATGCGGCTGAAGAGCGTGCAGGGATCGTCCGTGACTGTGACAGGTGATTCCTTCTCCGGCAGGCAGTAGTCGTAGGCCGGAACCACAAGCTGCGTGTCGCGTTCGAGGCGGATGATGCTGAACTGGCCAACGGTCGCGAACCAGCGGCGGGCGGTGTCGTTGAAGATGAGACGCTCGGTAAAGGCGGCACGGATGCTCTCGGGGATGCTGCGGTGCTCGAGCTCGGTGGCGATGACGGTCTCGGCGTCGGAGAGTTTGCAGTAGAGGCAGATGGGGTCGACCGCGCTCACAACAGCTGTGGGGAGATCCGCCCCCTCTGTGCTTCCGTCGGAGCAGAAGGTGCGTACATTGCCCACGCTGCCGAAGAGCATGACGCGCTTATCAAACACGCAAAGGCCCGTGACCGTCTGCCCGGCCGGGAAGGTCTCGCCGGTGACCTGATAGAAATAGGTGCAGTCTACTGTATAGTAGCCGCGGTTAAAGCTCACCGGCTCCACGTTCACGTCCACGCTCAGGAGCCGCGCACTCTTGGGACGGATATTCAGGGCGTTTTCTATGTAGCTCTGGGAACTCTCGGTGGGATAAACCCGCAAATCGTCAACGCAGTCCTTGTCGCGGCAGCTGTCAAAAATTTTTCGCGTATTGACGCATACGGCTTCACGAATGGATGCCGGGCTCTCGACGGGCCCGTTTGTTACTCTGTCGGCCATACAAATACCTCCTTGTTTCTTGGGGCAACAGCGCATAATCCGCCTTTGGCATCTTCTGGAACATTTAGTACCCCAACTTTGCCGTTTTTTCTTGAAACAAACATAGTATTCCTGAAAAAAGCGTCATCGTCGGAAAATGAAACTCTTCAGGATCTGCTCTTGCCGAATTATGCGGTGCTGCCCTTGCACTACAGTCTATGCGGCGAGTTGGGGAGTGTGCCAAAAAAGTCTTGAAATGCCGTTTGGGCATGTGTATAATACAAGAATCAGAAAAAGGAAAGCGAGGCGCATCCATGGATCATTGGGGTTTTATACATGAAGAACTGGATATCAAGATTCTGATCCTTTTTGTCCTGCGCCGCCTGCCGGGCGTGGTCGATCCGAATGAGCTGAGCGATTTGTGCCGCTCGTGTGATGAGGGCTTTGACTACTTTGAGTATTCCGATTGCCTGGCGGATCTGATCGACAAAGGTCTTATCGCGGAAAACGAAGACGGCTTCAGCATCTCCGAGAAGGGCGCAAAGAATGTGGAGATCGTGGAGAACGATATTCCCTATTCCGTTCGCAGCCGTGCCGAGAAGCTCCTCAAGCCTTTGCGCGACCGCCTGCGCCGCGAGTCCATGATCAAGACTTCCCACGTCAATGAAAAGAACGGGTGCTTTGTCACGCTCGCCATGTCCGACGGGGAAGGGGACGTGATCAATCTGCGGCTGCTGTGCGGCGGTGAGGAGCAGGCAAAAACCATGGAAAAGAACTTCCGTAAAAACGCGGAGGCCTTTTACCAGCAGTTCATCGAGCTGCTGAGCACGAATTAAAGCAAAATCGATTGCGAGAGCTACATTGAGGAAAAACTTTTACCCGAAGGAATTACAATTATTTTTGACGGAGCTTTACTTCGGCAAAAACACCTTAGGTGAGCAAAGCGAACCCTTGCATCGACCAAACACGGTGTGTCACGTACTGCCGTTTGCGATAAATGCGAGTCCTCAATTGCGAATCGCATTCGCAATTGAATCAAAGAGAGGGGACCTATATGCACACATTCATACCCAAAGGCTACAAAAGCTTGTTGTCCATCTATGACACCCAGAAGGCCATCAGTCTCTTGAAGCGTATCTTTGCGGACAATCTCGGCGCGAGGCTTGATCTGTACCGTGTTTCTGCCCCGCTGTTTGTGGACGAGAACTCAGGCCTGAACGACAACCTCAACGGTTATGAGCGCCCGGTCTCCTTCGATATCCTGCACGCCGACGCGAGAGCCGAGGTTGTGCAGAGCCTTGCCAAGTGGAAGCGCATGGCTCTCAAGCGCTACAACTTCTGGCCGGGCAAGGGCCTGTATACCGACATGAATGCCATCCGCCGTGACGAGGACGAACTGGATAACCTCCACTCCGTCTATGTCGACCAGTGGGACTGGGAGAAGGTCATTCTGCCGGAAAACCGGAATCTGGACTACCTCAAATCTACCGTCATGGACATTGTCGCTGCCATCTGCGACACCCAGAGCACCATGCAGGCCATTTATCCTCAACTCTCTGTGCTGCCGAGGCTGGAAAAGCGTGTGAGCTTCGTCACGACACAGCAGCTTGAGGACATGTACCCTGAGTTCACTCCCAAGCAGCGCGAGAACGCGTATCTGAAAGAACATAAGACCGCCTTTATTATCGGCATCGGAAAGATTCTCAAGTCCGGCGCAAAGCATGACGGCCGCGCCCCGGACTACGACGACTGGGATCTCAACGGCGACATCATGGTCTGGGACGATCTGCTGGGCTGCGCGATGGAGCTGTCCTCCATGGGCATCCGCGTCGATCCTGAGTCGATGGACCGCCAGCTCACACTTGCCGGCTGTGACGATCGCCGGGAGCTGCCGTACCACAAGGCCCTGCTCGCGGGCGAGCTGCCGCTGACGATCGGCGGCGGCATCGGTCAGTCAAGGCTTTCCATGCTGCTGCTTGGCAAAGCCCACATCGGCGAGGTGCAGGCATCCATCTGGGACGAAGAGACCCAGGAGACCTGTGAAAAGGCCGGGGTCATGCTGCTGTAATTCTATCAAACTGAAAATCCACGGACGCCTGTTCCGTGGATTTTCAGCGCCTTTCAACTGCCCGTGGGACCGGGATCCGGAACGGAGCTTGAACTTGTGCCTGCTTCCTCCCGGCTCAGACCGTGCATGAAGCCATTGACCGCCGTGGAATGAACATCCCCCGCAATGACCTGGCCGTTTTGCAGGTAGAGCGACACAATTACCTTGCCCGCCCCGCCGGGATAGTTAGTCACGTCGTAGCAGTACTGACGGCAGCTCTCGCCCAGATGCTTATTCAGGTCAAAGCCCTGTTTGAGCTGGATCTTATTGTACTGGGCCATGATTCCCTCCAGCTTCCGGGGTACAACGACGGAGCGAAAGCTTTCGCTGTCGCGGTCAATCTCCCAGCCGAGCGCTTTGAGATAAGCCACCCGCCCTTCAGCGGTGTTCAGATCTGGAGCCTCCTCCTTGCTGAAAACACTTCTCGCCGTGATGAACAGCAGTAGGAGTATGCCGAGCAAAAGCAGGAGTATCAGCATTTTCTTTCGCGCGAATCCTCGGGTTTTCCGTGCCATAATCTTCTCCCTTCCGCCGCGTTCTCTGTAGTGCGCGGCCTGTGTCATCACAACTTATTCACAAGCGGACAAAGATATGTTAGGAGACAAATCATGGGCCAGATGAGACTGGACAGATTGCTCAGCGAACTGGGCGTCGCCTCGCGCAGCGAGCTGCGCAGCATCATACGGGCGGGCCGTGTTAAGGTCGACGGCACCGTCGTCACCGCGCCTGACAGACGTGTGGACGCGCAGATAAACACAATCAGCCTCGACGGCGAGCTGCTGCGCTGGCAGCGGTTTCGCTATTTCATGATGGATAAGCCCGAGGGCGTTCTGAGTGTCACAGAGGACAGACGGCAGGAAACCGTGCTGGATCGTATGCCGCCGGAGCTCAAAAAGCTGGAGCTTTTCCCTGTGGGGCGGCTTGACAAGGATACCAGCGGTCTGCTGCTGCTGACAAATGACGGGGACTTTGCTCATCGTGTCATCTCACCGAAGTCGGGCGTTGAAAAGCGTTACCGCGCTGAGGTGGAGGGAATACCGGACGAGGCGGATGTGCGAGCCTTCGCGGAAGGCATCGTCCTTGCAGACGGAACGCATTGTCTGCCCGCAAAGCTTGAGATCAACGGGGAGAGCGTGTGCTATGTCACCGTGATGGAAGGGAAATATCACCAGGTCAAGCGCATGCTGGCGGCCTGCGGCAAGCCCGTCAAGCACTTGCGAAGGCTGTCCGTCGGGGCGCTCGAGCTTGGCGAAAGCCTTGAACCGGGCGGGATCCGGGAACTCGGACAGGAGGATTTGTGCAAGGTGTTGAAGGATTTTACTATCGGCAAATAGTCGAAAAAAAGCCGCCTGTGTCGGATGGTTTTTGAGCGTTAACTACACAAAGCGAAAAAAATTCACAAAAAAACCCGATTGTTTCTATTGATAATTACACAAAAAAGCGTTATTATGGTAGGCGACGCATGTGGCGGGAGAGAGATCTGCGCCGGGCAGATTTGACAAAATGCTCAAAAGCTGCCGCTGCATCCGGTCAAATGGGAAAAAAGAGCGGTCCGCAATGGCGGACAATCCGCCGCGCGCAGCCAATAGGAGAGGGCTTCGCATGTTATGCGGCAGAATGGGAGAGAGAACATATGTCCAGCAGAATATTTCAGAATGTGATTATTCAGATGAAGGACGCGGTGGACAGGACCATCGGCGTCGTGGACGAGCAGGGTTTTGTCGTGGCCAGCAGCGAGCTTGCCATGATCGGATCGAGACTGGACGATTTTCACCTGTACGAGTTTGACGGGAGCGAGCGGCCTGTTACCACGGGAAGCCGCACCTACTATGCCCTGTATTCCCCCGGGGCAAAGTTTGACTATGCCGCCTTCACCGAAGGTACCGACGCCCTGAGCCGCACGATTTGCGCCATCTCTGCCGTCGCCTTCAACGAAGCCAAGAACAATTATGAGGAAAAGCACAACAAGGCAGCCTTCATCAAGAACATCATCTCCGACAATATCCTCCCC
>JBGUQD010000141.1:0-13524 GCA_045130755.1 Candidatus Limivicinus sp. | reverse complement strand
ACTCCCTTAGCAGGGGAGCCCCTTCGGCCTCTTGGGTACTTCTGCACACGATGCCGCTTGAGTATGATAGCATAGCGGCGGGCGGATGTCAATATAAATTTTCCGCTCTCAGGCCGCACGCAGCGCGAAAAAGCAGACTTGCACACGTATTTTCTCAATCAAAAATGCAAGGATTTGCATCAGGTTCTGCACCTTCGATATTCCTCATAGTCCAGCAGGAGCGTCTCTGCCAGACCGCCCGGTTTTACAAGTTCCAGGGCGTGCTCGACCGGAACCCATTCCCAATTGTCAACCTCCCAGTTCGGTGCGGCGGTTTTTCCCTTGACGGTGGCAGCATAGTGAAACATCAGGGTCTCCGACGGCGCGTAATATCTGCTGCGCAGAAAGGAGAGCCGTTGAACCGTCATGCCCAGTTCTTCGTTTACTTCCCGGATGACGGCTTCTTCCGCAGTTTCGCTTTTCTCGATGTACCCGGCAACCAGGACGGGATCGGGATCACCGTACTGCCGGATCAGAATCATGTTTTCCCCGGCTTCATCCAGCACAGTCACCGCTACGGCAGCGCTGTATATGGGAAAGCGGTACTCCGCACAACGATCACAGTACAGAGCCGGGGCCTCGTGGGGCTGCTCCTTCGGGTGCAGCTTTGTCCCGCACACGGGACAGTAATTCAAGTTCATATACAGTCCTCCCTGCTTGAGGAGTCCAGAATGTTTATTTGGCTTCTCGATCCGTATTATACGGGAAACGTTTCTGCAAAGCAAAACGTTTTTACTGTTTTTTCTCCAATCACCCAACTTGCGGCTTTGTCCAGCATTTGTTATAATATATGCAGACTGTACGATTGCTCTATGCGTTACGGAATCTGCGGCCTCTTCCTCTGCTGCTGTGTGAAAGCTGACAGCCTGGAAGCTGTCCGCGTGAAGGAGATAACGGGAGACAGCTGAGGGACAAAATATGAAAGCATGGTTTGCATCTAAAAGATGGCTGATGGAATGCCTTATCGTCTTAGGCTGTATTCTTCTGCTGCTCGGCCCCTTGCGCAATAACACAAAATCCTTTCGTTCTTTGAGCAAGAGCTTTCAAAAGGACTTCGCCGTGATCGACACCGCGATAAAAAGCGAGCGGTATAACGACGCATCCGCATTGAAGTGGATTGAGGATGTAGAACCGGATGATGGCTATGTGGGTTTTTACTGCGGCGGAAGGGGCAGAGGCAGCCAGACAGAGTACACAGGCTTCTTCTATACACCGGCAGATGATCCCCTTGCCATGTGGAGACAGAGCGATTCTGCCGACAACGATTCACTGGTGAGTGATTTTGCGGAAACAGAGAACGGCTGGGAGTATCGGGAGAGCGACCACAAAGCCGGGGGAGATAATCACTTTATTGTCAGGAAACTGGCTCCCTGCTATTATTACTACTGGCTGCACTATTGATGCCAGGAATACTGTAATGATAAAAGCTCCGTACATCCGGACAATTTACGTTCCGGCTGTACGGAGTCTTTATTCCCCGCGCTGCCCGGCGGTGATTGCCTTCTGCGGGCATCTTTTGTGTCAGCAGAGACCCCGGATCAGTTCCATGATGCGGCGGTTATATGGGGAGGCATCCAGCAGCGCTTCGGGCACAACCGGCTCGCCATGTGCTCCGTATTGTATACGCCATGATGCTGGAAATCAGAACCTCCGGATCATCATCCAGAACGCTTTTGATTTCAGGGGTAATCTGACTTGCGTCCTCCGGCGGGACAAACAGCGGTTTATCCGACTGCAGAAGCTCCCGGTAGTTTTCCTCAATCTTCGTATCTGTTTAAATTATTCAAGGTATTATAAACACATGCCGTAAAATATGCAGGTACGGAGCAGTGTAAAAAGCTGAGATATGTGCATCTTTTGTGACATTTCCTGTGCTATTATAAGCCCGTACTTGAGAGACAAGTAAATCAAATATACAGAATAAAAAATAGGGAGGATACAAACATGAATAAGAATATCATCATCAGAACCGTAATCGAAGGGCTTATCGGCTGGGTGCTTCTGGCTCTGGTTGTGACCTATGCAAAGGATATGACTTTTGCGCAGGCGCTCATCGCGCCCCATACGCTCGTCATGGCCTCTGCAGGCTTCATCGGCGGGTACATCGGCCTTCGGAGAAAAGCACAGAAGCAGGCGAATATCTGAACGCCGCCCGGCTGCAGGTGATAGGAAAACCCGGTTGCATACCTTTGATTGTATGCGGCCGGGTTCTTTTTTTATCCTCATTCTCTGATCACATAGCGGTCAAACCCGGCGTCCGCGAGACGCCGGTAAGCATCCCAGATATGCCCCGGAACATCCACATGTGCCTGGAAGCCCATATCCTCATAGACCCGCAGGCGCTGCAGATCGCCGACCATGAGTTCAATGGTGCTGTTCATGGTAATGGGCGCCGTCACGTAGTCTGTGAAAGAGAGAGGCGGAACGGAGGTGATCCACCTGACCTCCGGCCATTGTCTGGTCCCGGTGGCCCATACGCGCCTTGCCATATAGGGCTTGCTCGTGGCAATTCCCACCTTCGGAACGATTTCCAGGGAGGCGAGCTTTTCGCGGGTAAAGGTGAAGTTTTCCCCGGTGTTGCTTGAACGGCATTCGGTGATGATGGCCGTCTCCGGTACACCGGCCAGCACGCAGCGTTCAGCAAACATCTCTGCCTCCGGCTTTGAAAACATGCCCTCCGTCATCTTTCCATAACCGCCGGTACACACGATCAGCGGCGCAAGCCCCTGCAGGTACAGCGCGGCGGCGTGATCGGCGCCCCGGCAGTCGTGCGATCCAGTCGCGAGAATGACGTCTGCCTTCGCCGGGAGCGGGGGGCACGCCGACAGATAATCATAGAGCAGCTCCGCATCCGCAAGAATCTGCCCGGAAATGTGCGCAAGTGTATCTGCCATGATCTCAACACCTTCTCTGATGTTTGTCGATTTGCTGTCAGTTTAACACATTCCGTACTCACGCGCAATCGTGCTTTGCACTTCTGCCCCGTTTAACGCAGTTTGCTCATCGGAAGCTGATGGAGTATTGAAAGGGAGATCAAAACAGAATATAATAAAACCATAGAGTACCGAATACTTTTTGGAGGTCAAAAAAGATGGGCTGCTGGGGAATGGGAATGACGCAGAGCGACCAGTTCATGGAGGTATATGAAGCCTTCATGGAAGAATACAATGAAGGCGCCTCTGTCCCCGAAATCACGCGTAAAATTTTAAATCAATACCGCAAGGATTTTTCCGCGGATGATTCGATCCTGCACGACGTCTGGTTTGGCCTTGCCAAGGCGGAATGGATGTGCTGCGCGCAGTCGGAGGAAGTTCTGGCGCGAGTGCGTGAAATCATCGACAGCGGTGCAAACATAATCTTTCTGAAGAACGGAGAATACATGAAGACTGTACACGTTGTCGCGGCCGTCATCCGGGAGGGCGACAGGGTCTTTGCCACCCAGCGCGGATACGGAGAACAGAAGGATGGCTGGGAGTTTCCCGGCGGAAAGATTGAAGCAGGGGAGACGCCGCAGCAGGCGCTTGTCCGCGAGATCCGGGAGGAGTTGGACACCGGCATCGCGGTCGGCGAATGCCTCACGACCATTGAATACGACTACCCTGCGTTTCATCTGAGCATGCAGTGCTTTTGGGCCGCGATCTGCGACGGGGAGCCTGTCTTGAAAGAGCACGAAGCGGCAAGGTGGCTGCGCGCAGAGGAGCTGGACGATGTTGCCTGGCTCCCGGCCGATCTAACGATCATACCGCTTATCAAAGAAAAGCTGTTACAGCAAAATGCGTGAAGGAGCAGAACAGAGATGATCAAACCCATTATGAAGGATCCGATCTTTCTCGCACAGAAATCCGCCGAGGCAGGCCCGGCAGATGCGCCCATTGCGGCGGACCTGCTGGACACACTGCGCGCCCATGCGGACGGCTGCGTGGGCATGGCAGCAAATATGATCGGCAGCGCAAAGCGGATCATCGCCTTCGACAACAACGGGCAGTACATGATGATGTACAATCCCGTGATCGTGAAATACGCCGACCCTTACGAGGCGGAAGAGGGCTGTCTCTCTCTGACTGGTACGCGAAAGGCAAAGCGTTACCGCTCCATCAAGGTGCAGTATCAGAATGAGGAATTTCGGACGCGCCTCAAAACCTTCACGGGCTGGACCGCCCAGATCATCCAGCACGAGATCGACCACTGCAACGGGATACTGATATGAGAAAAACTCCGAACAAACGCTGCCCTTTGGGTAACGCTTATTCGGAGCTTTTTTATGCTGTCCATGCCAGGAATTATAAAAGCAGCAGCCCGAAACGCAGTTCCTCACGTTTCGGGCCGGCTCTGTGTGCTTTATTCTGCTTTAGTCGAAATCCCAGGGATCGTCCCAGTCGTACATGTCGTCCCAGTCATGGTCCCATTCGTACATGTCATCCCAGTCGTCCCAGCCGTACATACCGCCGTTCATATTGCCGTATCCGTTGACGGCCTGCATGCCGTGGTACTCGGAGCTGAAGTACGTGATTCTGCCGGTGAACACATCGACGTCCATGTCGTACTCGGTGTTGTTGGCGTAGAACTCGATCTCGTACACTTCACGACCGTTTTCGTAGCCTTTGTACGCTTTCGTGAAAACCGCCTCGGAGGCATTCACACCGGCGAAATTCAGCGCCGCCTGCTTGGCCTGCTCCACAGTGAGAGGACCGTTGTCTGCGAAGGCCGTCGTTCCGAGGGCCAGCATCATGACCACTGTCATTACCATTGCAATTACTTTTTTCATTTTCGTTATCTCCTTTTCATTTTTGTTTTCCGTCGCCTGTCGGCCTTTGTTTTTTGTTTACGGGCACAGTGTAGCACAGCAATTATCACAGAAGTGTCACAGTGAAAAAAGAAAAAGCAGAACCCCGCCCGGGACGTATCCGGGCGGGGTTCTGCTGCCTTGCTCCTTATTTTACAATCTTATAATAACATGCAAAACTGAAAATCTGGTGTGGCTCTGTTTCACACATTGAGGACAAGCAGCGACTGTGACAGATATTGAGTTGTATGGTCTTGTAAAAGTTCCGGGCGTTTCGACCGAAAAACTGTTCAAGGAATAAAGACAGAAATAATAAAAAGCCACAGATTTGAGACCTTTCCCTCAAAACCTGTGGCTTGTGTTGTCTCCGCTGCAGAGCACTTCAGTAGATCTGGTGTTCCATATCGCTGTAGACCTGAAACAGCTTCAGACAGGCGTCTCGATCAATGCAGACCAGAAAATCCTCCAGGCTTTCCCTGCCGCCGCTGAGATTGTCGAACACCTCGTCCCGGAAACCGATATCGGCGTTATCTTCGATCGTACAGCCGTAATAGACCTTGCTGATATTGGCCCAGAGAATCGCGTACAGGCACATCGGACACGGCTCTCCTGTGGTATACAGTACGCATCCGGACAAATCATAGCTGTCCAGCGCATCCTCGGCATTGCGGATCGCAGTGATCTCACCGTGAGCAGTGGAATCATTGTCCTCAAGAACTCTGTTGTGACCCGTACCGATGATCTCATCATCCTTGACGATCACGCAGCCAAAAGGCCCTCCGTGACCCTGAGAGATGCCGTCAAGCGCTTCCCTGATTGCCTCGGTCATATAAGGATTCTCGGCTGTAATCATTGTATCCGCTAATGTGGACTCTGCCCAGCATAAGCTCGTCTGTACTGTCAGCACAAACAGGAGCACAAAAAGGAACGTTCCTGTAATTATCCATAGTTTTTTGTTCATCTTGCACCACCTTCCTTACGCTTTTAGTAGTTTAATTATATCACAACAGTCCGGCATCACGCGACAAAATCCTGTTTCAAGCAGCGTGAATTCTCATACATCTTATATTGAGAAACAATCAACCCCACCGGATCAGGCTCGATCCGGTGGGGATTTCCTATATTTTGATGCTGCTTCTCACCGCTCGGGAGGGTGTGACTCTTTTGTGATAATTCGTGTGTTAGGATGTGCCCGTAAACAAGAAAAACAACACTTTCAAAAAATAAGGAGAACAGAATAATGAAGACTTCCATCAAAATGATTGTCGCCCTTACGCTGGCCCTCACCATGATCTTCGCCCTCGGCACCGCGGCCTTTGCCGATACTCCCATTATCATCACCAAGAACCCAACCAACGAGCGCCACTTCATCGGCGAGTATGCGATGTTCGTCGCAGGCGCCAGCAATTATGACCGCATCGAGTGGCGCTTCACTTCCCCCAACGGCGGCGAGTTCAGCCTTGACGGATTCAAAGCCCAGTTCCCCTACTGCAGCGTAGACGGTCAGGGCACCACGACCCTCGTCGTCCACAACATCCAGCCCAGCATGGAAGGCTGGAGAGCCTATTGCCGCTTCTACCTCGGCGGCAGCTACGCTGACACCACCAGCGCCAACATCGGCGTGAGCGCTCCGGCTGCCCCGGTTTACAATCCTCCCGTCTACAATGCATGGGGCTACATCGACTACGAGCCCGATTACATTTATGTTGGCGGCGCCCGCGTTTACTCCGACGGAACCGTTGTTTACGACGGTTACGAGCCCGACTACATCATCGTCGACGGCGTCCGCATTTACTCTGACGGCAGCATCGGCTTCTGAGAACCGACTGCATCTGATAATGAAATATAAAAAGAGTCTGCAGGTTTAATTGAGCCTGCAGACTCTTTTTGCTGTGTACTGCAAATATGCGGTTTCTTCTTGGTTCCCATCGTGGCCTTCGGCCAATATGCTTTACCGATCATCGTCCGGCTGAGCGGAAAGCCCATCCGCCATATCCACCCCGGAGGTGTCATGCTTCGTTTTGGCGGAGGCGGTGACCTGGTAGCTCTTGTCGATCCAGGAACAGATCTCATCCAGCGACACCGAGCCCTCGAGCAGAATAGAGACCAAATTGCCGCGGCGGATATGATAGCCGGGGAAAAAGCCGTCCTCCCGCACCAGCAGATCGACACGGGATGACTGCTTTTCGGAGCTGCTCACTCTTCGGCCACTTTATAAAACCGGATGTGCAGCCCCTCATCATCACGGATGCCCTCACCAATGAACGAGTGGTGATGAAGGATGGGCGCCAGCGTTTTGGAGTCCGTGATAAATGTCGGGACAGAATGCCAGGGGCGAGGTCTTGCCCCGTCGGTGAACCATGCTTCATTCTGGACATAGATATGACAGAGGGCTCCTGTATGATCGGTGCCGGTCAGCATATAACGCGCGGACATATGGCGTACATCGGCAGCATTTGTGATCTGGGTATCCACACCGCAGGGCTCGATAATTCCCTCAAACAGAGGACCGCTTACTGTCCCGGAAAAGGGGATCATGCGGACGACTCCCACTTTGCTTTCAAGCACAACAATTCCTTCAGGATCTGTTTGAACAAGCAGGTCCAGAACCATATTATCTGATTTTATGATCATATCGGTGCTGCCTCCCGTTATTGAGTGAACTTGAATGTGCACAAAACTGTCCCGCCTGAGAGGATTATATCGCACTGTCCTTGAGCGTTTCCAGGTATCTCATACAGTTTATGCGATGTTCGCTGCATGGGAGAAGCCTCACGAATGGTGAAAGCTCCCTCCGCGTTTCAGAAATGCGCCGGTGAAAATATCCTTGTGATGTTCTTCGGCGTAGGTGCCGTCCTTCATCTGCTTCATTTCATCCTGCTCCATGGCAAGATTCTTCCTGACAGCGTCCAGAAGCTCCGCCGCGTCATCGCGCGGGATCACAACGAGACCGTCAGAATCGCCCACCAGCAGATCGCCCGGCATGACCACCTGGCCGCCGCAGACGACAGGGACATTGATCTCTCCGGGGCCTTCCCGATAGGGACCGAGAGGCGTGGCCGCCATGGCAAACACCGGAAGAGGGCTGTTGTGAATGTCATCCAGATCACGGACCGCGCCGTTGACGACAAAACCGCCGAGCTTCCGTTCCTCCGCGTATGCCAGCATCATCCCGCCAACCAGAGCGCGGTCGGCATATCCCGCACCGTCAATCACGATGATATCGCCCGGCTGCGCATAGTCGAGCGCGACCTGCGCCATCAGATTATCCCCGGCGGGCACTTTCACGGTGAAGGCGGGGCCGATCAAATTGATCCGATTATAGGAGCGAATACCGCCGAACATACAGTTCATGCGTTTGACGCAGTCACCAATATTGCTGCTGGGGATCTCCCTGTAGGCATCAATCAGCTCCGGGCTCGGCCTCTCAATGTCTAAGAATGCACGAAATCCTATGGGCATAAGGCTCTCCTCCTCAATATGTTCAGATGTCCAGGGCGGAGTGATGGCCCTGGCAGGTGGACTTGGTGATGGTACCGACGGCGTTGACGTCGCCGATCATGCGCACCCGGCGTGCAGCTGCATGCGGTAAGCGCGAAGCCTCAATTGCGAACCCTGAGTTTCGCAATCGACGATGTTATCTGTTCTCCTGTATGTCCCGCAGCATGGCTTCATAGCTCCGATCATGCCAGGCTTCACCTGCTTTTGTAAAGAAGCAGGCCGGAACGCCGATTGTCGTAAAGCGGTGGTTTGCCACGCACGCGGCACAGTTGCCGTGACGCGGACAATTGCGGGTGCAGGGGCAGTGAGCTTTTTCCTGTTCGTTCATTGAAACGCTCCTGTGTTCAAAAATCCCCGCCTCGGAGGAAGCGGGGATTTGAGGTTATATTTATATTACACCTTTTCGCCCATGTAGTAAAGAGTGCCGTCCGAAGTTTTGGAAAAGCGGCACAGGAACTCATCATAAGCGATCCAGCTCTCGCGCGGGTAGTTTGCGTGGGTCATGCCTGCCACGCGCCCGACGGTGAGCATGGGAACCTTGTTGGCATTGCGATAGACAAACCAGCTGATCTCGCCGCAGGTGTACTGCAGGGGCTTTTCCTCGAGGCCGTAGAGCTTGATGAGATTTCGGAGGTAGGCCGCGATGGGAGCCGTGACGCCGAACTCCATCTCGCCGTGCTCGCGGTCGGCCACCAGCCAGTCGCGGTCACCGAAGAGGAACATGTAAGGGACTGCGGGGTCGATCTTCTCCGGCAGCACCAGATCGTGATCCGGATCCACAAGAGCAGACCACGGGGACACGGCAGCAAACACGTTGGGGGCATGCTCTGCCAAGGCAGAGGTCATCATGCCGCCGCTGGACTGGCCGCAGGCGTATACGCGGGTCTCGTCGATTGCGCGGCGGGCCTTCACGTCCTCGACGACCTTCAGGAGGAAGGCAACGTCGTCGATCTTCTCGCCCTTGTACTCGCCGTTCCAGAGGAGAGTATTGCGCACGCTGCCGGGGCGCTGCTGGTAGACGCCTGACTCGGGGATGACAGCGATGAAGTTCCGCTCCTCGGCGACGCGGCTGATGCCGGAAAGGCTGAGGAAGGATTCCGCCGAGCCGCCGCGGCCATGCATGCACAATACCAGAGGGGCTTTTGCACCGCTCTTTTTCACGCTCTCGGGAACATACTCGTACCAAAGGCGGGTGAAGCCTTGGTGCTCCATGGTATGGAGCTCAAAGCCGTAGGCGTCGGGGTCGATGCGGTTGCGCAGCATCTTGTGGCCATAACCGCGATGGCGGCAGGCTTTGGACAGAAAGGCCCAAACCGCGTCGGCAAGCTCCCGGTTCATGGGGGCGACATAGCCGTTGGTGACGCGCACCTGGGAGACCTTCTCCTCGTTGATCTGGCTGGATTTGCAGACGATGGAGGGAAAATAGATCTCATTGGCGAAACGGTTGCCGAAGCACTCTCCGTCCGCGTCGTTCTGCTTCTTCCAGTATTCGCAGACGACGGCGTTGTCGCCGGTGTTCTCGTTCCAGCCCATCCAGACCGGGACCTGCACCTTGGCGGCGTTGATGGAGAGCTCGGTCTTGCCGGTGCTCTCCGCGCCGTGCAGCACGTTGGCGTTGAGCATGGCGTGTGCATCCAGCTCGCCGAAGGCGGCGAGACCGGACCACTCGCTGCTCATCTTCATGACAGCCTGCTGGGCGATGACTGCTCCTTCACCGAGGCCGAGGGCGTAGATGTTGTCCTGCATGGTGACGTAGGCCTGGCGGGACTGGATCTGCATATAGACCTTGTTCATGTAGTCGGCATCCGAGCCGTCGAGCTTCCATGCGCCGTTCTCGGGGATCATGATGTGCAGGAAGAGATCGTGCTCCTCGGCGAAGGAGAGCCAGAAGCTCTCCTCCAGCCACTCAAGGACATTGTCGCAGGCAGGCGGGGCAACCACCAGGCAGGGCTGGTTGTAACGCAGACCGGGCTTGAGGTAGGTATAGAAAGAATGGGTTCCGTTTTCGAGCTTGACAGTTTCCTCAAACAGTCCCGAAAGGAAGCACTCCCTGGCATCGGAACGGTTGACCTCGAAAACGCTCATATCTTTGGGGAATGTTTTAACTTCAAGCATCGTGATATCCTCCGATAGAGTCAGATTACATGGGGAACACGGTCATGATCCAGAAGACGGAGATGATCAGACAGATGGTAAGATGTGACATGCTCTGTTTCTCCTTTTTCTTCTCTTTTCTTTTATTCGTACATACAATGTATATGCTTACAGAGGAATAACGGGAAATCCACAATCTGTATTTGAGGCAGCTTTGCCGCCTCAAATACACTCTGAGCCGAGCTTTGCGAGGCCTCGCACCGACCAAACGCGGCGTGTCGCGCCCGCCGCGTGCGATAAGCGCGAGTTGCTCAATTGCGAACTTTGTTCGCAATTGAAGTCAAACATAACGGCAGACGTGATCGACCGCGATATCCGAAAAGCCATAGGCTTCCGCTTTGGTGAGCTTGCCGTTTGCAACCTCATGAATGGTGTGCAGAAGCTCCGCGCCCATTTCCTTGTAGGTCTTCTCACCGCGCACGATGGGGGAGAGGTCCACGTCCATGTTGTCCTCCATGCGCTGATAGGTGCGTCCGTTTGCCGTGACCTTGAGCACAGGGACGATGGCGTTGCCGGTGGGAGTGCCGCGCCCGGTGGTGAAGATGACCACCTGGCAACCGCCCGCTACCATGGAGGTGACGGAGGAAATGTCATAGCCTGCGGTATCCATGACGATGGCGCCGTGCTTTGTCGGGCGCTGGGCCTGCTCAAGCACTTCCACGATGGGACGGGTGCCGCCCTTGCGGATGCAGCCGAGGCTCTTTTCATCCAGGGTGCTCAGACCGCCCGCCTTGTTGCCCGGCGTGGGCTGACCGGCACGGCAGTCCTGACCGGCGGCCTTGAGATGATCTTCATAGGCGCGGCAGACCTCGATGATCTCATTGTGGATCTTCGGCGTGGCTGCGCGCTTGGCGACCACATGCTCGCCGCCGATCCACTCGATGGATTCGCTCATCATGCTCGTTGCGCCGAGATCGACCAGCAGGTCGCTCAGCTCGCCAACGGCGGGGTTGGAAGCAATGCCGGAGGTGGCGTCGGAGCCGCCGCACTCGATGCCCATGAAGAGCTCCGTGATAGGGAAGAGCTCCTTCTGCTGCATTCCCGCTTCTGCCGCCATATCCCGTGCGGCGCGGACAGCCTTCTCGATGGTCTTGAGAGTGCCGCCCTCGTCCTGAATACCGAAGGAAACCACAGGCTTGGAGGTCATCTTCTGAATCTTGGCTTTCAGCTTGTCATGGCCGACGGTCTCGCAGCCGAGGCCGATGATCACAACGCCGTATACGTTGGGATTGCAGGCAAAGCCGGTCAGCACCTTCTGGCTCATCTCGGTGTTGGCGGCCACATCGGAGCAGCCGGTATTGAATACGATGTTCACAGCGCCGCGCACCTGGGAGGCAACAATGCGGGAGCTCTCGCTGCCGCAGGCGCAGGTGGGGAGGATCAGTACATGGTTGCGGATGCCGGGACGGCCTTCAGCTCTGCGATAGCCCCAGAATTTGAGGCCGTCGTCAGTCTTGACCGCCTTGAAGTCTTCCGCTTCCTCGCCGGTATCCTCTACCAGCTCGCTGTCGTAATCGCGGGGAACACTGTGGATGTTCTCATGGTTGACAAGATGGCCCTTTGCAATGGGGCCGTTGGTCTTGCCGATCAGTTCGCCATACTTGAGAACCTCGTCACCCTCGTCGAAATCCTTGAGGGCGATCTTGTGGCAATAGGGGATGTCTTCCTCAGCGCGGACGGAGAGAAGCTCGCTGCCTTTCTGGTAGACAACATCCTCTCCCTTTGCAACCTCCGTGACACAGGTCACGATATTGTCGATCTCATCCATCATCAGTGCGTTGACTTTCATGGCTGTCCTCCAATCGAGTTATGTTGAAATGTTCCTTTGGTGTCTTTACATTAACACAAAAATACTATATAATCAATTTCATGAATTTTATATAGATATAAATTTTGTAAATAGTAAGGCGGCAGCTATGGAACAGGACATGAAATATATCTACCAGGTGTATCAGGACGGCAGCTTTTCCGCCGCAGCCGAGCATCTGTACATGAGTCAGCCTGCGCTCAGCATTGCGGTGAAGCGCGTGGAGGAGGCCATCGGCGCGGAGATTTTCGACCGCAGCCGACGTCCCGTGGCACTCACCGAAGCGGGGCAGGCCTACATCGACACACTGCACTACATACGCTATCTGGAGGAGGACCTTGCCCATCGGATCGAAGACTTGCGGGGTTTGCAGACCGGCACCCTGCGTCTCGGCGGAACGCACTTTCTCAACTGCTATATCCTCGCGCCCATCCTTTCTGAGTTTTCCAAGCAGTACCCGGGCATTCAGCTTGAGCTTTTCGAGGACAGTGCCCAGAAGCTGCAGGGATATCTCCATCGCCGCGATGTAGATCTCACAATGAGCTGTGCGCCGGAGATCGTGGAGCAGTTCGAGCACAAGCCTGCCTTTTATGACCATGTCCTGCTGGCCGTGCACCGGGACATTCCCCTGCCGCGAGAGCTGGACGCGTTTGCCCTCGGCGCCGACGATATCATGCGGCGCCGTCATCTCGAAGAAGACTGTCCTCGCGTCGATCTGACGCATTTTAAGGATGTGGAATTCATTCTGCTGCGCCAGGGCAACAATCTCTATGACCGCGGACGGAAAATGTTCCGGGAGGCGGGCTTCGATCCCAAAATAAAAATGACCATCTCTCAGATGGTCACTTCCTATCGTCTGGCGGACAACGCCCTCGGCGCGGTATTTATCAGTGATCGGCTGGTGCGATCCAAACGCTCGCACCTGCGGTTTTTCAAAATCAATTCGGAGTACACTGACCGCCTGTTTTATTTTCTTCTCCCCAAGCGGGACTACACACCCTTTGCAGTCCGCCGCTTTATGGACTTTGCTGCTGTGAACATACCGCATCCCGGCTTTCATCTGGAGCTTGAAAATGCATAGCTCAGCATTTATTGCTGCGCAATACACTTGTGTGATATGAAAATTGTTTCTTCTGCCTTGAAAACAAAACAAGCATGCGCCGATTACAATACTCCTGCTGTTCAATGAGCTTGTCAGCGGCGTGTTCGGAAGCAGAGATCATCAGCTTTCTGCCGCTGT
>JBGUQD010000140.1:0-16538 GCA_045130755.1 Candidatus Limivicinus sp. | reverse complement strand
CCGTTATGGCGTGCGAAGTCTTTGAGTTCCAGACCAATGACGGCGCCCACGTGAAGGTTCCCATCAAGACTGTCGAAGCTGTTACCGACTGATTTTTTTGCTGAAAGCTTCATTATTCGCAATTCCCGCGCAGAGGGGGAGGACTTGCTCCTCCCCCTCTGCTTGAATAAGAGAGTAAGCCGATTGCGAATCTTGTTCGCAATTGACGATAAATAGGAGAGTAAACATATGTTCTTGCAACAGCTTATTACGGGAATCTCCATCGGCGGCATCTATGCGCTGCTTGCCACCGGATATTCCCTGATCTACAGCTTGCTGGACTTCTCCAACTGGGCCCACGGCGAGTTTGCCATGCTGGGTGCGTATGTGGCGATCGTGTTCGCCAACATGCTGGGGCTGCCGTTCATCGTTGCGGCGGTACTCGGCGTGTGCGGCGGCGCACTCATCAGCTTCTTCTGCGAAAAGGTGGTCTACCGCCACATTCGCAGCACCGGCGCGCCCAACATGTTCCTGATGATCGGCGCCATGGGCATGTCCACGATCTTCCAGCAGTTTGCAAACCTGGTTTTCACCGGCCAGTACCGCTCCTTCAAATTCAAGCTCCCCGTCAACACCATCGAGATCGCGGGCGCCTACCTCGGCGTTCTGGACCTGATCAGCCTGGTGCTCACGGCGGTGATCCTTGTCTTCCTCATCTACCTCATCAACAAGACCAAGTTCGGCCTGAATGTGCGCGCCATCGCCTGCAACGCAAAAGCTGCCCGTGTGCTCGGCGTGCGCGTCGACCGCTCCATTGCCTCCGTGTTCCTGCTGGCGGGCTCGCTCGCGGGCGTGGCCGGCATCCTCTACGGCATGAAGTACAACGTCTTCCCGACCATGGGCAACATCGGCCTGAAGGCGTTCGTGGCCTCCGTCGTCGGCGGTCTCGGCAGCGTGCCGGGCGCGATTGTGGGCTCGCTGCTGCTGGGTGTTCTGGAGACCTTCGTCTCCGGTTATGTCAGCTCCAGCCTGCGTGACTTCTTCTCCTTCGCGCTGCTGATCGTGCTGCTGCTCGTCAAGCCCAGCGGCCTGTTCGGCGTGGATGTCCAGGACAAGGCATAAGGGGGTGCGGCATCATGATAGAATTATTCAATAATATCAATAACGGCCTCTGCGGTTTCCTTCACATCAACTCCTATGTACAGGGCGTCGTGGTGCTGCTGTGCATCAACATCATCGCGATCCTCGGCATGGCGGTGCTGACCGGCTTTACCCGCCTCTTCTCCTTCGGCAACGCGGGTTTCATGGCCATCGGCGCTTACACCGCCGCCATCCTGATCGTGCGCCACAACTTCAATTTCCTCATTGCCATGCTTATCGGTGCGGCCTTCGCAGGCTTCATCGCCTTCCTGCTGGGGTCCCTTACTCTTAAGCTCAAGGGCGACTATTTCCTGATTACATGCCTCGGCTTCGGCGAATGTGTGCGTGTGCTCTTTAACTACTTCAAAAAGCTCACCGGCGGCTCCGCGGGCTTCCCCGGCATCCCCAACTACTCCAGCATGACCTTCGCCGTGATCTGCGCTATTCTCGCGTTTTTCATTGCCTGGCGCTTTATTCACTCCAAGTTCGGACGCAACCTCACCTCCATCCGTGAAAACGAGCTCGCGGCCGAGGCGGTCGGCATCAACGCCTTCCGCTACAAGAGGCTGAGCTTCACCTTCTCCGCGGTCTACGCGGGCTGGGCGGGCGCTCTCTACGCGGGCTACATGATGTATATCGTGCCCACGAACTTCGCTCTCAACAAGTCCATCGAGCTCATCACCACCACGGTTATCGGCGGTCTCGGCTCGCTCACCGGCTCGGTGCTTGGCGCCATGCTCGTCACCCTCCTGCCGGAGGTGTTCCGCTCTCTGTCCAACTACCGCATGCTGATCTACGGCTTCGCGGTCGTCCTGATCATCATGTTCCGTCCGAACGGCCTCTACGGCTATAAGGAATTTTCGCTCAAGCGCACGATCGCCTGGTTCAAAAAGCTCTTCGGCGGCAGCGCAAAGGCCGGAAAGGAGGAAGCGTAATGGCAGATCTTGAGAAAAAAGTAGCCGAGCTCGAAAGCAAGGTCACCCAGCTCGAGGCCAAGGTCTCCGCCATGGAAAACCGTGACCCCGTGCTTGAGATGCAGAATGTCGAGAAGCACTTCGGCGGTGTGCACGCCATCGACAACTTCTCCGTCAAGATCGAGCGCGGTCAGATACACGGACTCATCGGCCCCAACGGCGCCGGCAAGACCACTATCTTCAACAACATCACCGGCATCTACGCTCCCGACGCGGGCAAGATTCTCTTCCTCGGCTATGATATCACCGGCTCCTCGCCCCACCGGGTGGCGCAGCTCGGCATCGGCCGAACCTTCCAGAACATCCGCCTGTTTTCCAACCTCTCCGTAATGGACAACGTCATCATCGCAAGCGGCATGGACGCGACCTACAATCTGGCGGAGGCCATTTTCCACAATAAAAACTACATACGCCGTGAAAAGCACCTGCAGGACAAGGCCATGCACCTCCTGGAGATCGTGGGCCTGCAGGACAAGGCAAACGAGCGCGCAAGCTCCCTGCCCTACGGCCACCAGCGCAAACTGGAGATCGCGCGCGCCATGGCGCTGGAACCGAAGCTCCTGCTTCTCGACGAGCCTGCCGCCGGCATGAATGCGGACGAGTCCATGGAACTTGTCGACTTCGTGCGTGAGATCCGCGACCACTTCAAGATCACCATCCTCATGATCGAGCACCACATGGATGTCGTCTCCAACCTCTGCGACTACTGCACGGTTCTGAACTTCGGCAAGACCCTGGCTGTCGGCACCCCCGCCGAGGTCAAGAGCAATCCCGATGTCATCCGCGCCTATCTGGGAGGGACTGAATAATGGCTGTACTGTTGAAAGTTGAAAACCTGAAAGCGGCCTACGGCGGCATTCACGCCCTGCGCGGCGTATCCCTCCAGGTGGAGGAGGGGGAGATCGTCTCCGTTCTCGGCGCAAACGGCGCCGGCAAGTCTACGCTCCTGAAGTGCATCTCGGCGGTCATGAAGCGCGTCGAGGGCAACATCGAGTTTGACGGCAAGCCCATCTCCAACAAGCCCTATGAAATCGTGGAGGCGGGCCTTGTGCAGGTGCCCGAGGCGCGGCAGATCTTTGCCAAGCTCACGGTGGAGGAAAACCTCCGCGTCGGCGCCGGATACCGCAAGGACGTCGAAGGCATCAAAAAGGACTTTGATCGCGTCTACGCCCTGTTCCCGCGCCTCAAGGAGCGCGAGAAGCAGTACGGCGGACTTCTCTCCGGCGGCGAGCAGCAGATGCTGGCCATCGCCCGCGGCATCATGGCAAAGCCCAAGCTCATGATGTTTGACGAGCCGTCCCTCGGCCTTGCGCCTGTGATCGTGACGCAGATGTTCGAGGCAATCAAGGAGCTGAATAAAGAGGGCATTTCCATCCTGCTCATCGAGCAGAACGCGAACAAGGCGCTCCAGATCTCCGACCACGCCTACATCATGCAGACCGGCCTTGTGGTGCGCTACGGCACCGGCAAGGAGCTGCTGGCGGACGATACCCTCAGCGCCGCCTACCTCGGGTCATAAGCAATCGAATACCGTTTATGCAGGAGCCGCAGGATTTGCGGCTCCTGCGTTTTCCTGCTCATGAAAGGTTATCAGTTTTTTATTGACAGATTTCGCCTTTATAAGTAAAATATACAGGCTGACTTGATTTTTATGCCCGATCGGCCTTGAACGGGCGAAACGGAGGAACACTGCATGAGCAAGGAAAACTATGGCTTTACCACCACTGCCATACACGGCCACAGCACCAAGGACGCAAACGGCGCCCTGATCACGCCGATCTATAACTCGTCCACCTTCATTTTCGATTCCACCGCCCAGGGCGCGGCGCGCTTTGCGCTGGAGGAGCCGGGCTATATTTATTCCCGTATCGGCAACCCCACCAATACGGCGCTGGAGGAGACGATGGCAAAGCTCGAGGGCGGCGAAGCCGCGCTGAGCACCGTCTCCGGCATGGGCGCGATCACCGCCACCATCTGGACCTGCATCTCGGCAGGGGAGGAGATCGTCGCCGACAAGACCCTCTACGGCTGCACCTTCGAATTCTTTGAGCATCATCTGAGCCGCTTCGGCGTCAAGGTCCACTTCATCGAGATGACGAACGAGGCCGAGCTTCGCGCGGCCCTCAACGAAAGGACCCGCATCGTCTACCTCGAGACGCCCGCAAACCCCAACCTCAAGATCACTGACATTGAAAAGACCGCAAAGATCGCCCATGACTTCAATCCCGCCATCAAGGTCATCTGCGACAACACCTTCTGCTCTCCCTACATCCAGCGCCCGCTGGAGTTGGGCGCGGACATCGTCGTCCACTCCGCCACCAAGTACATCAACGGTCACGGCGACCTGCTTGCGGGTTTCATCATCAGCGACGCGGAGACCATCAACAACATCAAGCTCATCGGCATCAAGGACATGACCGGTGCCTTCATGCCCGCAAACGAGGCTTACCTCGTCATGCGCGGCCTCAAGACTCTGGAGATCCGCATGCAGCGCCACTGCGACAGCGCCATGAAGGTGGCGCAGTACCTCAAGACCTGTGACAAGGTGGAGAAGGTCTACTATCCCGGCCTTGAGGATCACGAGGGCCACGAGATCGCCAGGAAACAGATGCACGGCATGTACGGCGGCATGGTCAGTTTCGTCGTCAAGGGCGGGCGCGCGAAAGCGGCCGTCGTCGCCGACAGCGTGAAGGTTGCCACCCTCGCCGTCTCCCTCGGCGCGGCCGAGACCCTTATCGAGCATCCCGGCTCCATGACCCACTCCCCCTACACCGAAGAGGAACTGGAAGCGGCGAACATCGCCCCGGGCCTGATCCGCTTCTCCGTAGGCCTTGAAAACCCCGAGGACATCATCGCCGACCTTGAGCAGGCCTTCGCCAAAATCTGAGCCGTGATCCGCAAGGCAACATGTGCAGACCTTGACGCCGTCGAGGCGCTGTATAATGAGATCCACGACGCCGAGGAACACGGAGAGTTCACCACCGGCTGGCTCCGGGAGATCTACCCGGTGCGCTCGACTGCCGAGGCGGCACTCGAGCGTGACGACCTTTTCGTGATGGAAGAAGGCGGTCGCGTCATCGGCGCCGCGATCATCAATCAGATCCAGGTCGACGTGTACGACGGCGCGGCATGGGAGTTTGAAGCTTCGTCGGACGAGGTCTGTGTCCTGCACACGCTGGTCATTTCTCCCGCCCTGTCCGGCAGGGGATACGGCAGCGCTTTCGTGCGGTACTATGAGGAGTATGCCCGCACGCATGGCTGCGCGGAGCTTCGCATGGACACAAACGCCAGAAACCGCGCCGCGAGAGGCCTCTACGAAAAGCTCGGCTACAAAGAGATCGGCGTGGTGCCCACGGTCTTCAACGGCATCCCGGGCGTACAGCTCGTGCTTCTGGAGAAACATCTGTAATTAAAAACGTAAACCCCGAAGACCTGTGTACGGGCCTTCGGGGCTTCGTTTTTGACAGAAACGAATTGAAAAATACGCCGGAGTGTGGTAGGATAAAACAGTCCGGGCAGAGATGACGCGCGGACAATCTATGGGGCAGGAGTGAAAAGCTGTGAAAACGCTCAAAGAGATGAACAGCCGGGAGCTGTTCTGCGTCCTCACCGGGGACGGGGAAATCATGCAGCAGACCATGCTGCGCGACATCATCCGCGCCTACAAGGCCAAATATCCGGACAGAGTCGGTCATTTCGGGGAAATGGATCTGGCCGCGATCGTGGCGGAAATGACGGCGGACGCACAGAATTGAGACGAAAAACGGGCAAAAGGTTGACAAACCCGGCCGTGGACTGTATGATGAATTCATAATAACTGGAAGGGGAACGCACACATGAATCTCAAGGAACTGCGCGCAAAGAACAAGCTCACCCAGGCAGAATTCGGCAGCGCCCTCGGCGTGAGCGGCAAGTCCATCTATCTCATCGAAGCCGGGAAAATGAAGCTGAGCAAAAAGCTCTCCGCCAAAATCGCCGAGGTCTACGGCGAGGTGATCGAGCCCGCTGAGAGAAAGGCGAGGAAGGCCGCAGCCAAAGTGGAGAAGAAGGCAGAAAAAGCGGCGACCGACGCAGCGCAGGCTGTGCTGGACACGGAGAAAAAGATCGACCGGAGAAAGCGCAGAGCCAAAGCCGAGGTTCAGGCGGACAAGCCCGCGGCGGAAGCAGTCGCCGAGGCGGTGGCAGCACCCGTGGAGGCAGTCAAAGCGAAGAGGACGAGAAAACAGGCAGCGGCGCCGAAACTCGTGATCCAGTCCCCCTTCGGCGGCGAGATCACACCCGAAGAGATCCGCGCCAGGATCGGCGAGGCCGACGCGGTCTATATCCGCGTGGACCAGAACAAGGCTTACTGGGTCCGCGGCGAAGAGAGCGGCGACATCGACCTCTGGGATTAAAATAGAAAATAGAAAACAGACAAAAAACCAGGCGACTATGTACGACTACAGAGCCGCAGGGGAGCTCGAGGGGGCAAAGCCCGCCTCGAGTACAATAAACCGCCGTCTGAAAAGACTTGAATATCAAGGCTTTTCAGATAACAGCATTTTGCACCAAGCAAAATGCTCGGCGGCGAAGCGCAGTCAAAAAGCCCCTAAAAGGGCTTTTTTGACAAGCTGAGGAGCGCAGTACCGAGACGGTACCGCGCTCCTTTTGTCGTTATGATCGCAGGATATCACGTGCTGATTTCCAACATCTCTTCCAGCAGTCCGTCGTCCGGGAAGACCATCATGTCCCGCACAGTGATGCGCACCGCCTGCCCGTCGCGGAGCTTCCGGTGCTCAAAGCCGTTTACGATCACGCGCACCAGCGTATCGCCCACGCGCACACGGCAGTCGTCCACATCGCCCAGGTAGTACTGGGTCTCCAGCGTGCCGGTGAGGACGCCGTCGTCGGAAAAGTACAGATTTTCGGGCCGGATGGCGGCGTCCACCTTTCCTGTGCGCGAACCATGATAGGGAATGCTCTGCCCGCCCATCGCGGGAAAGACAATGGCGCCGTTATGTACCTCACCCTTGAAGAAATCCACCTTGCCGAGAAAGTCCGCGACGAACTGATTGGCGGGTGTGTTGTAGATCTCCTGCGGGCTGCCGCTCTGCTGCACAACGCCGCGGTTGATGAGAAATATGCGGTCGCTCATGGCCATGGCCTCGGTCTGGTCATGGGTCACGTATACCACCGTGATGCCGAGCTTTTTTTGAATCTCCTTGATCTCAAAGCGCATGGACTCGCGGAGCTTCGCGTCGAGATTTGAAAGCGGCTCGTCCAGAAGCAGGAGCTTCGGCTCGGCCACCAGGGCCCTCGCCAGGGCCACGCGCTGCTGCTGTCCGCCGGAGAGCTGGTTGGGGAAGCGCTCCGCGTACTGGCTCAGATGCACGATGGAGAGGACTCTCTCAACCGCGCTTTTGATCTCCGCCCTGGGCGCGTGCCGGATGGAGAGGGGATAGGCCACGTTGTCGAACACGTTCATGTGGGGCCACACGGCGTAGCTCTGGAACACCATGCCCACGCCGCGCTTTTCCGGCGGGATGAAGACCTTCCCGCCCGACACCATCTGCCCGTCAATGTACAGCTCGCCGCTTGTGGGCTTTTCAAAGCCCGCGATCATGCGCAGCATGGTGGTCTTGCCGCAGCCGGAGGGGCCGAGCAGGGTGATGAACTCGCCGTCGGCAAATTCGGCGTCAAAGTCCCGCAGGACCACATTGTCCCCGAACGCCTTGGTGATGTTTTTGATCAAAACGGTTGCCATTGCTTTGCCCCCCTCAGATGGAGAACTCGCCCTTGGTCAGGCGGTTGAGAATGAAGTTCAAGAGCATGACGATCAGCAGAATGCCGAAAGCCATGGCGCAGCTCATGGGCTGGCTGGTGAAGGTCCAGTACTCGTAGAGCTGGAAGCCGATGGTCTTGGTGGTGCTGGAATACAGAAGCGTGGTCATGGAAAGCTCGTAAAAACAGGGAATGAAGATGAGAAACCAGCCTGCCGCGATGGATGGGAAGATGAGCGGGCCGGTGATTTTCAGCATCGTGCGCGTCCAGCTCGCGCCGGCGACCTGGCTGCACTCCTCAAGCGAGACATGGATCTGGCTCATGGCGGAGACCACGGTGCGCATGCCCATCATGAGGTACTTGATGAGGTAGGCGATGATCATGATGTAGGCGGTGTTATAGATGTTGATGCCGAAATTGCCCTTCATGGTCATGATGAGCCCCAGCGCAATGACGACCGACGGCGTGCCGGAGCCCAGAGTGATAAGAAAGTCCGGAATCTTGCGGCCGCGGATGCGCGTGCGCTGCAGGAGATAGCTCATGGTGCAGGCGATGACGATGCCGACCGTTGCGGCGACGGAGGCGAAGAGCAGCGAGTTTTTGAGGCTGTTCATGGTCTCAACCCGGCCGAACACGGTCTTCCAGTTGGCGAGCGTGAAGTTTGCCTTTTCGAGCACACTCTTGCCCACGTCCACCTTGAAGGAGGTCAGGAGGATCGTGGCGAAGGGGATCAGGATCACCAGCACCGCAAAGAGCGACACCAGCACGGTCAGCGGCACACGCCACCTGCCCAGCTCCACCAGCGTCGGCTGTACAGACTTGCCGGACACCGTGATGTACTGCCGCTTTGCCAATACCACATCCGAAAGAAACAGGATGATCAGCGCAAGCAGCATCAGGAAGACCGCCATGCCGGTAGCGTCATTGAGACCCTGCTGCCCCAGCGACACATATTCCACAATGCGTGTGGTTACGGTGTGCACGCGTCCCGGGCTTCCGATGATGGAGGGGATGCCGTAGCAGCTCATGGCGCTGACAAAGACCAGCAGCGCACCGGAGATGAGCGAAGGGAGCATCATCGGCAGCGTCACGGTGAACACGGTCTTGAGGGGAGACGCGCCGCTGACGCGGCTTGCCTCCTCGAGCGAGGGGTCCATCTTCTCCATGGCGCGGCTGATGGTGATGAAAGCATAGGGGTAGTAAAAGCTTGTCAGCACCCAGACCATGCCGGGAAGCGAATAGACATTGAGCGGGCCCGGCGCGTCGGACAGGTGAAACAGGACGCGCAGCCAGCGGTTCATGGTGCCGACGTTGGGGTTTAAAAGCCGCAGCCAGGCCATGGCACCCACATAGGGCGGCACCATGTAGGTCAGCACGAAGAGGGCACGGAAGAACTTCCGACCGCAGAGATCCGTGCGCCCCACGAGCCACGCAAGCGGAAAGGCGAGCAGCGTTCCGAAGATCATGGTCATGGCCGCGGCAAACAGGGTATTGCGCACCGCGTCCAGGTTCAGCGGGTAGGTGTACAGACGGCGGACGGTCTCGAGGGAGAAGCTGCCGTCCGGGAAGAAGGCTTTGACCAGCATGTAAACAAGCGGCAGAAGCTGGAACAGCAGCAGAAAGTCCACGATGAGCAGAATGACGATCCACTTCACGTCCATGCGCCACACCTGATCGCCTGCCATCAGAAGCGCCAGCAGCACTGCGTTGAAGGCGAGCACCGCCCCGATGAGGATCGCGGTCCTGCCGTGACCGACGATGAGCTGGTCGACGGCGCTGACCTCCCCGCGGGCGATCATGCGGAAGGCGTCGAGCTGGGCGGCCTTATCGCGCACGGTTTTCTTGAGCGTGTTGACCCACTCGGTCACGCCGGACTCCGCAGAGCCGCAGCTGACATACCAGGCCTGTATCAGCATGGCCTGCCGCTTTTCTCCGCTCAAGTCTCCGGCGAGCTTCTGGGCGGCCTTCGGGAGCTCTGCGGATTCATCTAACATCGCCTTGAGAAGCCCCGCGCGAAAGGTGTCGGCTTCATCGCCGGAAAGGGCGGTGACAGCCTTGCGGTTGGCTGTGCTCACTTTGGGGCCGCCCGTAAGATAAGCGGCGAACAGGAGTTTTTGACTGAGCTCAGCGCGCTCGTCCCCGCCCGTCTCCGCGAGAAGGGAGTCGAGCTCTGCGCCGCTGCCCTTCTTCTGACTCTCCCAGGTGTCGGCCAGAAGCCGCGCGGTCAGCGCGTCAAAGGCTGCACGCTCCTGATCGGAAAGTTCGTTAAGCTGCGGGGAGAGCTGCTGCGACCAGGCCCGGTCCGTCTCCCGGTGCAGGTGATAGATCGCCTGAAACGCCGCCTCCGAGCTGAAACCCGAGGAAGCGTAGCGCCGCATGGCGAAAACGCCGTTATAGATGATGCCCGCGCCGAGCAGAAAAAGCGCCAGCAGCAGGAGCATGACCGCCGTGGCCGAGCGCTTTTGGTGGGTTAAGCTTGTCTGCATGCGTATCCCTTCTTTGCAGAAGGGCAAAGGAGCGCGTGCGCCCCTTTGCCCAATAGGATCAATGTCTTACTTGGTGGTGACGATCTCCGTCCACGCGGTGTTGATGGCCTCACGGTTGTGGTAGGCATTCTCCCAGTCCACACCCAGGTCTTTCCCGATGAGCTCCTCGGTGTCAATGGAGCCCTGCGGGATCTCTTTCATGCCCTTGAACACCGAGTGCATGAAGCCCTCGAGAATGAGCTTCTGGGCTTCTTCGCTCAGAAACCACTGCTCGACCGCCTCGCAGGCCTCGGTGTTGACATTCTTGCTGTGCTCCTCGGCCACTGTCATCACCGTGGAGGGGATGAGCACCACGCCGTCGTCAGGGTAGATGCAGGCGAGGTTCGTGATGGGGGTGCCCGCGTCCTCGCCGTCCTTGAGAGCTTTCAGGATGGATTCCTCGAGAATCATGATGGCGGCGCATTCGCCGGACTGGAGCTTGGCGATGGCGGTGGAGCCGGACTCGATCATCACGTTGTTGGCGGCAAGGCCCTTGAGGTAATCCTCGCCGTAGTGGTTATCCTGCGTGAGGGAGGCGACGGCTGCAAAGGTGGTGCCGCTCGACATGGGGTTGCCCATGGAAATGTAGCCCTTGAGGGCGGGGTCTTCGGCGAAGTCCTTGAAGCTGTGGGGGATGGTCACGCCCTTGGCGGCCCAGTCATCCACCATCTCGGGGTTATAGGCCAGCACCATGTTGCACACGCGCACGGGGTACCAGTAACCCTCCTCGTCAAAGGGGAAGCGCAGCAGGTCCTCGGGGTCCTCGATCTCCACGGGCTCGAGATAGTCCGCCTCCTTGAGTTCGAGGGAAAACGCGGGCTCGGCTACCAGCATCATGTCGCAGTCGAGCGTGCCGGTCTCCATCTCACCGTAGATCTTGGTGATCAGGGAGCTGGTGCCGCCGTAAAAGAAGAAGCTGCCGTCGTTGCCGGGTGTCAGATTGGGGAACTCTTTTTTCAGCGCTTCGTCCAGCATGTCCAGGACGAACTGATACATGGATGAGTAGATGACGATCTCGCCCTCCACATCCTCGTTGACGGCGAATGCTGCCGGGCACAGGGAAAGGATCATGACCAGAACGAGTGCCAGAGCCAGAAGCTTTTTCATGTTCAATACCTCCGTATGTCAGAATTTTTATTTAACAGCAACTCATATTTTACCACGCGCCTGTCCGTCTGTCCAGAATCGTATTTGAAATCTCAGACAGTATCATGTATAATAGTAAAATCAATATTAAAGCCGGAGATCAAGCGAAATGAAAAAAGTCAGAAACCTTGTCATTGGCGGTATTCAGCAAAAGGTTTTCAATCTTGTGCTCATCACCGTTCTGCTGATGATGGCGGCCTACGCGGTGGTGATCATCTACCAGTCCAGGCGGCTGAGCACCATTGTGGGCGAGACAAATGAACTGCAGCGCCAGTCCATCTCCGATATCTCCCAAGGTACCATGGACGCCGTGCTGGACGCGAGCTTCACGGACAGCACCCGCATGCAGGCCTATATCGCCGACGATTACTTCGGCGACGCGGCAGGAGCCGTGCGCATGCTCGCCGACTATGCGGAACACCTTTTTGACGATCCGGACGCTTACGGACTGCGCGCGGCGGCCCTGCCGGACAAGGATTTGGACGGCGAGATCAGCGTGCAGCTTTTAACGGAGGCGGGCGCAAACCTCTCAGACCCCATGCTTCGCGCAAAGCTTGGGCTCATCGGGAACATGGGGGACATGATGACGGCCCTGTACCGCACGGTGCATGTCGATTCCTGCTACATCGCCCTGCCGGAGGGCGTGATGCTGCTGACTGACGATCACTCCGCCTCCAAGTTTGACGAAAACGGCAGCCTCATTCCCATACCGATCCGCGAGAGGCTGTGGTATACCGGCGCCGTGGAGAAGGGAGAGCTATTCTTTACCGACGTGACCGCCGATGTCTTCACCGGCGAGATCGGCGTCATGTGCGCCATGCCGGTCTATCACAACGGCGAGCTTGCCGCCGTGGTGGGCGCGGATCTCTTTTTAACCGATATGGCCGACGCTGTGGCCGCCTCCGCAAAGGACGGCGCCTTTGTCTGCATCGTCAACGAAAACGGCCACGTGGTCTTTTCTCCGCAGCGGGGCGGCATCTTCCGTGTCCTCCCGGCGGAACAGGCACAGGATCTGCGCGAGGCCGGCAGTGAAGATCTCAGCGCCTTTATCAGTGACGCGCTGGCCGCGGACACCGGCGTACGCACTGCCGAAATCGACGGCGAGGTCTATTACCTCGCGGGCGCTCCCATCGAGACGCTTCACTGGGCGATCGTGTCCGTCATCTCCAAGGAGGTCATGGACCAGCCCACTGCCATGCTCGAAGGGCAGTATGACCGCATTCAGACTGAAGCCGCGGAGAAATATGAGAGCGGGCTTTCCCGTTCAAAACAGACGATCCTCGTGCTGATCCTCATCGTCTTCGCCCTTGCCGCCTCGTCTGCGCTTATCCTCTCCAAGCGCATCGTAAAGCCCCTCGAGGCCATCACAAGGCGCGTGCGGTCCCTCGGCGGCAATGATCTGCAGTTTTTCATGGAGGACGAGTACCGCACCGGCGACGAGATCGAGGTGCTGGCCGACTCCTTTGCAAGACTCTCTGCCAGAACCCTCCAATATGTGGACGAGGTGACGCGTATCACCGCCGAGAAGGAGCGCATCGGGGCCGAGCTCAACATGGCCACCGAGATCCAGGCAAGCCAGCTTCCGCGTCTGTTCCCGCCCTTCCCGCAGCGCACCGAATTTGACATCTTTGCCTCCATGGATCCGGCCAAGGAGGTCGGCGGCGACTTCTATGACTTCTTCCTGGTGGACGAAGACCACATCGCCCTCGTCATGGCGGACGTGTCGGGCAAGGGCATCCCGGCGGCGCTGTTCATGATGGTGTCGCGGGTGCTCATCAAGTCCCGCCTGCAGAGCGGCGAGAGCCCCAGCGAGGCCCTGGAAAACGTGAACAACCAGCTCTGTGACGGCAACACGGCGGGCTTCTTCGTGACGGTGTGGCTTGCGGTGCTGGAGATCTCCACCGGCAAGGGCGTCGCTGCCAACGCCGGGCACGAGCATCCCGCCCTTCGCCGCGCCGGCGGCCGCTATGAACTTGTCACCTACCGCCATTCCCTGGCCGTGGCGACGATGGAGGATGTACCCTTTAAGCAGCATGAATTCATCCTCCATCCCGGCGACAGCGTCTTTGTCTACACCGACGGCGTGGCCGAGGCAACGAACAGGGAAGAGGAGCTCTTCGGCACGGACCGCATGCTCGAGGCACTCAACAGGGACCCGGACGCCGCACCGAAGCAGACACTGCAAAACGTTATGGACGGCATCAGCGCTTTCGTGGACGGGGCCGAGCAGTTCGACGACATCACCATGCTCTGCCTCAAGTACCGCGGGCCGGGCAAAACGTGAGCGCAGCCCATGGGCACAATAGCGGCACGGAGCGCGCTGGTATGCCGGTTTTGCGCGACGCTTTGTGCAAAGTGAAAAAAATCACCCTTTTTGCGGAAGAATTTTGATAATCTTCTTTATTTTTCCGCAGACATGGGGTATAATCAAAATACGCATGGGCTCGGGTACCGGCGCCTGTGCGCGTCCGTTCCGCCGCTGCGGCGATGGGGCGGCACCATTAAAAATCTTGCTGGGCAGGCAGATCTGCACAGTAAAAATTGGAGGAATGATGCAATGAAACAGTATTTTGAGATCGTTGACGTTATGGCCAGAGAGATCCTCGACTCCCGCGGCAACCCCACCGTCGAAGTGGAAGTCACCCTCGACGACGGCACCGTCGGCAGAGCGGCTGTCCCCTCCGGCGCTTCCACCGGTATCCACGAAGCCTGCGAGCTGCGTGACGGCGACAAGGCCCGTTACGGCGGCAAGGGCGTGCAGAAGGCAGTTGACAATGTCAACGGCGAAATCGCGGAAGCTCTCCTGGGCATGAACGTCCTCGATCAGACCGGCATCGACAAGATGCTCATCGAGCTCGACGGCACCCCCAACAAGACCCGTCTCGGCGCCAACGCCATCCTCGGCGTGTCCCTGGCCTGCGCAAAGGCCGGCGCCCTTGTTACCGGCACCAGCCTCTACAACTACATCGGCGGCGTCAATGCCAAGACCCTGCCCGTGCCCATGATGAACGTCCTCAACGGCGGCGCTCACGCCACCAACTCCGTTGACATCCAGGAGTTCATGATCATGCCTGTCGGCGCCCCCAACTTCAAGGAAGCCCTCCGCATGTGCGCTGAGGTGTTCCATGCCCTGAAGAAGGTCGTTCCTCCCTCCGGTGTGGGCGACGAGGGCGGCTACGCTCCCGACCTTGCCAGCGATGAAGACGCCCTCAAGGCTCTGGTTGCAGGCATTGAGAAGGCCGGCTACAAGCCCGGCGAGGACTTCATGATCGCCATGGACGCCGCTGTCTCCGACTGGTTCAACAAGGAAGACGGCAAGTACCACCTGCCCAAGCGCGGCACCGTCATGACCAGCGATGAGATGATCGACATGTGGGAAGACCTTGTCAACAAGTACCCCATCATCTCCATTGAGGACGGCCTCGGCGAGGACGACTGGGACGGCTGGGTCAAGCTCACCAAGCGCCTCGGCAACCGCGTGCAGCTCGTCGGCGACGACCTCTTCGTCACCAACGCTTCCCGCGTCAAGCAGGGCATCGAGCTCGGCGCTGCCAATGCAGTCCTCATCAAGGTCAACCAGATCGGCTCCCTGACCGAGACTCTCGACGCCATCCAGACCGCCAACCGCGCCGGCTACACCGCCATCGTCTCCCACCGCTCCGGTGAGACCGAGGACACCACCCTGGCCGACATCGCTGTTGCCGTCAACGCCGGCCAGATCAAGACCGGTGCTCCTTCCCGTACCGACCGCGTCGCCAAGTACAACCAGCTGCTCCGCATCGAGGAAGAGCTCGACGACGTCGCTCAGTATCCCGGCAAGGCCGCTTTCTTCTCCATCAAGAAGTAATCGCAGTAATTAAATGAAATGGGCAGGTTCGTTTGAACCTGCCTTTTCTTTCACAGTGTATAGTTGTATCTCAAAATTTGAACCTGAGTATGTTTTTTCTTTGGTAATAGAATGCTCTCTCTGAAAAAAAAATTATGAGGAAGTGAGATATAAAATGCCAAATTGCGACATTTGCGCAAAAAAGTTGGGCATATTTGAAGGAGTTACCTTAGTACATAGTATTCAGAATGTGAATATCGGAGGAACCATAACTGTATGTAAAGAATGTTCATCTCTTATTGATAAGATGAGACAAGGTGATTTAGATGCGTATGGAAAGCTGCATCTGATGGTCGATGGGAAAGCAACAGACAAAGTGATTCAGTACTTGAAGTATGAAGAGAGCGATTCGAATAATCCGATATTTCAAAAACGGGAAGAAATGCGAATAAAAGAGGAGAGTAGATATATACAAGCAAAAGCGCAGGTCCCATCTGTTCTTGTTACAACCGGGGAGCATTTTGAGGGATTTAGAATAATAAAATATGCTTGTTCGCTTTCTACAGATGCTGTTATTACTGTCAAGAGCAAAGATTTAAGTATGTCGGAGAGCATTGGAGGATATCTGCAATCAGCAAGAAAAGAAGCTCTTAACACATTAAAAAAGAAAGCAATAGATAATCAATGTAATGCGATTATTGGATTATCATATAGTATTACACCTTTCTTCCCTATCGATCAGAAACTACAATATACTGTTTGCATTACTGCTCATGGCATGGGAGTAGTTGTTTTAGAGGATGTAATTGAAAAATAAGAAAGAGAAAAACGCAAACCTGTAGATGAAATCAGTTTTATTTCATTACAAGGATAGAATTGAAATGAAATTCTGTTTCACGTTTGTCTATCTATTGGGACAGGCCTTCGGGCCGGTCCCTTTTTTGCGTATTGTTGACTTACTCCCATAAAATGCTATAATCTCTCTATCAAAAGACACCGAAAGGAGTTAACATAACTATGCCCTGCACCACTATCATGGTCGGCAGGAATGCCAGCAATGACCATTCCACCATGGTCGCCCGCACCGACGACGGCCACTTCGACGTCAAGAAGATGATCGTCGTGGAACCGAAGAAGCAGCCGCGCAAATATAAAACTGTCCTCTCCCACCTGGAGATCGAGCTGCCC